>JBOHYW010000022.1:0-28474 GCA_050738155.1 Rhodanobacteraceae bacterium
CGGCGTACGCCCGCGCGAGGTGTACATGTACTGGGGTGGCGACGAGCGCGGCAACGATTACCAGAATGAGCCCGCCAAACACGATTTCGCATGGTCGGTGCCGATCGGCACGCAATGCCTGCACGCGGCGGGTTCCGCGCTGGCGTTCAAGATCCGCAAGGAAAAGCGCGTCGCGGTATGCACCATCGGTGACGGTGGTTCCTCGAAATCCGATTTCATGGGCGCCATCAATGTCGCCGGTGCGCGCGAGCTGCCGCTGGTGGCCGCGATCGTGAACAACCAGTGGGCTATTTCGGTGCCGCGCAAGATCCAGTCCGGTGCCAAGACGCTGGCGCAAAAGGGCATTGCCGCCGGCCTTCCCTGCATCCAGGTAGATGGCAACGACATCATCGCGGTGCGCAAGGCAATGGGCGACGCTGTCGAACGCGCGCGCAAGGGCCACGGTGGCAGCGTGGTCGAATGCGTCACCTATCGCTTGGGCGATCACACCACCGCCGACGACGCGCGCCGCTACCGCGGCAAGGACGAGGTCGAGGACGCGTGGACCAAAGACCCGGTCAAACGCTTGCGCACCTGGCTGGAATCAAAAAAAGCGTGGAACAAGAAAAAGGAAGATGCCTTGCAGGCCGAGTGCGACGAGTGGATGGACAACGAAGTGAACACCTATCTCGAAACCAAGGCGCAACCGGTCACGGCGATGTTCGACTACACCTTCGCCGAGTTGCCGGCCGACCTGGCGAAGCAGCGCGAAGAAGCCATCGCGCTGGAACAGGGGAGCCACTGACATGGCGGCGATTACCCTGATCGAAGGCGTCACCCAAGCCCTTGCGCACGAGATGAAGCAGGACAAGTCGGTCGTGGTGCTGGGTGAAGACGTCGGCGTCAACGGCGGCGTGTTCCGCGCCACCGTCGGCCTGCAGGAAAAGTTCGGCGAGCTGCGCGTGTTCGACACGCCGCTGGATGAAACCACCATCGCCGGCCTCACCGTCGGCCTTGCCGCACAAGGCATGAAGCCGGTGTGCGAAGCGCAGTTCGAAGGCTTCATCTACCCGATGATGGAGCAGATTTGCTGCCACGCCGCGCGCATGCGCAACCGCACCCGCGGGCGCTTGTCGTGTCCTGCCGTGTTCCGCGCGCCATGGGGCGGCGGCATCCACGCGCCAGAACATCATTCGGAAGCCAACGAGCACCTGTTCACCAACGTGCCGGGCCTGCGCGTGGTATTGCCGTCATCGCCGGCGCGCGCGTACGGTCTGCTGCTGGCCGCGATCCGCGATCCCGATCCGGTGGTGTTTTTGGAACCCAAGCGCATCTATCGTCAATACAAGGAAGAAGTGCCGGACGACGGCGAGGCACTGCCGCTGGACGTCTGCTTCGTGCTGCGTGATGGCACCGACATCACGCTGGTGACGTGGGGCGCGCAGGTGAAGGAAACCCTGGAAGCCGCCGATCAGCTTGCGAAAGACGGCGTCAGCGCCGAGGTGATCGACCTCGCCACGCTGACGCCGCTCGACTTCGACACGATCGCCGAATCGGTGCAGAAGACCGGTCACTGTGTGATCGTGCAGGAAGCGCCAAAGACCGCAGGTTTCGGTGCCGAGATCGCCGCGCGCATCGCCGAAGAATGCCTCTACGATCTGCTCGCACCAGTCGTGCGCGTCAGCGGCTGGGACATCCACACCCCACTGTATCGCCTCGAAATGAAACAGTTGCCCAGCACCGCGCGCGTCGTGGATGCGGCGAAGCGGACGCTGGCGGCGGGATAGCGAGCACACGCATGGCTTGCGACGTTGTCAATTTCGCCGAGAAATTTGCGCGAATTCCCGAACAGTGGTCACCGCGTGTGGTGGCCGAGATGAACGATTACCAGTTCAAACTGGTCAAGTTGCAGGGCGAATTCGTCTGGCACAGCCATGCCGAAACGGACGAAGTTTTCATTGTCGTCAAGGGTACGATGCAGGTCGGGTTCCGAGATCACGAGGTGTCGGTCCATGAAGGCGAGATGTTCGTGGTGCCGCATGGCGTGGAGCACATCACCCGCGCAACCGAAGAGTGTCACGCGTTGATCATCGAGCCTCGCGGCGTCGTCAATACCGGCGACACTGCATCCGAGTTGACCGCCGACAATGACGTGTGGGTTTGAACCGCAATCACTGACTGAGAGACAAGGCGCCATGGCCGACAACAAAACATTCCATCTCCCCGACCTCGGCGAAGGCTTGCCCGACGCCACCATCGTCGAATGGCTGGTGAAGGAGGGCGACAGCGTCAAGCTGGATGCACCGCTGGTTTCGATGGAAACCGCCAAGGCCGTGGTGGAGGTGCCCTCGCCGTATACCGGCAAGGTACTGAAGTTCCACGGCGCGGCGGGTGACGTCATCAATACCGGCGCGGCTCTGGCCGAATTCGAGCTCGACCCGAACGCCAAGCAACGCGCCGAGAACGCCGCGGGTGGACACCATCAGGAAGCGCCGCCGCAGCCGGTGCAGGCCAAGGGTGCGGGTGCTCCGGCACCCGACAACGGGGACAAGGTGATTGCCTCCGACGAAGGTGGCGAAGTCCAGCAAACCGGTAGCGAGCGTGAGGACGAAGGTACCGTGGTCGGCGCGGTCTCGAGCAGCAACGAGGTGCGCACGGAACAGGCGGGCAGCGTCGGTGGCATCAGGGCTGTGCCGGCGGTGCGCGCGATGGCGCGGAAACTGAAAGTAAACCTTGCGCGTGTGCAGGCTACGGGCGCCGGCGGCGTGGTCACGATGCAGGACGTGAAGAATGCCGTGGCGGCGGGGACTGCAGCTTTGCTCGGAGCGGCGCCCGCGCCAGCAGCGCCAAGCCGCGCGCCCGCGCCTGTTGCCGCGTCGCAACGCAGCACCGTTTCCCAATCCGGCAAACCGATGCGCACCACGCCGCCCTCCGTCCAGGCAACGGGCCAGCCGGAGCAGTTGAAGGGCGTGCGTCGCAACATGGCGCGAGTGATGGCCGACGCGCATGCGCAGGTAGTGCAAACCACGCTGGTGGACGACGCCGATCTGCACCAGTGGCTGGGCAAGCAGGACATCACCGCGCGCCTCGTCCGCGCGATTGTTTCCGCATGCAAAACAGTGCCCGCGTTGAACGCGTGGTTTGACGGCAAAAATCTCACCATCACCCGTCATCCGCACGTCGATCTCGGCATCGCGGTCGATACCGACGACGGCCTGTTCGTGCCGGCGCTGCGCAATGCCGACATGCTCGATGCGCGCGGCGTGCGCGAAGGCATCAACCGTCTGCGCACACAGGTCGAAGACCGCTCGATCCCGGCGTCAGAACTATCCGGCTACACCATCAGCCTGTCCAACTTCGGCATGTTCGCCGGCCGCTACGGCACCGTGGTGGTGGTGCCGCCGTGTGTCGCCATCGTCGGGGCCGGCAAGTTGTCGCACGATGTGGTCGCGGTGATGGGCGGTATCGAGGTACATCGGCGCCTGCCGATAAGCCTCACCTTCGACCACCGCGCCGCCACCGGTGGCGAAGCCGCGAGATTCCTCAAAGCGATCCTGGACGATCTGGCGCTGCCGCAGTGAACCACTGAGCAACCTGCTGGGTTTACATCTATTCGGCACCGCACGATCTGTCATCGCTCGGTTGTTCAGCGGTTCACCCGTCGTGACTCACGTGATGCAGTTGGCCTTCGCGATGCCAGCCCAACCTGCAGACTCGCACAACCCCGGTAGGAGCTTGCGTGCACGCGACCATTGCGGTGCGACCTACATATCGAATCGATAATTCAGTTTGACCAGCCACTGCTCGGTATTGCGCAGGGAAAAGCTGTCCCGCAATACCGAGGGTGCGCCGAGGGTACCGTCGGTGGCTGACAGTTGCTGGTAGCCGCCACGGCCATAGACGACATACAGGTACGACAGCGGCGCCAGCTCGTAGCGGTACCGAAGTTGTACGCCGAGGTTGCCTACGTCGAAGTCGCTCACGACTTGATCAGTCGGTACCGTTCGTCCGTCGGCTTTGACCAGGTATGCGCCACGCAAACGCGCGCCAAGTCCGATCGCCTGCAGCTTGAGGCGCAGTTCCTGGTGATTGTCGATACTCCAATCGAAGCCGGTGTCCAGCTCCAACTGGCGCTGGTCGAAGCGGCCAATCAGGTTGTCGTGTTGCCAGACCAGCCAATCGGGATTGCGCTGGAAATCCAGTCCCACGTGCACGCTGAAGGCGTCGCTGACGTAGTGGGTGGGGACGAATTCCAACTCGTAACCGGCCTCGTTGTTGCCGGCCAGCCCGCCGCTGTCGATGTCGATCTCCCAGTCCCATGCCCAGTCTCCGCGGCGCGGATAGTGGCGCTCGTAGCGGAAAGAAATCGATGGCGGCAGGTACAGGGCGCCGTGGCCGCGGGTCAACAAATCGTCCCATGCCGAGCTGTTGACGTGCAGTTCGATTTCTTCGCTGGCGCCGTTGCGCAGATCGCTGTCCCGTTCGATGCGCAACTGGCGGCGCAGGTTGAGCCCTTCGGTATCCCTGAGTAAATCGATGCGGGCGCTCCAGACGTGGTCGCGGTAGCGGGAGTCCGTTGGCAGGTCGGTCATGCGTTTGCGCACTTGCCAATGCGCATAGTTGAGGTCGTTGCGTTGGAGATAGCCAAAATCGTTGATCTGGAAACGCCGGCCGAAGTGCATCGCCAGCCACTCCTGCTGCCAACCGCGGTCCATCACGTAATCGGCGACGAAAGTCGCCCCCAACCCGTCGCTGCCCTGGCCGCGTTGCTCGATGAAACTGCCGACCAGATTGGCGCCGATGGTCAGTCGACCGTTCGGGCGCCAGTGCTCGTCGATGCCGAACACGGTCGCTTCACGAGCGAGAAAGGGATGGTCGACACGGGTCAGCAACATGCCGAGGTTCTGCTTGCCGAAGGCGTGCACCACGCGCAATGCACCGAAGCTGCGGCCGGCTGGACCATTCTCGTCGGCCGCGAGTATCCCGTAGCTGGTGGCGCCTTGGCTGCCATTGAGTTTGATCGCACCGGCGATGTCACTGACACCACCGCCATCGTCGGAAGGCCCACCGACCCGCCGCGAGTAGACGAGTTGGCTGTTGTCATCGAGCAGGCTGAAGGCGAAGATGCCGTGATTCTCGGTGAAGAACGGACGTTTGTCGCTGAAAAACGTCTCGGTTGCGCCGAAATTGATGACCAGATCGTCGCTTTCAACCTGCCCGAAATCGGGATTGATCGTCGCGCTCAACTGGAATTGGCCGTTCGGTTTCCAGAACAGGTTCGCACCCTTGCGCAGCCGGCCGGTGTGCCCGACGTTGTCGTACGTTGTCGATATATAGGGGGTAACGGCGAGTAGTGACTGGCTGTAGGCAGGAATCGTGATGTGCGCGAATTTGGACAGGAACCGTGGCTGCGCGTAACTCACGGTCGGCCAGGATGCGCGCCTGCCGATCGCGGCGAATACCCGGTCGATGTTGATGCCTATGGTGCGCTTGCCGTCGACACCCGCGTGCATCGGTGCGATCGACCACGGGATCAAGATCTCCACCGACCAGCCCTGCGCGTCCTGGCTGACCCCGTGTTGCCATTTGGCGTCCCAATCGCTGTTGAACCGGCTTTCATTGGTGATGACCTCGTCACCGATCGCGCCGGTCGAGGCAATCACGAAGTTGTAACCGACAAGCCCGTCGCCGTTGAAATCGATATTGACGTTGACGCGATCGACGCTGTCCCGAAAATCGCGCTGCACCTTCTGCTCGGTGCGCGGCACACTCGCCGGCTGGGTGACGCGTACCGCCACCACCAGCCCCTGTGGAACCGCCTCCACCCACGCTTGTACCGGGTATTTCGCGGGGTCGCCGGTCAACGGCTGGGTCTGGCGAAAATCGGTGATGTCCCGCGCGCGTTGCCATTCGCCCGGTTCGATATGGCCATCGATGGTGACCGAAAGTGCCGGCGACGCGACAGCAATCAACAGCAGACCTGTGAGAGTGAGCCAACGCATGCGGAAGTTCCCATGCGAATCCGGCATCACGTGGGGCGGTGAAGCATCGGTTCGCGCTCAAATTACATGCAAACAAATTAGCGGGTGGTGCTGCCGACCCCTACTGGCAGAAGTCACGGTTGGTTCAGGGGAATTCCGCGCGCCGCAAGCGCCGCGGGCTGTTGGCCGCTTCGATACGGCTACGGCGCCGATACAGAGCGGCGGCGTGCCCACCAATGCCGCAGCAGGCCGGCCAACAACACCACGTTGAAACCTGCGTAGGCACCGAGCGCGGCGGCGACCTGTTTCCAGATCGGACCAGCATGGCCGAATGCGGCTTGCCAGCCGATCGCTGTACCAAGAATCGCGGCCACGAATGCCATCACGATGATGATCACGTCGCGGTGCGCCAGTGCCGGCGTCGCGTGCGACTTGCGCACGTACAACCAGTACAGCCATGCCAGTACCGCCAGCCACGGGCCGATCAGCAGCAGGGCGACGAAGCGCGCCACGTTCAATCGACCTCGCGCAGGGAGGCCAGTGCCGCGCGCAGGTTCCGGACTGCCGCGTCACGTGTCGCGGTATCGGCAAAGGCGGGGCTGGTCGCCACGCGTTCGCCATCGATCATCAGCGCAAAGCGTGAATCGTCGATCGCGATATCCGGTTCGGCGACGGCCAGTAGCGCCTTTGACATTGTGCCGGCGGTTTTAGGATCGGCGAACGCACGCGACAGCAGGAGTTCCTCACCATCGGCCGCAAACACGCGGAAGTGGAAACCGTCGCCATCGCGAAAGCTGGCAATACGCGCGCGCTTGGCGCCTTTCCTGGTGGCGCTGCCAGTCTTCGCGGAACCCGCACCGAGAGCGCCAAGCCCCACTGCGCGCCGCATGGTTTCGATACGTGGCTGGGCGATCGCACGGGCCTTGCTGGCACCTTCACGCAGCACGTCCTCGATGTCGTCCGGACGCACCATCAGTGCGTCGTAACGTTCACGCAAAGGCGCGATTTCGCGCTCGATGCGTTCGGACAATTGCTTCTTCGCATTGCCCCAGCCCAGCCCGGACTCCAGTTCCTCACGGAACGCGGTGCTTTCGGCGTCGCCAGCGAATGCGCGGAAGATCGCGAACAGGCTGGACGAATCGGGGTCCTTGGGCTCACCCGGCTCGCGCGAATCGGTGACGATCTTTGCGATCGCCTCGCGCGTGGCCTTGGGGCCGCCCTCGAACAGTGGAATCGTGTTGTCGTAACTCTTGGACATCTTGCGGCCGTCGAGACCGGGCAGCGTCGCGACGCTTTCCTCGACCACGGCTTCCGGCAGCGCGAATGGCTCGCCCTTGCCGCCGGCCGCGCGCCAGGCCGCGCCATGGATGTGGTTGAAGCGCTGGCCGATGTCGCGGGTCATCTCGACATGCTGCACCTGGTCGCGCCCGACCGGTACGGCATTCGCGTTGAATGCGAGGATGTCAGCGGCCATCAGCACCGGGTACATGTAGAGTCCCGCGGTGACGGCGGCGTCGGCGTCTTCGCCCTTTGCGGTATTCTGGTCGACCGCGTCCTTGTATGCGTGCGCGCGATTCAAAAGGCCCTTGGCCGTCACGCAGGTCAGTATCCACGTGAGTTCGGGGATTTCCGGGATATCCGATTGCCGATAGAAGGTCACCCGCGCGGGATCCAGCCCGCATGCCAACCACGTTGCGGCGATTTCCAGACGCGAGCGCGCGATCCGCTCCGGGTCGTCGCATTTGATCAGCGCGTGATAGTCGGCGAGGAAAAAGAAACTGTCGGTGTCGTCGCGTCGACTCGCCGCGATGGCCGGCCGCAGCATGCCGGCATAGTTGCCGAGATGCGGTGTGCCGGTGGTGGTGATGCCGGTGAGGATGCGTTGGCTCATGACTTCGTGGTGTTGCGACACAAGACGGCAAGTTTAGGTCAATCGGGCGGGGCTGTCGCGCGTGCTTTCCGGGATGCGTGCTGGCAACGCACCCCGGATGGCTTTGCCAATGTCGTCATCCCGGCGAAAGCCGGGATCCATTTTCTGTTCTCGCGAGACCGCAGGTTCACAGGAGGGTGGGACCCGGCCTGATCCAGGGGAGACCCGACGACCGGTCGTGGACACGTTGGGGTTCGCAAGAAGCGCTCACCCCAACCTACGTGTGGCTTGCTCGAAGCGAAATCAAACGACTTGCTCCGGTTTTACATGCGCACCATAGCGATGCACCGCATCCACCAATACCGCGACGTGTTCGGGATCGACGTCGGGCGTAATGCCGTGCCCAAGGTTGAATATGTGCCCAGGATGCGGACCGAACTCGTCGAGCACGCGTTTGACCTCGCGACGAATCACATCGGGCGATGCCAACAGCGTTGCGGGGTCGAGATTGCCCTGCAGCGCGACGCGGTCGCCGATGCGGCGACGGGCTGCGTCCAGCTTGATGGTCCAGTCCAGGCCGAGCGCCGCGCAGCCGCTGTCGACCAAGGTCTCGAGGCTGGCATTGGCGCCCTTCGAGAATACGATCAACGGGATGTCACGTGCGTGCGCATCGTCGCGCAGCAGCGCGGCGATTTGCGACAGGTAGCGCGCCGAGAATTCCTCGAACATCGTGGGCGCCAGCATGCCGCCCCAACTGTCGAAGATCATCAAGGCTTGCGCACCGGCGGCGGCTTGCGCCGCAAGGTAAGCCGCAACCGCGCGGGCGTTGACATCGAGCAACTGGTGCATGGCCACGGGTTCGTTCAACGCGAACGCCTTGACTCTTGCAAAATCGCGCGAGCCTTCGCCCTCGATCATGTAGCAGGCGAGGGTCCACGGGCTGCCGCCGAATCCGATCAGCGGCACGCGGCCGTGCAATTCGTGCCGGCACAGGCGCACCGCGTCCATCACGTAGCCGAGCGATGATTCCGGGTCGGGCACGCCGAGCTTGGCGATCTCGGCGGCGTTGCGCACGGGCGCCGAGAATTTCGGACCTTCGCCTTCGACGAAGTGCAGGCCGAGGCCCATCGCGTTCGGGACGGTCAAGATGTCGGAAAACAGGATCGCCGCATCCAGTTCGAAGCGCTCGATCGGCTGCAAGGTGACTTCGCAGGCCAGCTCTGGCGTTTGCGCCATGGCAAGGAAACTGCCGGCGCGTGCGCGCGTGGCGCGGTATTCGGGGAGGTAACGGCCAGCCTGGCGCATGATCCAGACCGGCGTGGTGTCGACGGGTTCGCGGCGAAGCGCGTGCAGGAAGCGGTTGCTGCGGTCGGTGGTCTCAGCCATGCGGATATTCGGATCCCTGCGTGATCATTACCTTGAAGCCGCGCTTCAGTTGCGCGTCACGGGCTTGTTCGAATGCGGTCAATGCGGCGTCGCGGTCGAGGTAGACCTCGCGTTTCAGCGTCACCCGCCCACCTTCCGTACCGGATTCGCGGTACAACGTCCAACCGCCGAGCAGGTCCTGTTCCAGCGCGATCCGGCAATAGCGCGGCGCGGCGCCGGTGGCGGGCGGGGTTTGCAAGTAGAGGTGCATGGGCAAATTGTAAGGGAGATGTATGCCGGCATCCCCCGCGACTCCGTCGTGACCCCCTTCCTGCGGAAGGGGGTGAAAAAGCCGGAGGCGTGAAGTCAACACTTTTCTTCGTGTGTCTGGAAGTGAATGAGCGCGCGCTCTTCTTCCCCCTTCGCATGCGAAGGGGGATCGAGGGGGATGCTCGGCCGGTGGAGTAGACGGATTCAGGCGAGCACGGCGCGGACCTTGGCAGCCTCGACGCCTTCGACGATTTCGGCACGTCCGATCCCGCGCCACAGGATGAGCCGCAGCGCACCGGCACGGTTTTTCTTGTCGAGCCGCATGCGCGCAAGCAATGCATCGGCGTCCAATTCGCGTGGCATGGATACCGGCAAGCCGAAGCGCTGCAACAGCGCGCTCAATCTTTCGCCATCGGCGCCGTCAGCCATGCCGAGTCGTGCGGACAAACGTGCCGCGAGAACCATGCCGATCGCCACCGCTTCGCCGTGCAGCAGTGCACCGTAGCCGGCCTCGGTTTCGATGGCATGCCCGAAGCTGTGGCCGAAATTGAGCAACGCCCGCTCACCGGCTTCGCGTTCGTCGCGCTCCACCACGCCGGCCTTGAATTGGCAGCAGCGCGTTATGGTGTGGGTCAGCTCCTCGGTATCGCGTGCCAGCAATGCATCTACGTGGCCTTCCAGCCAGTCGAAGAGATCCGCGTCGCCGATGCACGCCGTCTTGACGACCTCGGCAAGCCCCGCGCGCAGTTCGCGATCGGGCAGCGTCGCCAGCGTGTCGAGATCGGCGATGACCGCGCGCGGCTGGTGGAACGCGCCGATCAGGTTCTTGCCGGCCGGATGGTCGACGCCGGTCTTGCCGCCGACCGACGAATCGATCATTGCCAGCAGCGTAGTCGGGAATTGCACGAAGTCGATGCCGCGCATCCAGCAGGCCGCAGCGAAACCCGCGATGTCACCGACGACGCCACCGCCCAGCGCGAGGATGCAGGCGTCGCGGGTGGCGCCGAGTTGCGACAGCGCATCGAAGATCTTGGATGCCGCGCCGAGGTTCTTGTGCGCTTCGCCAGCGGGGAGAACCAGGGTTTCGCTGTCTATTGAATCGCCGCTGGCATGCGTCAGCGCATCGCGCAGCCGTTGTGCGTACAGCGGTGCCACGTTGCCGTCACTGACGATCAACGCGTGCCGCCCTCGAAGTGCCGAGTGCCACGGCGCGCTGTCGAGCAATCCCGAGCCGATGCTGATGGAGTAACGGTGCGCGGGAATGCCGACTTCGATGGTATTGGTCATGCCGATTGTCCGGAACCCGGAATACGTTGCCAGTTGCGTTCGAGCAGGGCCGCGATGCGTGTGGCAGCGTGCTGGCAGGATTCGCCTTCACTGCTGACGGTGAAGTCCGCCAGTTCGCGGTAAACCGGATCGCGCTCGCGGGCCAATTGTTCCAGCCGTTCGCGGCGGTCCGGCGCATGCAACAGTGGTCGATGACGATCGCGCGCGAGGCGTTGAAGCTGTTGCTCGATACCGGTTTCCAGCCACACCACGAAACCGCGCTCGCGCAACAATGCGCGATTGGGGGGTGCCAGCACCGCGCCGCCACCCGTCGCCAGGACAATCCCGGACTGCTGGGTCAACTCGGCCAGCAGTTCGGACTCGCGGCGACGAAAACCGGCTTCGCCTTCGATCTCGAAAATGGTCGCGACGCTGGCGCCGGTGCGTTCCTCGATACACGCATCAAGATCAACGCACGGCATGTCGAAATGCTGCGCCAGCCGCCGACCGATGCTCGACTTGCCGGAACCCATCGGGCCGATCAGGAACAGGTTGGGCGATGGATTCATCGTTTCCGGCTACGTGCGGTGTCAGGGAACAGAGAAAGCATTTTTTGACACGGATGCACGCGGATAAAGGCGGATCAGGAGCAAAGCAGGTTTCGTGTTCGCGCGGCCAGTGGTCGCGTGGGTTCGACGTGCGCCAATGGCAACTGCTGGCTGGCCGCGAAAAGCGTCTCCGGCGCTCGAGAACCCGCCGTTTGCTTGATCTGCTTTTATCCGTGCAAATCCGTGTCGAAAATGCTTTTGTTCTGCTGATCAGATCAACTCACAGCCCCTCGAGCCAGCCCCACTTGTCTTCCGTGCGGCCCTCGAACAGGCCGAAAAACAGATCCTGGATCTTGCGGGTGAGCGGGCCGCCCTCGCCGTTGCCGACCTGCTTGCCGTCGATCGCGCGGATCGGAGTGACCTCGGCGGCGGTGCCACACATGAAGATTTCGTCGGCGAGGTACAGGTATTCGCGCGGCAGGTCGCGTTCCACCACGGCGATGCCATTGTCCGTGGCGAGGGTGATGATCGAATCGCGGGTGATGCCGTTCAGGATCGCGGCGCTGACCGGCGCGGTGTGCAGTGCGCCATCGAATACCAGGAACACGTTCTCGCCGGCGCCTTCGCTCAACAGGCCGGTCGACGACAGTGCGATACCTTCGCCGAAGCCACGCTGGCGCGCCTCGCGCGCGATCAGTTGTCCGGAAAGATAATTGCCGGCGGCCTTGGCGCCGGCCGGGATCGTGTTGGGCGCGAAACGCTGCCAGCTCGATACGCAAGCGGTGATGCCGGTCTTGAGCGCTTCCGGGCCGAGATAAGGCCCCATCGGCCAACCGGCAATGGTTATGTCGACCGGGGTATCAGCCGAAATGCCGAAGCCGCCGAGGCCGCGATACGCGCACGGCCGGAGGTAGGCCTGGTCGAAACCATTCTTCTTCAACACCTCGTGGCAGGCCGCGCTGGTTTCCTCGATCGAAAACGGCATCGGCATGTCGTAGATCCTTGCCGAACTGTACAGGCGCTTCATGTGCGCGGCGAGGCGGAAGATCGCGCTACCCGTTGGTGTCTTGTAGCAGCGGATGCCTTCGAATATCGACGAGCCGTACTGCAACCCGTGGGACATCACGTGCACGGTGGCTTCGCGCCATGGCTTGATCGCGCCGTTGTGCCAGACCCACTCGGGATAGTTCTGCTCGGCCATGTCGAGGCTCCGTTGAAAAGCGAAATGATAGCGTGTCACGGGTCGCTTCATGGGGGTTACCGCGGCACGCACGATCGGCACAGATCGTGGCATCCCTGCGTGCTTGCCACCGGTTCCACTCGTCCAAGGCGACCCCAGAATGCGTTCGACGCGACAAGCCATTGTTGTCTCGGCGCAGGAACGGGCGGTGCCGCAATCGGCCACCAGCAGCAACACCTTTCGCTTTGTTGTGGGAGCGGGCCCTGCCCGCGACCGGGATGAGCAGGATCGTGATTCTCGATCGCGGGCATGGACCGCTCCCACAATAAGCATTCAAGCCGCGGGCATGGTCCGCTCCCACAAAGAAACACTCATGCCCGCGGGTGGTGTTGAGCATGCAACCGCTTCAATCCTTCGCGCGCGACCAACGTGTAGATTTGCGTAGTGGAGAGATTGCTGTGGCCGAGCAGCATTTGCAGCGCGCGCAGGTCGGCGCCGTGGTTCAAGAGGTGCGTCGCGAACGAATGTCGCAGTACGTGCGGGGAGATGCGCTTGGCGGCGATGCCGGCGGCAAGTGCGTGTTTCTTGACGATCGTCCAGGCCATCTGGCGGGTCATGCCGGCGGCGCGGTTGCTGAGAAACAATGCGGGTGTTTCGCGACCCTTGGCGAGTGCAGGACGTGCCTCGCGCAGATAGCGTTCCAGCCAATCCATGCAGGTTTCGCCGATCGGCACCAGCCGCTCCTTGCCGCCTTTGCCAGTGACCCGCAACACACCCTGGCGCAGGTTCAACCCCGAAAGCGGCAGCGTGACCAGTTCGCTGACCCGCAGCCCGCATGCGTACATCAGCTCCAGCATCGCGCGGTCGCGCAGGCCGAGTGGGGTTGCCGCGTCGGGGGCGTCGAGCAGGGCTTCGATTTCGCGTTCGGCCAGTGCCTTGGGCAAGGTGCGCGGCAGTTTCGGTGCATCCAGCAGCAACGTGGGATCTTCGAAACCGGCGTCGTGGCGCACTTGGTCCGCGTAGAAACGGCGCAACGCGGTCAACTCTCGCGCATTGGTGCGTGCGCCGATGCCGGCCTTGTTGCGTGCGCCAAGATAGTGAAACAGATCCTCGCGGGTCGCATCCAGCAGCCCGTGCGCATGTTCTACCAGCCATGCTGCGCAGCGCTCCAGGTCGCCGCGATAATCGACCAGCGTCAGATCAGCCAAGCCGTCGCGCGACCACACGCCTTCGAGGAACGCATCGATTGCGGCGAGATCGCGCGGGTCGATAGCAGTGGCGGAATCCGTCATCATGTGATGCTGGCGCGTGCCGGTTACTGCCGCAAGGGTCTATTAATTGCGATGTCCTCTGTCAGCGTTCCGATTGCCGATCGACCCGTTCCGCTGTGGCGGCGCTTCGCCTCGATGTTGTACGACGTGTTCCCGCTGATCGGGCTGTGGATCGTGGCCGCGGGCCTGTGGGTTCTGGCATTTCACCGTGGTTACGATCCGCAGCGTCCCGATTTCCTGTTGCGTGCGCTGCTGGATGTCTGGCTGCTGGTGGTAACCGCCGCGTATTTCGTGGTGTCGTGGCTGCGGGTCGGCGCGACCATCGGCATGCGCGCGTGGCGTATCCGGCTCGAACGCGCCGATGGCGGCAAGCTCGAGCCGCGCCGCGCCATCATGCGCTTCGTGCTGGCGCTGTTGTCGCTGGCGGCCTTGGGGTGTGGATTCTGGTACGCGTATTTCGATGCCGAGCGACGCACCTGGCACGACCGCATGTGCGGCACGCGCATGGCGCGTCTGTAAGACGCGCGTGCGAATCACGTCGACTTACGCAAAGGGTGGGGAGTGGGCAGCAAGTAGGCCGGATCAAGCCGCGCGGCGGCGACTGCGCCGCAGGAGCGGCGCGAACGGCGAAGCCGGGCCCGCAAGGCCGGAAGGCAGGATGCCTGGAGTTTTCCGGCGTTCCCGCTAGCGCCTTGATCTGCCCTGCACGCGTCAGTGTGCCGAGCAGTATTGCGTTTGCTGCGCGCGTGCAGTCGCGAGTTGCTGCTCGCGTGTGTTGTCGCTCATCACCTGCTGCTTGCCATTGGCACCATCGGTCACCACCGGCTGCTTGGTCTGCAGCAGGGCAACGTTGGAGCTCAACTGCTTGCACAGTTTGGCGCGGTTGCTGGCGGTGTCGGGCTGGGTCTTGGCGCTGTTGCGCGCGGCGGCAGGTGCGTTGTTGTCCTGGTCCTGCGGCTGCGCTTCCGTATTGTTCTTCGCTGGTGCCGGGTTGGATGAAACTTCGGGTGCGCCGCTGAGCTGCATCTTGGTGTAATGCTTGCCTGAGGCAGGTGGCGTCTGCGAAAAATGGGTGACACCGTTGGCGTCTTTCCATTTGTAGATTTGCTGGGCGTTGGCGAAGCTGGCAACGCAGGCGATCGACACGCCGATCGCCAATGCTGTGAACAATGGGCGCATTTGCATGGAAGATCCCCGAGGTTCCGAACTCGACGCGGCGGAGTATGCCACAGCAGCCAGTATGCTTGCGGACGGACCGCACAGATTGGGCTTTCGGCGAACCCCGCTGGGGGATGGTTTACACTTCGGGCTGGTTTTACGCCATTTTGCCCATGACCGATTCACTGTTTCGCAAGCCTCCGCGACGCGGCATTTACCTGCTGCCGAACCTGTTCACGACTGGCGCGATGTTCGCCGGGTTCTATGCGATCGTGGCCGCGTTCCTGGGGTCGTTCGCGCACGCCGCCATCGCGGTGTTCGTGGCAGCGTTGCTGGACGGCATGGATGGTCGGGTCGCGCGCCTGACCGGTACCCAGAGCGAGTTCGGCGTCCAATATGATTCATTGTCGGACCTCACCAGTTTCGGGCTGGCGCCGGCGCTGGTGATGTACACGTGGTCGTTGCAGTATCTGCGCGACTATGGACCGCTATGGAGCAAGGTCGGCTGGTGCGCGGCGTTCCTGTATGCCGCCTGCGCCGCGCTGCGACTGGCGCGCTTCAATACCCAGGTGGGTGTCGCCGACAAGCGCTTTTTCCAGGGGCTGGCCAGCCCCGCCGCGGCCGGGCTGTGCATGTCGTTCGTGTGGACGATGGAGAACGTGGGCGTCGAAGGGCAATGGCTGTGTTTCTTTACCCCGTTTCTCATCGTGATTGCGGGTTTGCTGATGGTGAGTCGGGTGCGTTATTACAGCTTCAAGACGTTGCCGATGAACGACCGCGTCCCGTTCGTGTGGATCTTCCTCGCGGTGCTGATCATCATCGCGCTGACGCTGAATACCGCACTGGTATTGCTGGCACTGGCAACCGTGTATGCGCTGTCGGGCGTGGTGATCACGTTGTGGGGGCTGCGCAGCCGCGCTTCGCGGCGGCGCCTGCGCATGGCGCGCCGCAAGGCGCAGCCGTCGCCGCCGGAGACAGATCCATGAGCGCGCTGCTGGCCAGTGAATCGTTGCGCGATCGACGCTTGCACGCATTGGGCATAGAGAGGTTGCGGTGGCGCCGGCCAATCGTGTGCGTGCCTGCCGTCGAGCCACCAGCGGCCGTCGCTTCGGCTCCGGCGAGTGTTGCTGCGCCAGCAATGCGGTCGAGTTCCCGAGTCCGTCGCCTCGCGCTGCAAACCGATTCGGTGGAACGGAGCGATCCCGCGATCAACAAGATGTACATGGCCCTGACCGAGGCCGTCTCGAAAGCTGGCCTGCAACCGGTGCGGGTGTGCGACGTCGCCGACGATGCAAACGCCGCAGTGATGGTGTTTGGCGCCGCGCTGGTGCCTGAAGGCATCCCCGCAGTGCGCATTTTGCGTGTCGATCCACTGGCGGTGCTGCATGCCGATCGCGAACGCAAGCGTCGGCTGTGGGAACAGTTGCTGGCTCTGGGCAACGGCGGAAGCGACTGAGATGGTCGCGGTCGCGCCGCTCGAACCCGAATTGCGCCCGATGACGCGCGACGACGTTTCGACGATAGCCAACATCGAGGCCGCGGCCTATGAATTTCCATGGTCGCGTGGCATTTTTCGCAGTTGCCTCGACAACGGCCACGACTGCTGGGTGCTGGAAGAAACCGGCAAGATCATCGGCTACGGCATTCTTTCCAGTGGTGCCGGCGAAGCGCATATCCTCAACGTCTGTGTTGCGCCGCTGCATCAGGGTCGCGGTCTCGGTGCATACCTGCTGCGCCGATTGCTGGGCCTGGCACGCTGGCACCGCGTTGGTCGCGTGTTCCTGGAGGTACGGCCATCCAATGAGCTGGCCCATGCAATGTACGAACGCGCCGGTTTCAACGAGATCGGACGTCGCCCCGGCTACTACCCGGCGCGGCGCGGGCGCGAGGACGCGATCGTGATGGCGATGGAGTTGCTGCCGCCGGAGCAGTAGGAGCGCGCCATGCGCGCGACGGTCTTCCCCCTTCGAAACGAAGGGCGGAGCGAAGCGAACGCGCGCGCAGCGCGAGAGGGGATGGTTCTTGTCGCCGGGCGGCATCCCCCCGCCGCTTCGCGGCGACCCCCTTCCTGCGGAAGGGGGTGAGCCGTAAGCTGCTCCCGAGTCCCGAGTCCCGAGTCCCGAGTCCCGAGTCCCGAGTCCCGAGTCCCGAGTCCCGAGTCCCGGTTCTTCAGGCCAGCTTCTTGTACTTCACCCGATGCGGTTGTGCGGCCTCCTCGCCGAGGCGACGCTTCTTGTCGGCCTCGTACTCGTTGTAGTTGCCGGGGAAGAATTCCACGTGCGAGTCGCCTTCGAAGGCGATGATGTGGGTGGCGATTCGGTCGAGGAACCAGCGGTCGTGGGAAATCACCACGGCGCAGCCGGGGAATTCCAGCAGCGCTTCTTCCAGCGCGCGCAGGGTTTCCACGTCCAGGTCGTTGGAAGGCTCGTCCAGCAGCAGCACGTTGCCGCCTTCCAGCAACGTCTTGGCAAGGTGCAGGCGACCGCGTTCGCCGCCTGACAATTGGCCGACGATCTTCTGTTGATCGCTGCCCTTGAAATTGAAGCGGCCGATGTAGGCGCGCGACTGGATCTCGAAGTTGCCGATCTTCAGGATATCGAGGCCGCCCGAGATTTCCTGCCACACGTTGTGCTTGTCGTTGAGCATCGCGCGGGACTGGTCGACGTAGGCCAGCTTGACCGTGTGGCCGAGCTTGATTTCGCCGCTGTCGGGTTTTTCGGTGCCGATCAGCATCTTCATGAAGGTGGACTTGCCGGCGCCGTTCGGGCCGATCACGCCGACGATTGCGCCGGGCGGGATCTTGAACGACAAGTCATCGATCAGGCAGCGGTCGCCGAACGACTTGGACACGTTCTTGAACTCGATTACCTCGTTGCCGAGGCGTTCGCCCGGCGGAATGAAGATTTCATTCGTCTCGTTGCGGCGTTGGTAATCGACCGCATTCAATTCATCGAAACGATTCAAGCGCGCCTTGCCCTTGGACTGGCGGCCCTTGGCGGCCGAGCGTACCCATTCCAGTTCTTTCTGGATCGCCCTCTGGCGCGCTTTCTCGCTCGAAGCTTCCTGCTTCAGCCGCTCGCCCTTCTGTTCCAGCCACGAAGAGTAATTGCCCTTCCACGGAATCCCGCGGCCGCGATCGAGTTCCAGGATCCACTCGGCTGCGTTGTCGAGGAAATAGCGATCATGCGTCACCGCGACCACGGTGCCGGGATAGTCGTGCAGGAACTGCTCCAGCCAATCGACCGACTCGGCGTCCAGATGGTTGGTCGGCTCGTCCAGCAACAGCATGTCGGGTTTGGAGAGCAGCAGCCGGCACAACGCGACACGGCGTTTCTCGCCGCCCGACAAAGTGGAAACCTTCGCGTCCCACGGCGGCAGTCGCAGCGCATCGGCCGCGATTTCGAGCTGTCGCTCCATGGTGTGCGCATCGCCTGCGGCGAGGATGTTTTCGAGCTTCTGTTGCTCGGCCGCGAGCGCGTCGAAATCCGCGCCGTCTTCGGCATACGCGGCGTAGACTTCATCCAAACGTTTCTGCGCGTTGAGAATGTCGGCCAAGCCTTCCTCGACCGATTCGCGCACCGTCTTGTCGGCGTCGAGGTTTGGTTCTTGTGCGAGGTAGCCGATGTTGATGCCGGCTGCCGGCCGTGCCTCGCCCTGGAAGTCGGGATCGACGCCGGCCATGATGCGCAGCACCGTCGATTTGCCCGCGCCGTTCACGCCCAGCAGGCCGATCTTGGCGCCCGGATAGAACGACAGCGAAATGTCCTTGATGATCTCGCGCTTGGGCGGGACGATCTTGGACACATTGATCATGGTGTAGATGTATTGCACAGGCGACTCTCTCGTATTCGTCATTGCGGCGAAGCCGCGATCCAATGAATGTCGTTATTCCGGGACCGTTCGCGGCTCCATTGCGAACGGAACCCGACTGCGAAGGCGGATGCCGTAGCGAACATCGGCGAAGCCGATGGCCCGAAGGGCGAGCCACAGGGATGTGGCAAGTCAATCCATTTTGATTTCGCTGCGTCGAAGACCAACATCCACGTCTCGATTCCGCACTTCTGCGGGCGCGCGGGAATCGCGGGCATGGCCCGCTCCTACGCAAGCATGGCAGGAGCGCGCCGTGCGCGCGATGCAATCGTGCACCGGGCATGACGGTTTCGCCGACATCGTGTTGGCTCGAATTCCTTGTGTTGCTTGCCAAGCGCGCCGACGCGAACCCGGCCATCCATGGCCAAATCTTCAATGAACCACACATTATCGCCGGTCGCGCCGGTGCGCGCCAGCGGCGGTCATCGCGAGTAGTGGTCTGGTTTGAAAAATACCCGTTCGTGGTGATGCTTCGACAGGCTCAGCACAGGGTACGCTGCGCGTATCGAACCACGAACCGAGATGAACGCATGCGGGTTCGCCCTTCGATACCTCAGGACGAACGGTTCTGAATTTCAAACCAGACCATCACCTCATCGCGATATCCGAAACGGGCTAGAATCAGCGGTTGCCAAGCCCCACCAGAGGATCGCGATGTACAGCCATGAAATGCGGATTGCCGGTTACGACGACGAATTGGCCACGGCGATTCGCGAGGAGCGCCAGCGCCAGGAAGACCACGTCGAGCTGATTGCCTCGGAAAACTACGCCAGCCCGCGGGTGCTGGAAGCGCAGGGCAGCGTGCTGACCAACAAGTACGCCGAGGGTTATCCGGGCAAGCGTTATTACGGTGGTTGCCAGTACGTGGACGTGGCAGAAAAACTCGCGATCGAGCGCCTGAAGCAATTGTTCGATTGCGACTACGCCAACGTGCAGCCGCACTCGGGCTCGCAAGCCAACCAGGCGGTGTATTTCGCGTTGTTGCAACCGGGTGACACCATCCTTGGCATGAGCCTCGCGCACGGCGGACATCTGACCCACGGCGCCAAGCCGAACCTGTCGGGCAAGATCTTCAATGCCGTGCAGTACGGCGTGGATGACCAGGGCTTGGTCGATTACGACGCGGTGGAAAAACTCAGCGTGGAACACAAGCCGAAGATGATCGTGGCGGGTTTTTCCGCGTATTCGCAGATCATGGACTGGGCGCGTTTCCGTGCCATCGCAGACAAGGTTGGCGCGTACCTGTTCGTGGACATGGCGCATGTGGCGGGCCTGGTTGCCGCGGGTGTGTATCCGTCGCCGTTGCCGCATGCGCATGTGGTGACATCGACGACCCACAAGACCCTGCGCGGCCCGCGCGGCGGCCTGATCGTCGCCAAGGACGAGGCGATGGGCGAGCACGCCGAGGACATCAAGAAGAAATTGCAATCGATCGTGTTCCCGGGCCTCCAGGGCGGCCCGCTGATGCACGTGATCGCGGCGAAAGCTGTGGCGTTCAAGGAAGCGCTGGAGCCTTCGTTCAAGGAATACCAAAGCCAAGTCGTCAAGAACGCCAAGGCGATGGCCAAGACCTTGATCGAACGCGGCTACAAGATCGTTTCCGGCGGCACCGAGGATCATCTGTTATTGGTCGATCTGATCGGCAAGCCGTTGACCGGCAAGGATGCGGAGGTCGCGCTCGGCAAGGCGCACATCACGGTCAACAAGAACGCCGTGCCGAACGACCCGCAAAAACCGTTCGTGACCTCGGGTCTGCGGATCGGCACGCCGGCCGTCACCACCCGCGGTTACAAGGAAACCGATTGCGTCGAACTTGCCGGCTGGGTTGCCGACGTGCTGGATGCGCCGAGTGACGACAAGGTGATCGAAAACGTGCGCGCGCTGGTGAATGCGCAGTGCGCCAAGTTTCCCGTTTACGGTTAGCTAGGGACGAGGGGCGAGTAGCGAGGGTGCTCCGACGAACAGGGGATTGGGGGCGGGTAGTGGGGGCGCTCTGCACTAGAATCTCTGTAAGGTCGAGTTTCGCTTGGCATTTCGCACGAAACACAGCTGCGCGCTGAAACACCACATCAGGCCCCCCCGCTACTCATCCCTAATCCCCGCTCTTATGCACTGCCCCTTCTGCCAGAACATCGACACCCGCGTGATCGATTCGCGCGTTTCGGAGGAGGGTTCGACCATCCGCCGCCGCCGTGAGTGCCCGTCTTGCGGCGAGCGTTTTTCCACGAACGAAACGGTGGAGTTGAAATTGCCGGCGATCATCAAGGACGACGGTCGCCGCGAGGCATTCGATGCGCGCAAGTTGCGTACCGGCTTTGATCGCGCATTGCACAAGCGGCCGGTGACGGAAGATCGCATCGAAGCCGCGGTGCGAGCGGTGGTGCGACAGCTGCGCGTTTCGACCGAGCGCGAACTGCCGTCGCGCCGGATTGGCGAGCTGGTGATGGCCGAACTGCGCAAGCTCGACCATGTCGGTTACGTGCGCTACGCGTCGGTGTATCGCTCGTTCGAGGATGTCGCGGATTTTCGCGAGGAGTTGGATCGCCTGGAGCACGAGCTTCCGCCGAGTGAAAGCCAATTGCCATTGATCGGTGGTGGCGCGGTGGTGCCGATCGACAAGAACAAAAAGCGCTGATGCGCGGCTCCGACTTTTTCGCCCGTTCGCTCCGGGAATGCAGCCGCATTTGAAGGCGCGGCCGAAGTCGAGGGCACGCGTTTCGACTTCGCTCGCTGCGCGAGCATAGTCTATGCTGAGCTTGTCGAAGCACTCAACGCGAACGGAATCTGGTACCAAGTTTGGGCATCAACCAATGACTGGTCTTTCGAGTCCCGAGTCCCGAGTCCCGAGCCCCGGCTTCTCGGCAACCGATCATGCCTTGATGGCTCGCGCGCTGCGCTTGGCCGAACGTGGGTTGTTCACGACCCAACCCAACCCGCGCGTCGGCTGCGTGATCGCGAAAGGTGATGAAGTCGTCGGCGAAGGCTGGCATCAGCGTGCCGGCGAACCGCATGCAGAAGTATTCGCGCTGCATGCGGCGAGTGCGCGTGCACGTGGCGCGAGCGCGTACGTCACGCTGGAGCCGTGTTCACACCATGGGCGCACACCGCCGTGCGCGAACGCGTTGGTCGAGGCCGGCGTTGCGCGGCTGGTGATCGCATCCGAGGATCCCAATCCCAAGGTGGCGGGCGCGGGCTTGCGGCGCTTGCGCGATGCGGGCATCGCGGTGGAAACCGGTTTGATGCGAGGCGCCGCGCGCGAGTTGAATCGTGGATTCTTTTCGCGTTTCGAACGTGGTCGTTCGTGGGTGCGGGTGAAGTTGGCGATGAGCCTGGACGGTCGCACCGCGCTCGCCAATGGCGAATCCAAATGGATCACCGGCGAAGCGGCACGTGCCGACGTGCAACGCTGGCGCGCGCGCAGTTCGGCGATCCTCACGGGTACCGGTACCGCGCGGGTGGATGATCCGCGATTGACGGTGCGGCTGGGCGGCGGCGACCCCCATCCCCAGCCAAACCCTCCCCTTGAGGGGCAGGGCTTTCAGCCGCTGCGGGTGGTGCTCGATGCGCGCCTTGACGCATTGCGATCCGGCGCACATCTGCTTGACGGCAGCGCGCCCACGCTGGTGTTGCACGCGCCGGGCGTGCGGTCGCGCGACGAACGGTATTCGCGTGTCGAGCTGGCATCGATGGAGCTCGATACGGCCGGCAAACTCGATCTTGATGCAGTATTGAAATTGCTGGCCGCGCGCAACATCAACGAATTGCAGGTCGAAGCCGGGCCGGCATTGTGCGGAACGCTGTTGGAGCGCGGCTTGGTCGATGAGGTGCTGTTGTACGTCGCACCGGTGTTGCTGGGCGACGCGGCGAGGCCATTGTTGGCATTGCCTGCACTGGCCGCAATGTCCGATCGTTTGCGATTGCGCAACATCGAACAACGCAAACTGGGCGACGATTGGCGAATCCTGCTGCGGCCGGTCTGACCAGATACGGCGCAATCGTCTCGCCATTGCCCTGGTTTCGCCACGCTGCGTACCTCTGCGCGTGCTTCTCTTTTATAGTCTCCCGACGTTTCGGCTTCGCGGGGGCAAGGGATGCGACGGATGCGAGCATTCGGGGTACGTTTCATTGCGGGCAGTGCGATGTTGTTCGCCATGGCCCTATGGGCCAGCGCCGCCTGTGCCAGCGGTGGCGAGTTGCAGGTGCGGCGCATTTCGCCATCGGGCGAAGACGTGCAGCCGTCGCAAGAGGCGGTGATCCAGTTCGACCGCGCGATGGTGCCGCTGGGGCACATGGGCCGCAAGACCGCCACGCTACCGGTCAGCATCAGCCCCGATCCGGGCTGCCAATGGCGCTGGCTCGACACCAGCGAGCTGGCTTGCCGGCTGCCGAAACAACGGCGCTTCGCGCCGGCGACGCAATACACGATCACTGTCGATACCACGCTCAAGGCGCTGGATGGCAGTCATCTCGCCCAGCCCGTCACCCGGAGTTTCACGACCCGGCTTCCGAGGGTCGACTACAACCGTTTCCAGGAATGGCGCTCGCCGGTCACGCCGGTGTTCCTGGTGCGCCTCGACATGCAGGTGACCGCGCAACAACTGGCGAGTCATATCGGGTTCGTCGAGAACAAGGGTGGATGGATCGCCGCCAAGGTCGAGCCGTTCACCAAAAAACGTAAGGGGCCGATCTGGTTGCCGGTGCCGGGTGTGCTGGGCGCCGTGGTGGAAATAGAAAATCCCCAGCCCAACACGCCGCTCGATGCGCATGCCGCCGCCGCCGCGGGGCGACGGGTGTGGCTGGTCGTGCCTGCCAAACCGCTTGCGGCATCGAGTGATTATCGATTGAGCATGAAGCCCGGCATGCGTTCGCCGCTCGGGCCTTTGCCCGGAACCCAGGACGATTCGCTGGCGGACATCACGACGTACGGTGATTTCGACTTCACGGGTGTTGGCTGCAACCACGGCAAAGTCCAGGTGACGCCGGGCGAGAAGAACCCGCCACGCTGCAGGCCCAACGACATCGATCTGCTGTTCAGCGCACCGGTGCCGCGCGCAACGCTCGCGGCGATTCACTGGAAACCGCTGCCGCTGCCGCACGACAAACTGGCGGCGCGCTGGCGCGACTACCCGCAATGGTTCCTGCGTGAGCGACGAGACCCGCATGCTCCCGCGGGCAAATATCCGCTCACCTTCGTGCCCGACCCGATGCGCGGTTGGACGGTCACGGTGCCGGCGGGCGTCAAGGACAACTTCGGCCGCAAGCTCGCCAAACCCGTCAGCGTCACCTTCCTTACCGGACATCGGGTGCCGTTCTTCGATCCGCCACCTTCGGAAGCGGTGCTGGAAGCCGGCCAGCCAACGATCGTGCCGTTGCGCTTCACCAATCTCGACCAGCTTTCATTCGACTACCGAGTCATGCATGCAGACGACCTGGCGAAGGGCCGCAAACCGGCTGGCATCGAGATCGAGAATCTGCTCAAGCGGCCGGATCTCGTCGCGCCCGTGGACACGATCGTGCGCGGCAAGCTGGGCATCCGCGATTTGCTGCAGAAACACTCCGGGGTGGTGTGGGGCCGGCTGGATTGGCTGGGGTTGAATCAATATGAGCCATACCGCCGTCGCTATTTGTCCGCCGGCAGGTTCATGGGCCAAGTCACGCCATGGCAGGTGCTGACCAAGGTCGGTCATTACGACACCTTGGTGTGGATCAGCCGGTTCGACAACGGCAAACCGGTCGCGGGCGCGCACGTGAAGTGGCTGCACGGACACGACGAGAGTCTGGATCCGCTCGCCAGCGTGGATGGTGTCGCCACCACCGATGCCACGGGTCTCGCCGAATTGCCCGGCACGGCGAAGTTGCCGACATCGTGGTTCCGCCAATGGAAAGACCATTCGAATTTCTACATTGGCGCGACCAACGGCGACGACATGGCACTGCTGCCACTTGATTGGTCGTTCCGCCGTTCGATCGGCGATGCCAGCCACTACGCGTTCTACGCCCGTGCCGCGCCACCCAACGGCCACATGCGCGCGTGGGCGGTGACCGGCCAGGGCATCTACAAACCCGGCGGCGACGTCAAGTTCGCGGCCTTCGTGCGCGCCGAAGGCAAGGCCACGCTGGAAGCTCCACCGGCGCTCGATTACACGCTCACGATCACCGATCCTGAAGGCAATGCGGTACTGAAGCGCGAGCACGTGAAGTTGTCGGCATTCGGCGGCACGGATGGCGAGTTGCACATCGCCAAGACCGCGCCGATGGGCTGGTACGACATCACCATCAGTTGGCCCACGGCCACGGGCACGGCCACTCGCCAGGCCGGGCGCTTCATGGTCACCGATTTCGTGCCGGAGACTTTCAAGGTGCACACGCAGGTACCCGGTACCCGTTTTGGACCCGGCGACAAAGTCACCACGCGGGTCAACGCGACGCTGCATGCAGGCGGACCGTACACCGACGCCAAGGTAAAATTCACGACCCGGCTGGTGCCGGAAGGGTTTTCGCCAGATACACCGGTTGCGTCGGGATTTCATTTCGGCGACTACAGCGTCCCGAGGCCGAACGCCACGACTCTGGCCGTGACCGATGGCAAGCTCGATCATTCCGGGTATGCCCACACCGACGTGACGCTACCCATCAAGAGTGACGTGATCTACGGTGAGGTGAAGGTCGAAGCCGCGGTGGAATCCACGCGCGCGACGTGGGTTGCGAACGACGCGAGCGTGCCATACGCCGCGCGCGATCGTTTCGTCGGGTTGCGCATCCCCGAGTGGATGCACACCGCGACCAAACCGTTCAAGGTGGAATACCTGGTGGTCGACCCGTCCGGCAATCCCGCGGCGGGCAGCAAGGTAGAGCTGCAACTCCAGCGCGAGACTGTCACACGCGTAAAGGTGAAAAACGGCGCGGGCGATTTCACCAACGAGGAACACGTCAAGTGGGTCACCAACGACAAGTGCGATGCGGTGTCCGCGAAAGCGCCGGCCAGTTGCGAGCTGACGGCGCCGAAGGCCGGCAGTTATCGCGTCGTCGCGACGGTCACCGATACCCACGGTCGCAGCCAGCGCAGCATGCTTTCAGCTTGGGTCACTGGCGCGGGCGGGGTGGTGTGGTCGACCTCCGGCAAGGGCGTGACGTTGGTGCCGGACAAGTCGGACTATCACGTTGGCGACGTCGCGCACGTGCTGGTGCAGAACCCATACCCCGGTGCGCACGCGCTGGTGACGATCGAGCGCTACGGCGTGTTGTGGAAGAAGGTCGTCACGCTCAAGGGTTCGGCGCCGGTCATCGATGTGCCGATCGGGCGCGAATGTTTTCCGGGTGCGTATCTGTCGGTGGCGATCTTCTCGCCACGGGTCAGTCCGCCGGCCGATCCCGACCTGGGGCGACCCGAAGTGGCGCTGGGTTACATGGCGCTGAAGGTGAGCGGCAAGGGCAGCTCGCTGGACATCAAGGTTGCTCCCGCGCGGGCGGAATACAAACCACGCCAAACGGTGGACGTCGACGTTGCCGTGCGCATGCATGACGGCAAGGCGCCTGGCAAGACGCGGCTCATTGTCGCGGTGGTCGACCAGGGCGTGCTCGATCTGCTGCAAAAGGGCGTGAAGTATTACGACCCTCGCGCGACGTTCTATGCGCCGCCGGACGGTCCGGATGTGGTCAATTACAGCCTGGCCAACCAGTTGTTGACCCGCCTGCAACCCAAAGCGGGCAAGGGTGAGAATCCGGGCGGTGGTGGCGGCGAGAGCACCGGACCGAACGTGCGCAGCAATTTCAAGGGTGCGGCGTACTGGAATCCGAATCTTGAAACCGATGCATCCGGCCACGCACATTTCAGCTTCAAGTTGCCGGACAACCTGACCCGCTGGCGCATCCTGGTGATCGCGTTGCGTCCGGGTGCGGCGATGGGTTTGGGTGACAGCTCGGTGCGCGTCAACCTGCCGTTGCAAATCGAACCGGCGTTGCCCAACCAGATGCACGTCGGCGACGCGTTCGGCGCGGCGTTCAACGTGACCAACCGGACAAAGAATCCGTTGCACGTGCGCACCCACATCGCGGCACGCGGGGCCATCGCCGGCGGCAAGGCCGATTCCAGCGGCAAGCTTGACCTCGATTCATTCGCGCATGATTTGAGCTGGCTGCAGCTGCAGGCGTCCAGACCCGGTGACATCACGCTCACCGCCACGGCGCAGGCGGGCAAGTTGGGCGACGCGGTCGAAGCGCACATTCCGGTGACGCGTGCCGGCACCGAGGTGGTCGCGGCCGAGTACGGCAGCACGACCGACGCGGCTGCCCAGGTGCCGGTCAAGGTGCCATCCAAGGCGATTCCGGGAAGCGCCAAGGTCACGGTGCGGTTTGCGCCCACGCTGGTGGGCGGTCTCACCGGCGCATTCGAAGTGATGCGTGACGATCCATTGCGCACGTGGGAAGTGCGCATGAGTCGTGGCGTGCTGGCGTCGGACTACTTGCGCCTGAAACCCGTGCTGGGCGATTCCGTGCAGTGGCCGGACGCGACGCAAACCATCGGCAGGATGCTGGAATCGGCGGCCGACTTTCAGGCGCCCAACGGTGGCATGGCGTTCTGGATCTCGCGCAATGATTTCGTCAGTCCGTACCTGAGCGTGTACACCGCACTGGCTTTCGACTGGCTCGACGATGCAGGTCACAAGCCGCCGGCCACGGTCAAAACGCGGCTGTGGGAATACCTGCACAAGCACATTCTCGCGGGCAGCGGTGGTCACGCCTCCGCGCCGGTGTTGCGCGCGGGCGCGATGGCGGCGTTGGCGATGTCGCCGGACGGGGATCTTCCAGCGGGCGCGGTGGCCGGCATGCTGCCGCAACTGCACAAGCTGCGTTTGTTCGGGCAGGCGTTGCTGCTGGATGCGGCGATTGCCAGCCACGACCGCACCAGTGCCGATGCGATTGCGAAATCGTTGTTGTCGTATGCCGAGGAATCGGCCGGCGAGATTTCCTTCAACGAGCGCGAGGAGGGCGTCTACCTCGATATATTGGCCACGCCGCTGCGCTCCAATTGCGCCATCCTCGATGCGTTGTCGCGCTACCACACGGCTTACGGTGATGAGGATCTGCTGGGTACCACGCCGCAAAAACTGATGCGCTGGGTTGTGGGCCAGCGCCGCAACGCTGGCGGTTGGCCAAACAGCCAGGAAAACGTGTTCTGCACTACCGCCATCACGCGTTACGCCGACGCCTACGAGACGCCGGTCAAGGCGTTGACCGGACAGCTCGAATTGCCAGGGCAGGCGCTGCAAAAGACCGAGTTCGCCTCGCGCGCGGCGCCCGCGGTCAAGCTTGCCGGGCCGGTCACCAAACCGGGTGAGCAGTTCGAGGTGAAGCTTGGCCGCAGCGGGCAGGGCCGGCTGTACTACGGCGTGCAGGTGCATTACGCGATGCCGCCGGGTCTGCTGCCAGCCGCCGATGCCGGCATGACCTTGTCGCGGCATTACTACGTGCAGCGCGACAACAAGTGGATGGAGGTGAAGCCCTGCGTGACACTGAAGCGCGGCGAGATCGTGCGAGTCGACCTGATCGTCGATGCACCCACCGAGCGCCACCACGTGGTGTTGACCGATCCGCTGCCCGGCGCATTCGAAGCGGTGAACCGGTTGCTGGCGACCTCCGCGCAATTGCCGGCGGCGCAGCCGGGCGTATCGGTGTTGATGTTCGACGGTGGCGCGTGGCCGAACATGTCGATCGTC
>JBOHYW010000023.1:0-28414 GCA_050738155.1 Rhodanobacteraceae bacterium
AGGCCACACCGCGCTCGAACGCGAACTGGGCGCGCGCCCGCCGGCCGAACACCGACTCGCAGCCAGGCTCCGGCGCTGGCCTTCGATGACTTACCTGGGTTCGATCCTCGCGTTCACCGCCGCGGTCACCGCGATCACCACAGCCGAAAGCTGGCTGCCCTTGCCAGCGGCGCTGGATGCGATCCTGCTGATTGCGTTGTGGGTCGCGGCCAGCCAGCCGGCGGTGGCGCTGGTCAATTGGGTACTCGGCATGCTGGTGCCGCCGCAGTTGCTGCCGCGGATGTCGTTCTCGGGCGGCATCCCCGACGAATGCCGCACGCTGGTGGTGGTGCCGTGGCTGCTTGGCAACGCGGGCGGCCTCGCCGAGCAACTCGCTTCGCTGGAAATACGCCACCTCGGCAACCGCGATCCGAACCTGCGGCTGGCGCTGCTGACCGATTTTCCCGACGCGCCCGAATGCGACATGCCGGGCGACGCGGCGCTGCTGCAAGCGGCGACCGCCGGCATCGACAAACTCAACGCGAAGTATCCGCTGGAAGGCTCGACGCGCTTTTACCTGTTCCACCGCCCGCGCGAGTGGAACGCGCGGCAATCGACGTGGATGGGTTTCGAACGCAAGCGCGGCAAGCTCGGCGACCTGAACCGGGTGCTGCGCGGTGCGCGTCCGGAACGCGCCTTCAGCCTGATCGTGGGCGACCTCGCCGCGTTGCAGACGACACGCTACGTCATCACCCTCGATGCCGATACCCAGTTGCCGCCGGAAGCCGGGCGGCGGCTGGTGGAAACCATGGCGCATCCCCTGAACCGGCCGTGGTTCAGCAAGGGCTCGCGCCGCATCACCGCCGGTTACGGTCTGCTGCAGCCGCGCATCTCGGTCACCCACAGCAGCGACCTGCCCAGCCCATTCGCGCGCCTGTACAGCGATTCGACCGGCCTCGACCCGTACACCCACGCGGTGTCCGACTTGTACCAGGACCTGTTCGGCGAGGCCTCGTTCGTCGGCAAGGGCATTTACGACGTCGACGCGTTCACGCGTTCGGTCGGCACGCGTTTCCCGAACGACCTGATCCTGTCGCACGACCTGCTGGAAGGCTCGTACGCGCGCGCCGGACTGGTCAGCGACATCGAACTGATCGAACAGCAACCCGACAGCTTCAGCGTGGAGGTACGCCGCCGCCACCGCTGGACCCGCGGCGACTGGCAGATCGTGCAGTGGCTGCTGCCGATCGTGCCGGGGCCGCGCCGGCGTGGACTGCGCAACACGCTGAAGGCACACCACCGCTGGAAGATCATGGACAACCTGCGGCGCGGATTGGTGCCGCTGGCGATGCTGGTGTTGCTGCTGCGTGGCTGGCTGCTGGGCATGTTCGCCGGGTACTGGAGCCTGATCGTGGTGGCGTTCCTGCTGGGGCCGCCGATCCTGATCGCGGCCGGGCAGGTGCTGCGCAATCTTCGGCACCGTGCGCAACCGCGGCACTGGCGCAACACCGCACGCGGCATCCGCGACGAGTTGTTGCGCAACATCCTGGCGATCGCGGTGTTGCCGTTCGAGGCGTGGATCAATCTCGACGCGATCGCCCGCAGCGCCTTCCGCCTGGTGTTCACCCGCAAACACCTGCTGGAATGGACGCCGATGACCGATGCCGCGCGCGGAGCCGCCACCAGCATCGCGGGCTACGTACGGCTGATGTGGGTGGCGCCGCTGACCGCAATCGTCGTCGGCATCGTGGTGGGGTCGGGTGCGCCCTCGGCGCTGGCCGCCGCCATCCCGTTCCTGGTGCTGTGGTTCGCCGCGCCCTGCCTCGCATGGTGGATCAGCCGCACCCCGGAAAGTCCGCCGCTGCCGTTGGACGCCGCGCAGCGGATCTTTTTGCGTGGCGTCGCCCGGCGCGTGTGGCACTGGTTCGAAACCTACGTCAATGCCGACGAGCATTGGCTGCCGCCCGACAACTGCCAGGAATTTCCGGTCGAACAGATCGCGCATCGCACCTCGCCGACCAACATCGGCATGGCGTTGCTGGCCAACCTGACCGCGCACGATTTCGGTTACCTCACCACCAGCGGCATGCTGCACCGCTGCGCGGCGACGCTGGACACGCTCGGGAAACTTCCCCGCCACCGCGGCCATTTCTACAACTGGTACGACACCCAGACGCTGGAACCGCTGCTGCCGATGTACATCTCCAGCGTCGACAGCGGCAACCTGATGGGCTGCCTGTTGCTGCTGGCCAATGCGCTCGAACACCTCGGCGACGATCCGCTGGTGCCGCGCCAACTCGCGCAGGGGCTTGGCGACACCGCACAAGTGCTGGGTGAACAATTGCCGGACGTCCATGCCGGCGACCCGCATGCGAATCTCGCGCTGGCCGCCACGCTTGCCGAACTCCACGGACTGCTCGCCGACGCCATCGGCAACCGCGACAACCTGCCGGTGCTGCATGGCCTGCTGGCACGGATCGGCGCCGAAGCCGGCAAGCTGGCACAGCTGGTTGCCGACAACCAGGTAAGCGGCGACTTTGCGAACTGGTCGCGGTTGCTGGCGCGGCAGGCAACGGCAGCCTGCGAAGAACTCGACGATCTCGCGCCGTGGCTCACTCTCGGCGATTCCGGCAGCGATGACGACACCGCGCGCGGTCTGCTGACGGAACTCGAACACAATCCGACTCAAGCCCGTGCGGTGGTCTTGATCGATGCGCTCGCTGCCCGCCTGGCGACGCCGACCAATGGCTGCGCGACGCCGGACCTCGACACCGCGCTCGATGAATTGCGGGTCACGCTGAACCGCCGCCACGATGACGCCGACGCGCTGGGCGCACGCTGCCGCGAGCTCGCGGCGATGGATCTTTCGTTCCTGTGGGACAAACGCCGCGAACAATTCACCATCGGCTACGACGTGGCGCACGACAAACGCGACGCCGCACATTACGACCTGCTGGCATCGGAAGCGCGCATCCTGAGTTACGTCGGCATCGCGCAGGGGCAGGTTCCATCCGCGCACTGGTTCAAGCTCGGGCGCCTGCTCACGGTGGTGGTTGGCCGCCCCACGCTGGTGTCGTGGAGCGGCTCGATGTTCGAGTACCTGATGCCGCTGCTGCTGATGCCGGCCTTTCGCAACACCCTGCTCACCGACACCTGCCAGGCAGCGGTCGCGCGCCAGATCCAGTACGGCGCGCAGCAACGCGTGCCGTGGGGCGTTTCCGAATCGGCCTACAACGTCACCGACGCCAACCTCGTCTACCAGTACCGTGCGTTCGGCGTGCCGGGACTGGGCTTGAAGCGCGGACTCGGCGACGACCTGGTGATCGCGCCCTACGCGACCGCGATGGCGTTGATGCTGGACCCGGCGGCGGCCTGCAGCAACCTCGAACGGCTCGCCGTCATGGGCACGCTGACCCCGTTCGGGTTTTACGAGGCGCTCGATTTCACCGCCGGGCGCGTCAGCGAGGGCGAGGATTGCGCGCGGGTGCGCAGTTGGATGGCGCATCACCACGGCATGAGCTTGCTGGCGCTGTCGACGGTGCTGAACGGCCAGCCGATGCAGCGGCGCTTCATGCGCGAGCCGATGTTCCGCGCCTACGAACTGCTGCTGCGCGAAAAGGTGCCGGACTCGAAGCCACGCCATCCCGCGCGGCTGGACGTCGAGCAACCACGCCAGACCCGCGCACGGGTGCGCACCCAGACGCGCGAGATCGCCCGCATGGACACGCCGTTGCCGGAGGTGCACCTGCTTTCGAACGGCAACTATCACGTGATGATGACCCAGACCGGCGCCGGCTACAGCCGCTGGCAGAACATCGCGCTGACCCGCTGGCGCGGCGACGCGACGCGCGATGCGGAAGGACAGTTCGTGTACCTGCGCGATGTCGAATCCGGCAAGGCCTGGTCCGCGACCTGCCAGCCGCTGGGCGACCCCGACGGCACCTGCAGCGCCACCTTCTCGCAGGCGCGCGCGGAGTTCCGGCGCGTTGATCACGGCATCGCCAGTGAACTGCTGGTGGCGGTTTCCGCCGAGGACGACATCGAACTGCGCCGGCTGCGGGTAACCAACCGCAGCAGCCGCGTGCGCACGCTGGAAATCACCAGCTACGCCGAGATCGTGCTGGCGCCGCCGGATGCCGACGCTTCGCACCCGGTATTCAGCAAGCTGTTCCTCGAAACCGAAGCCAAGCCGGAGCTCGACGCGCTGCTGGCGACCCGCCGTCCGCGCGAACAGGGCGAACACAACCCCTGGCTGGTGCACCAGATGACCACGCGCGGCGGCATCGTCGGCGAGTGCGGGTTCGAAACCGATCGCGAGGCATTCCTCGGCCGCCTGCGCGGCCCCGACCAGCCGCGTGCGCTGGACGCCGGCGCCATGCTCGGATGCCACGTCGGCGCGGTGCTCGATCCGATCGTGTCGATCAGGCGCTGCATCCGCATCCTGCCCGGCCACACCGCCAGCGTCGACATCCTCACCGGCGTCGCGGCGGACCGCGAAGCCGCGCTCATCCTGGCGCGCAAATATCTGGAGCGACACCTGCACCAGCGCGTCTTCCAGTTGGCATGGACCCACGATCAAGTGGTGCTGCAGCAGCTCAACATGACGGCGGGCGACGCGGCGCGCTGCGAACGCATCGCCAGCGCACTGCTGTACGGACCGATCACGGCGGGCAGCGAGGGCGCCGATGGCCTGCCGACGCAACCGGCGCTGTGGAAGCACGGGATTTCCGGCGACCTGCCGGTGGTGTTGGTGCGGGTCGCCAACGCCAGCCAGATCGAACTGGTGCGGCAATTGATCCAGGCGCATGGTTATTGGCAGATGCGCGGGCTGCACGTCGACTTGCTGATCTGGAACGAGGAACTGTCCGGCTACCGGCAGGAATTGCAGGAACACATCCTGTACCTGATCGAGTCCGGCGCCGAGGCACGCGGCGGACAGGGACCGGGCCGGATGTTCGCGTGGCGCATCGAACATCTTCCCGCGCCCGACCGCGAACTGATGCTGGCCAGCGCGCGTTGCGTGTTCAACGGCAATGCCGGCCGGCTGCGCGACCAGATCGAACGGTTGTTGCCAACCGACGCAGCCCTGCCGCCGCAGGCGCTGCTGACGATGCGCAAACCGCAGCCGGGCAGCTACGCGTTGCAACCGCCGTCGGAGGATTTGCGCCTCAACAACGGCGTGGGCGGCTTCCGCAACGACGGCAGCGAGTACTCGATCTGGATGAGCGAGGGCGCGGCCACGCCCGCGCCGTGGTGCAACGTGTTGGCCAACGCGCAGTTCGGCAGCGTGGTCAGCGAAACCGGCGGCGCCTACAGCTTCGCCGAAAACGCCCACGAGTTCCGCCTGACCAGCTGGTACAACGACCCGCTGCGCGACCTGAGCGGCGAAGCAATCTGGCTGCGCGACGAAGCCACCGGCGAGTACTGGTCGGCGACCGCACTACCCTCGCCCAGTGGCGATCCGTACCGCACCTGCCACGGCTTCGGTTACAGCCGTTACGAACACGTGCACGCCGACCTCTACAGCGAGCTGACCCAGTTCGTCGCACGCGACGCGCCGCTCAAACTGTCGCTGCTGACGCTGGTCAACAAGAGCGAACGACCACGCACGATCTCGGTCACCAGCTACGTCGAATGGGTACTGGGTGAACGTCGCGAGCGCAGCGCCGCGCACGTCCGCACCCGTTTCGATGCCAGCTCCGGCGCACTGATCGCGGTCAATCCTTTCGATGCGATCTTCGCCACGCGTGCCGCCTTCCACGCGCTGGATGCGACCGAGGTGCAATTCACCGCCGACCGGCGCAGTTTCCTGGGTCGCAATCGCAGCTCCGCGCGTCCACTCGGCATGCGTGCGGAATCACTGGACGGGATCGCCGGTGCCGGCCTCGATCCGTGCTCGGCGCAGCGCGCGGTGTTCGAACTCGCGCCGGGCGAATCCATCGAAACCGTGATCGTGCTCGGCGCCGCCGCCAGCGAAGACGCCGCGCGCGCGTTGGTCGAAACCTTCCGCGACGCGCCCACCGCACGTGCCGAACTCGCGGCGGTGCACGCGCACTGGCAGCACACGCTGTCGCAACTCAAGGTGCGCACGCCCGACGCCGCCACCGACCTGCTCGCCAATGGCTGGTTGCTGTACCAGGTGCTGGCGTCGCGCATCTTCGCACGCAGCGGCTACTACCAGTCCGGCGGCGCGTGGGGTTTCCGCGACCAGTTGCAGGATGCGATGGCGGTACTGGATGCCGTCCCCGAAATTGCGCGCGCGCAATTGCTGCGTGCGGCGCAACACCAGTTCCCCGAAGGCGACGTGCAGCACTGGTGGCACCCGCCCACCGCACGCGGCGTGCGCACGCGCATCAGCGACGACCTGTTGTGGCTGCCCTGGTGCACGACCGAATACGTGCGTGTCACCGGCGACGCCGCGGTACTCGACGAACGCACGCACTTCATCGAGGGCCGTCCGCTCGCCGCCGACGAGGAATCGTTGTACGAGGATGCGCGCACCAGCCATGAATCGGCCAGCCTGTACCAACACTGCCTGCGCGCGATCCGGCACAGCCTGCGCTTCGGCGCACACGGTCTGCCGCTGATCGGCGGCGGTGACTGGAACGACGGCATGAACCGGCTGGGCCTTCAAGGCCGCGGCGAAAGCGTGTGGCTGGGCATGTTCCTGCACGACGTGCTGGAACGCTTCGCACCGCTGGCCGCCGCGCGCGGCGACACCAGCACCGCCGAAGAGCTGCGCACAGCCGCCCGCGCGCTCGAAACGATGCTGTCGCACCACGCCTGGGATGGCGACTGGTATTTGCGCGCGTGGAACGACGACGGCATCGCGATCGGCTCGGGGGCGGCCGAGGAATGCCGGATCGATTCGATCCCGCAAAGCTGGTCGGTGCTCGCGAGCGTCGGTGAACCCGCGCGTCGCGAGCGCGCACTGGATGCGGTGCTGGAACACCTGGTCGATGCCGACGCGCGGCTGGTGAAACTGTTCACGCCGCCATTCGACAAGACGCCACTCGATCCCGGCTATGTAAAAGGCTACGTGCCGGGCGTGCGCGAGAACGGCGGCCAGTACACCCACGCGGCGTTATGGGTGGCAATGGCGCTGGCCAGGCTCGGGCGAGCGCAAGACGCGTGGCGGGTTGCGCGCATGTTGAACCCGATCAACCACACCCGCGGCGGCGAAGCATCAAAGCGCTATCGGCTGGAACCCTACGCAGTCGCCGCCGACGTGTATGCCGCGGAGGGCCACGTCGGGCGCGGCGGCTGGAGCTGGTATACCGGCTCCGCCGGCTGGATGTACCGGCTATTGACCGAATCGCTGCTTGGCCTGCATCGGGAAGGCGACCGGCTCACCTTCGCACCTTGCGTCCCTGACCACTGGGATCGCTGGTCGGCGACGTGGCGGCACGGCCACACGCACTACCGCATCGAATTCATGCGCGCCGCGCCTGGCTCGGACGTGATCGACATCGGTGTCGATGGCGTCTTGCAGGACGGCGCCGCCATCGAGCTGGTCGATGACGGCCACGAACACGACGCACTGGTGCGTATCGGTACACTGGCAAGCGCGCGACAACTTGCAAACGATGCTGCCATTGGCAACTCGTCCGCGTAGTGTGCCGTCCCGAAAAAAACGTTACGTCATTCCGGGGATTGAACCCGCTCCGCGGGTTTGTCCGGAACGACGAATGTATTTCCGGGGCACCAGGCCATGGCCGCGCCGCAACCTTGACGCCGCCATCACGGCTTTCCGGACAACATTGCCCGCTTTTCCCAAAGGAACCTGTGCATGCCAACCACCTTCACCGCCAATCTCGACGCACCCGGCAGCGCACTCGCGCATGTCTGGAGCCACACCGTCGGCAGTGGCCGTGCACAGCTCGCATTGCGCGCCGACTGGCAGACTCAGATGCGCAAAACCCATGCCGAACTCGGCGTGCGCCACGTGCGTTTTCATGGGTTGCTCAACGACGAGATGTGCACCTACCTGATCGAGTGCGACAAGGACATGTACTCGTTCTTCAACGCCGACCAGATTTTCGATTTCCTGGTTTCGATAGGCATGAAGCCGTTCGTGGAACTGTCGTTCATGCCGACCGCGCTGCAGACCGGCGGCGACGTCGTGTTCTTCTACAAGGCCAATGTGACCCCGCCACGCGATTACGCCAAGTGGGCCGACCTCGTCACGCGGCTGGTGAAGCATTGGGTCGAACGCTATGGCATCGACGAAGTGCGCAGCTGGTATTTCGAGGTATGGAACGAACCCAACCTTGACGCTTTCTGGAAAGGCAAGCAGGCCGATTACTTCAAGCTCTATCAATACACCGCGAATGCCATCAAGGACGTGGATGCGCAAATCCGTGTGGGCGGCCCGGCCACCGCCGACGACGAATGGATACCCGAGTTCCTGCAATTCGCGGACACCAATCAACTACCGGTCGATTTCGTTTCGACCCATCATTACCCGACCGATGCGCTCGGCAAGCCCGGTGACGATACCGAAACGCAGTTGTCGGACGCGCCACGCGACGTGCTGATCCAGCGCGTGCGCAAGATGCGCGAGACCGTCGGCGACCGCAAACTTTGCTACACCGAATGGTGCAGTTCGTCCAATCCGTTCTTCCACCTGCACGACGAACCCTACGCCGCCGCGTTCCTGTTCAAGAATATGCTGGGCGTCGCCGATCTGGTGCATTGCTACAGTTGGTGGACCTTCAGCGACATCTTCGAGGAAAACTATTTCTCGTCGATCCCGTTCCACGGCAGCTTCGGGCTGCAGACCATCCATGGCATTGCCAAGCCGACCTATCGGGCCATGCAACTGTTGCACGGTCTGGGTGACCAGCAATTTCCGGTTGAAGGTTCGCACCCGACCGTGGATGGGTGGGCGGTGCGCGTGGATGACAACCACGTCGACCTGCTGCTGACCAATCACGCGTTTCCGCGCCAGGACATCGCGGCGGAAGCGGTCACCTGGCATGTCACCAGTTCGCGCAAGCCCGCGAGTGCGCACGTGCAATATGTTGACGATGGGCACTGCAACAGCCGCCAGGCATGGGTGGACATGGGCTCACCCGATTATCTCGACGCCAAGCAGGTCGCGGAACTCGATGAAGCATCGCAACTGAAATCCGAACCGCTCGCGATCACCTCATCCGAAAACGGTTTCGATTTGCAACTCAACCTGCCACCGCACGGCATCGCCGCGGTGCGCGTCGCATTGGCCACGGACCAGTGAGCGCCGGTGAGGCACGCGTGATGCCCGTCCGCCCCGAGACTCCGTCCGCCAAGCCGCACCACGGCGGTCGCAACATCGATCGCAGCAGCCATACCGACGATGCGGTCCTCGACGATCTGCAATGCAAGGCGTTCCGGTTTTTCGAGCGACACGTCAACCCGGACAACGGACTGGTGCTCGATTCGACACGCCCGACCCAGCCTGCCAGCATCGCCGCGGTCGGTTTCGCATTATCGAGCTATCCGATCGCGGTGGAACGCGGTTGGCTGCTGCGACACAACGCGCTCAGCTACACGTTGGCCGCGTTGCGTTTTTTCGACAACGCCGACCAGGGCGGCAAGCGCGACGGTGTCGGTTACAAGGGTTTTTTCTACCACTTCCTCGATCCGAAAACCGGCAAACGCGCGTGGCGCTGCGAGCTGTCCACCATCGACACCGCATTGCTGGTGGCCGGGATGCTGGTTGCAGCACAGTATTTCTCGGGCGACGGCGCCGACGAGCGCGAGCTGCGCGAACGCGCGCAATCGATCTACGCGCGCGTCGACTGGCGCTGGGCACAAAACGACGGTGACGCCGTATCGCTGGGCTGGAAACCGGAATCGGGTTTTCTGGTCAACCGCTGGCTCGGCTACAACGAGGCGCTGATCCTGTACGTGCTGGCGCTGGCCGCGCCGGATTTTTCGGTCGCGCCCGCCGCGTACGAGGCCTGGACTGCCACCTTCAAGTGGCGACGCCTGTACGGCCGCGACGTGCTGTACGCGGGGCCGCTGTTCATCCATCAGTTTTCGCACATCTGGATCGACACGCGCGGCATCCGCGACCGCTTCATGACCGCGAAGAAGACCGACTATTTCGAGAACAGCCGCGTCGCCACCGAGATCCAGCGCGAATACGCGCGCCGCAACCCGCGCAAGTTCATCGGCTACGAAAAAAACTGCTGGGGATTTTCCGCCACCGACGGCCCCGGCAACGTGATGGCGACCTTTCGCGGTCGCACCCGCCAATTCTTCGACTACATCGCGCGCGGCGCACCGTTCGGCCCCGATGACGGCACCATCTCGCCGTGGTCGGCGATCGCCTCGCTGCCGTTCGCGCCCAAGATCGTGCTGGACGAAATCCGGCACCTCGAAGATCTGATTGGCCACAGCCCGGCCGGCTACGGTTTCCACGCCTCGTTCAACATGTCGTTCTCGGAATCGAACGCCGCCTACCCGTGCGGGAATCAAACCGCGTGGGTGTCACCGTGGCATTTCGCGCTGCACCAGGGACCGATCGTGCTGATGATCGAGAACCAGCGCACCGGCATGCCGTGGGAATTGATGCGCACGTGCGCGCCGATCCGGACGGGTCTCGAGCGCGCGGGGTTCACCGGTGGCTGGCTCGCATCAAACAGGTAGGAGCCTGCGTGCAGTGACTATCGCGAGCACGCTCGCTCCTACCAAAGCCAAGTAGGCCGGATCAAGCCGCGTAAGCGGCGACTGCGCCGCAGGAGCGGCGCGAACGGCGAAGCCGGGCCGGAAGGCAGGATGCCTGGAGTCTTCCGGCGAAGGGTTCCGGCACCCCGATCGCCGGCTCCGGCCTGCGGCCTTGAGCCGGCCTACGGAGCTGGTCGCGTGCACGCACGCTCCTACCAAAGCTGCTTCGTAGGAGCCTGCGTGCAGGCGACCAATGACGCCAACAATCACCTTTCGCAAACCGATAGCACAAGGAGAAAACACCATGACCCAACAAGCCCCCAAGTTGCCGACACCCAAACTGCTGGTCGGCCAGAACGCGCTGGTCACCGGCGCCAATTCCGGCATCGGCGAAGGCATCGCGCGCGAACTGGCCGCGGCTGGCGCCAACGTGGTGGTCAACTACGTGGTGCATCCGGAAACCGCCGAATCAATTTGCGCTGACATCAACAAGCAAGGCGTCGGCAAGGCCATCGCACTTGCAGCCGATGTCAGCAAAGAAGATCAGGTGCAAGCGATGTTCGCCGAAGCCATCAAGCAGTTCGGCACCCTCGACATCGTGTGTTCGAACGCCGGCATCCAGCGTGACTCTCGGTTGACCGAGATGACCCTCCAGCAATGGGACCAGGTGATCGGCGTCAACCTCACCGGCGCATTCCTGGTCGCGCGCGAAGCCGCGCGCGAATTCACCCGCCGCGGCATGCGCGACGTGTCATGCGCGCTCGGCAAGATCATCTTCACCAGCTCGGTGCATCAGGTGATCCCGTGGGCCGGGCATTGCAACTACGCGACGACCAAGGGCGGCATCATGCTGTTGATGCGCTCGCTTGCGCAGGAGCTGGCACCGCAGAAAATTCGCGTCAACTCCATCTGCCCCGGCGCCATCGAAACCGCGATCAATCGCGCGGCATGGGATACCCCGGAAGCCGCCACCGCGCTGGAGAAATTGATCCCGTGCGGACGCATCGGCCTGCCCGTCGACATCGCCCGCGCCGCCGCGTGGCTCGCGTCCGACCAATCCGATTACCTCTACGGCACCTCGATCTTCGTCGACGGCGGCATGACGCTGTATCCGGGGTTTGCGACCGGTGGCTGATTCGGAGACAACGCGGTGAGTAGCGCCGCACCGTCCGGACTGCCCCAACCCGTGCAGGCATCCCAGCCTGCACCAGCCTGATAAGCACCGTTGGTGCCCTGGGTGATGTCGTGGAATCCGTTGCCGTCGGTTGCATACAACGCCGCGTTGGCGAGGCCCAGTGACTTGCCCAGTTGCTGGTTCAAGCGCGCGATCAATCCGGCCCACAGCGGGGCGACGGCGCTGGTGCCGCCGACGACTTCGCTTTGCCCGTCGACCAACACGTCGTAACCGGTGAGCGGATCGGCATTGCCGGCGACATCCGGCACGCCACGGCCGACGAATCCGTTTGGCGCCTTGGGCACGCCTGCGTCGGCCTGCCACGTCGGCAACGCGAACACCGCGCTGACGCCGCCGCCCGTGGCGCCCTCGCCCGCGGCGGTTTCGTTCCACACCACTTCACTGGTGATGGTGTCGCCGCTGGACGACAGCCTGGTGCCGCCGCAAGCCAGCACGGAAGGACTCGCCGCGGGAAAATCCGCGTGCGGCTGGCCGTCGCTCTCACCATCGCTGGAACCGCCGTCGCCAGCGGCCACGCTGACCGTGACGCCCAACGCGGCCGCATCTTCCAGCGCGGTCTCCATCGCATCGCGCGACGTCGCGCTCCAACTGTCCTCCGGACCACCCCAACTGATCGACATCACCGTGGCGGGTTGGCTGCTGCTGTGCGCAGCTTGCGAGATCGCGTCATAAAAACCCTGGTCGGTATTCGGCGCGAAGTACACGACGAAGGTCGCCGCCGGCGCCAGCGCACCAGCGACCTCGATGTCCAGCATCACTTCTGCATCCGCGCTGGAACCGGGCTGGTTGCTTCCGCCATCAACCGACACCGCGCTGACCGACGGCGTCTTCAATCCGAGCCCGCTGAAATACGTATCCAGGTCGGATTGCTGGTAGCCGCCGCCGAGTTCGATGATCGCGATGGTCTGGCCGGTGCCGTCGCCGGCAGGGAAATCATAGAGCTGGCCGATCTGCACCGACGTGTAGGTTGCGGCCGGTTGCGCCTGCGCGATCCGGAAATGCGGGTGTGCGACCGGGCGCCGGTCCAGTCCCAGCACCGCGATCACCGCCGGGTCCGGCAACACCGGCACCCCGCTGCAACCGATGAAGGTCGCGCCGCCCGGCGACATTTCGTAACGACCCAGCCGCACACCAAACGCCTGTTGCAGCGACTTGGCGCTGCCGCGCCAGTGCAACGTGCGGCAAGCCATGTCACAGGCCTGTTCCTGCATCCCGTGTTGCCGACCGAACGCGCGCACGCGCTCCACGTCAGCCGGGTCGGCACCGTAAAGCGCGGCGAAGTCCGCGCGCGGAATGCGGGGAATCGGCCGATCCAGCGGTTGCCGGCGGCGCAACACCAGCGTCACGTCGAGCGGTTCATCGTGGGAGCAGGCACCCAGATAACGCATGGCGGAAGGAAGATGCCGGCGCGTCGTCGCCGACGCGGTATTCTGGATTTCGTGCATGCTGCCTCCCCGTAAAACCTGAGCGGGACGTGGGGCAAGCATGCGCCGGCAATGGTGACGGCCCGGTTACGTCTTGCTGAACACGGTCAGTTGCGAGTCAGGCTGACGGTGTTCCACGAAATGCCGATGGCAAGCGGGCGCAGAACGTTCAGTGACCATCCGCCACCCGCACAAACTCCGGGCACAGCGCTTCCACTTCCGCACGCCTTGGTGGGTGAAAGAGGCTGTCAGAATCCGGCGATGGAAAGGGATTCGCCTCGCTGCAACAAACACCGCTACATTTCGACGTCCGGTTCATATCGGAATCTGCATGCATCGTCGTGATCTGTTGAAAAGCATCATGGCAGGCGCCGTTGCGCTCGCGCTGCGTCCGGGATTCTCGATCGCCAGCGAGGATTCGGCCGTTCGGTTCGCCGCGCTGGAATCTAGGCACGGAGGACGTCTGGGCGTCGCGGTGCTGGACACCGGCAACGGGCGACGCACGGTGCATCGTGGCGATGAGCGCTTCCTGATTTGCAGCACGTTCAAGCTGCTGCTGGTCGGGGCGGTGTTGAGGCGCGCGGATAAAGGTTCCGAGAACCTGGAGCGACGCGTCGTGTTCGGCAAGGACGCGTTGCTCGACTACGCACCGATTACCAAACAACACGCCGGGCCTGCCGGCATGAGCGTCGCGCAACTTTGCGAGGCGGCGATTGTGTGGAGCGACAATACCGCCGCCAATCTGTTGCTGGCGAGCATTGGCGGGCCGGCTGCGGTAACCCGGTTTGCGCGCGGCCTGGGCGATCAGTTCACCGTGCTGGATCGAATCGAACCCGCACTGAACCCTTACGACACCACGACTCCGAATGCGATGCTCGGGGATATGCAAAAGCTGTTATTGGGCGATGCACTATTGCAATCGTCACGCGGAAAATTGACGCATTGGCTGGCGGGTTGTCAGACCGGCCTGCAGTCGCTGCGCGCGGGAATGTCTGTCGGTTGGCGGGTCGGCGACAAGACGGGACAGTGGGACGGGGACGGCCGCCACGCGAACAACGACGTCGCGATCGTTTGGCCACCGCATCGCAAACCGCTGCTTGTCGCGGCGTACTACATGACCGATACCGCGAACGCTACTGCGCGCAAAGCCGTGCTGGCGGACGTCGGGCGAATCGTCGCGACGTCATAGCTCGTTCAAACCACTCACGATCGCTGAAGGAGGGCGCACAAAAGTGCGGATGCCCGACGGTGTGGCTTGCGAGAAAAATGGGCGACTGACCTGCAGCCCGAAGCGCTCAGTCCCCGCTATTTTGCCGAAGCGGTATCCGCGCGCTGCTTCGCCAGTTCTGCTTCGAAATTTTCGCGTGCATCTTTCGCGTACGCACGGCATCCCGTAGGGTCCAGCAGTGCACGCACGTCACCCTTGTCGCGCTTGGCGACACGCGCCCAGAAATCAACCATGCCCGGATGCGGAGCGAGCGGAATATCGCATGGCAACGCCGCGACCACCGCGAAGCTGTGCTCGAGATTGCTGACGACATTCGGGTCCTTTGGGTTGTCGATCAATTTGTAACCGGGCACCGACAGGCTGCCGACATCGACCATGTGCAGGCAGCGCTTGGCTTCGCATGACATCCACGTCCAGGTCGTGTTGCCTTGGGTGTGCCCCGGCGTCGCGTGTGCGGTCAGCACCAGATTACCCAGATGCAACTGCTCGCCATCGATCACCGTGCGCGCCACGTGCACCGGCGGGAAAGGAAATCTGTCACCGTATTCCGGATCGTCGCGACCACCGCGCTCCAGCAACGGGGCATCCGCGGCGCCCGCGATCACCTGCGCGCCGGTGTCGTGCGCGAGTTGCGCGATGCCGCCGGCATGATCGGAATGCGCGTGCGAATTGAGGATCCATTTGATGTCGTGCAGATTGACGCCAAGACTTCGGATATTCGCCTCGATCAGTGGGGCATCGCCCGGCACGCCGCCGTCAATCAAGACGTCGCCCGTGCGCGCGGTGACAAGGAAGACGCCGAGGCCATGAGGCCCGACGTACCACGTGTTGCCGTAGATGCGAAACGGTTTCTGCGGAGCCGTCCACGACGGGTTTTCCGCGATGTTCTTTTGCTCCGATGCGGGCATGCGGAACGATTCCTGCGGGGCCATCGAAGAGGAACCGTTCGCGGTGTCCTTTTGCCCCGACGCATGCACCTGCGCATGCGCGCCCTGCACGATCAAGCCGGAAACGAGAATCGCAGCGATCAACAAACGCATGGTCAATTCCGCCTTGTGGACGCGCACAGGATAGATGCCATGTCGGAGCTTTTGCGGGCACAACTCTGACATTTTGCGAAACGCAACCGGACGCCACGTCGAATTCAGCGACCCCTGAACGCTGCTGGCCGCCCGGCATGGGTCGGACTGACCAGAGGTTTACTGATCCATGTCATGCTAGCATTGCATCGCAATTGCAATGCAGACACGTATGATGAAATCTGCCTCCCTGCCCTCTGTCCGTGTGGATCCCAAGCTGCGCAAAGCCGCCGAGGCGGTGTTGCACGAAGGCGAAAGCCTGTCCAGCTTCATGGAGCAGTCCCTGAAGGATGAGGTGGCTCGTCGCAAGCAACAGCGTGACTTCATCAAGCGCGGCTTGGCCGCACGCGACGAAGCGCGTCGCAAGCACGAATACTTCGAAGCCGACGTGGTGCAGGCGGAGCTGCACCGAATGCTGGAGTCGCACAAGGGCCGGCGTTGAGCTGGCGTGTCCGCTACACGCCAGCTGCGCGTGAAGACTTGCTGCGACTGTACGGTTTCATGCTGGAACGCGACACGCTGGCCGCGACACGGGCTCTCAAGATCATTGGCAAGAGCGTCGAACTGCTCGGCACCTTCCCGTTCAGTTGCCGCAAAGTCGACCCGGCCAACCCGTTTCTGCGCGAAATGCTGGTCTCATTCGGCGTATCGGGCTATGTCGCCTTGTACGAGATCGAAGACGATCGCACTGTCACGATCTTGGCCATTCGGCACCAGCGCGAAGACGACTACCGCTGATTGACTACCCCTCGAAACATGACGCGTTTCGCTGCCCGGGCCACTTTGGTTTCCAGCCGACGAGTCCTTGCGCGAACTGCCTTGCGACAAGCTGCCGTTACAGGAAACGTCGTCATCCCGGACGCCGCAAAGCGGCGATCCGGGATCCATTGACTTTGCAGCATGAGGCAAAGACGCTGGGCCCCGGCTTGCGCCGGGGTGACGATGGATTGAGGTCAGCGCCAGAAGTAGCGTGCGGTTGCGGCTGTCTGGCGCTACCCGCATGGGTTCGTGCTATAGATATTCACGCTCGTGATAGTGAATATTGACAATCACGAAATCCGGTCGCATGATCCGCAGGTGATCGGGATCGCCAGCGGGCGGGACAAGTAGCTTCCAGCCCACCGGAAATCGAGGAGCAATCAAGCAGCAACGCCACCCAGACCCGTGATCCGGGTCTGCCAAGGAGAAACCCTTCCCGAGGTTTCAACATCAAAAGTCAGCGGAGGGGTCCGGTGCAAATTGCAATTTCGCAGGGCTGGTTTGTTTCACGTCTGAACCGGGCCGCGCGCCAAACGTACCCGGTCGCTTGCGGCACCGGCAGGACCTAGCCCGTGTCGGCGCTCGCCCCGCGGAAGCACGGCACCGTGGCGCATGGCGCGTCGGCCGCGCCGGGCAAGCGCGCCTGGGTTGCGCTCGGCATGCTGTGTTTCGTGTACGTCCTGAATTTCCTGGACCGCCAGCTGCTTGCCATTCTCGCCAAACCCATCCAGGACACGCTGCACCTGACCGACGGCCAGTTGGGATTGATCGGCGGGCTCTACTTCGCGGTGTTCTACTGCTTCATCGCGATTCCGATTGGCTGGCTGGCCGACCGGACCAATCGGGTTCGGGTACTGACATTCGCCTGCGCGATTTGGAGTCTAGCCACCATGGCCTGCGGCCTCGCGCGCAATTACCCCCAGATCGCCATCGCCCGGATGACGTCAGGCTTCGGCGAAGCCGGCGGCGTACCACCGTCCTACGCGATCATTGCCGACTATTTTCCCCCGAGCTGGCGCGGCCGGGCACTCGGCATCTACAACCTGGGACCGCCGATCGGTGCGGCGCTGGGGGTTGCGTTTGGCGCCGCCATCGCGGCCGCCCTGGGTTGGCGATACGCTTTCATCATCCTCGGGGCGGTCGGCATCGTGACCGCCATCGCCCTCAGCCTCAGCGTGCGCGAACCGCGCAAGGGCGGGCTGGATCAAGCCACCCGCCACAGCGTGCTGGCTTCGGGATTTCTCGATACCTTGAAAATGTTCGTGTCGCGTCCGTCGCTGATGCTCGCCGCGTTCGGCAGTGCCGCGACGCAGATGATCACGTACGGCATGGGCAACTTCACCACCTTGTTCCTGATGCGCGAGAAAGGTATGACGCTGGACCAGGTTGCGGTGTACTACGCGCTGGTGATCCTGATCGGGATGGGCGGGGGCATGCTGGTTTCCGGACGCATGCTCGATCACTTCAGCCGGCGTTCCAAGGCTGCCTATGGCTTGCTTCCCGCGATTTCGCTGGTGCTCGCGACGCCCCTCTACGTCGGTTTCGTGTGGGCGCCCAGTTGGTCGCTGTCGATGTGGTTCCTGCTCGGCGTGGCATTCCTAAATTATTTTTATCTCACCTCGTCGGTGACCCTCGTCCAGCAGGAGGTGCGGCCTGATCAACGTGTCATGTCGGGCGCATTGCTGCTGCTGGTGATGAACTTCATCGGCCTTGGCCTTGGGCCCACCTGGGTCGGATTCGCCAGCGACTACTTCCAGGCCAGCCATCCAATGCATTCGCTGCAGCTGGCGCTGTACACCCTTGTCCCGTTCTTCGTCCTCGCCATCATCCTGTTCGTGATCCTGGCGCATGTGCTGCGCCGGGGTGAACGCACCCACGCAAACAGAGAGGCCGCCCCATGAGTCCACCGCGCACCGGCGTCTTGATTGCCCTGGCCTTCTGTCTGGCCAGCCTGGTTCCGATCTGTTCCCACGAAGCTCCCGCCATGTCATCCGAATCGCCATCCAAGCACTCGCCCGTGGTGACCGTTTCCACCGGCCGCCTCGAGGGACTCACCCAAAATTCGCTCAACGTGTTCAAGGGCATTCCCTACGCCGCGCCGCCGGTCGGTGCGCGGCGCTGGAAGCCGCCTGCGCCAGCCAAACCGTGGCACGGAATCAAGGCCGCCACAGCATTCGGACCGGCGTGCTATCAGCCGGGGCCGCAATACTCGAGCATCTACGAGACGCCGCCGGTGCCGATGAGCGAAGACTGCCTGACGCTCAACGTCTGGGCGCCGAAGGATGCCCACAACGCGCCGGTCTTTTTCTGGATCTACGGCGGCGCCTTGTGGAACGGCTCCAGTCGCGATCCGCTCTACGACGGTGCGCGCCTGGCTGAGCACGGCATGGTGGTGGTTTCGATCAACTATCGCCTGGGACCGCTCGGCTGGCTGGCGCTGCCGGCGCTCAGCGCCGAATCGCCCCACGACGTTTCCGGCAATTACGGCCTGCTGGACCAAATCGCCGCGTTGCGCTGGGTCAAGGCGAACATCCACGGCTTCGGCGGCAATCCCGACAACGTCACCATCGCGGGCGAATCGGCCGGCGGCTTGAGCGTGATGTACCTGCTGGCATCGCCCGAGGCACGCGGGTTGTTCGCCAAGGCGATCGCGCAAAGCGCGTACATGATCTCGATGCCCGAATTGAAGCAAACCAAGTTCGGCATTCCGTCCGCCGAGGCGAGCGGCGAGAAGTTCGTCGACTCGCTGCACGTGTCCGGAGGCCTCGCGGCGCTGCGGAAGATGGATCCGGGCAAGCTGACCAACGCCGCGGTCGCGGACCGGTTCGCGCCGTGGGTCACGGTCGACGGGCATTTCGTGCCGAAGCAACTGGTCGCCATTTTCGACAAGGGCGAACAGGCGCACGTGCCGCTGCTCGCGGGTTTCAACAGCGGCGAGATTCGTTCGCTGCGGGTACTCGCACCACCGCCGCCCGCCAGCAAGGCCAAATACACCAGCATCATCCGCGACCGCTACGGCGACCTCGCCGATGCGTTCCTCAAGCAGTATCCGGCCAGCAACATGCAGGAAAGCATCCTCGCCACCACCCGCGATGCGTTGTACGGCTGGACCGCGGAAGAGCTGGTGAGGAAGCAGACGGCGATCGGCGAGCCTGCCTACCTGTACTTTTTCGACCACGGTTATCCCGCCGCCGACAACGCGGGTCTGCACGGCTTCCACGCCAGCGAACTGCCTTTCATGTTTGGCAATCTGGACCGCACCCCACCCAAGTGGCCGAAGGTTCCCGATACGCCCGCAGAACATCAGATTTCCGATGCGATGATGGACTACTGGGCGAGCTTCGCGCGCACCGGCAAGCCGGTCGCCAAGGGCGAGCCGAATTGGCCGTCGTTCGGTTCGAACGAAGCGTACATGGCGTTCACCGATGCCCCGCATCCGTCGCACCACCTGCTGCCGGGCATGTACAAACTCAACAACCAGGTGGTGTGTCGACGCATGGTAAACGGCAAGCAGCCATGGGGCTGGAACGTCGGCATCGCTTCGCCGCCGCTGCCGCCACCCGACAAAAAATGCAAACGCTGATTCGTCTCGGAACCTCAACCTCCTGAACGCCAAACGCAATCTTTTCGACCTCGATGGGCGCACCGCGCTGATTACCGGCGGCTCGCGCGGGCTGGGCTTGCAACTCGCCGAAGCGCTGGGCGAATACGGTGCGCGCGTACTGGTGTCGGCGCGGAAATCGGACGAACTCAAACAAGCGCAGGCGCACCTCGAGGCGCGCGGCATCTATGTGGACTGGTTCGCCGCGGATGGGTCCAGACCCGACGACGTGCATGCGTTGGTCGATGCCGCGCTGGACCGCATGGGCCGCGTGGACATCCTGGTCAATAACGCGGGCACCAACTGGGGCGCGCCGGCCGCGGAGCATCCGCTGGAAGCCTGGGACAAGGTATTCGATCTCAACGTGCGCGGGCTGTTCCTGCTGAGCCAGCAGGTTGCCAAGCGTTCGATGATCCCGAACGGTTATGGCCGGATTCTCAACATTGCCTCCATCGCAGGCCTGCGCGGCAATCCGCCGGGGCCGTTGAAAAGCGTCGCCTACAACGGTGCCAAGGGCGCAGTGGTGAATTTGACGCGTACGCTGGCGGGCGAATGGGGACAGTACGGCATCACAGTCAACGCGCTGGCGCCGGGTTTCTTCCCGTCGAAGATGACCCGCGGCATCATCGAGCAGGCGGGCGAGGAAACGGTGATCGGCAACGCGCCGATCAGGCGCCTGGGCAATGACGAGGATCTCAAGGGCGCCGCGTTGTTGCTCACCTCGGATGCGGGCAGCTTCATCACCGGCCAGATCCTTGCGGTCGATGGCGGCTATACGGCCGTTTGACCGACGCGACCGCGCAAAACGTAGGTCGGGCTGACCCGGGTTCTTTCCGGGGAAGCCCAACAGCCTTTGATTCCATCGCGTTGGGCTTCGCTGCGCTCAGCGCCAACCTACTTGTTCAATGAGAAAAAGCTCGCGCGCGATCCGGCATCCTGGTACGGCCACGCGGCCCGTGAGCGGTGCGTCAGGGGTGCTTCGTCGAAGCGTTCGCGCCGGTGCTTGACGCCGCGGGAAGAACCGGCGCCGCGACCCCCACCTTGAGGAACCACTGCTGCCCAGCCTTGCGGCGGCGATCCACGAACTTCTCCTGCATCGCGAACATGCCGGGCAACAGGTGATGCTCCGGATGCGGCGCGTCCGTGAAGTGCATGTAGGCCCAGTCTGTCGAATTCGGTTGCCACACCGGCTGTCCCGCGGCGTGCGGAACACCCGTCTTCGCGAACCCGACCCAGTAGCCGATCATTGCATTCGAGAGTGCACGCTGGCGCTTGCCGAGCGGACGTGGCCAGTTGGGCGGAAGCTTCGCGCGACCTCCCACGTGACCGAACACGAACGGCAGTTCACTCGCGTGGAACGCGCACAGGTTGCGTGCCTTGGCCGCAGGGTAGCAATGGTCGAAGTAATACAGGTACGCGGGCACGCCGGCGGCGGATTGCTGGCGAACCATGCGCTCGGTCGCCCAGCCGTAAACGGCGTCGCGCACGGTCGCCAGCATGCTTTCGGGAATGTTGGAGGCCGGATACAAGCGCAGGAATTCCGGCGCGAGATCGCGATAGCGTCGGATGATCTGTTTTTTGTATTCGGCGGCGTTCGCCGGCGCCGGTGGCAGCAAGGCGCGTTGTGAACGTATCTCGCCGCTGTTGAAGCCGGCCAGCAACGGTACGTGCGCCTCGCGCCCTTCATCGAACGCGTCGACCACCTGCTCGGTCAACGACCAGCCATCGATCGTGCCCCGGCTCCAGAAATGCGCCTTGCTCGCGGCGTGCAGCAACGCCTTGGCCGGCATCGCCCGCAATGCCGCAAGGTTCGCCACGCCCGTGCTGGCGGCGAACTTGCGTCCGATCGCCTGCGCGGATGGCATGCCATAGGCTGCGCGACGCAATTCGGGGATCGCGCGGATGTTGGCGCTTTCCGCGATCGCCTTCTGGAACAGGCCACGCGCCGGCGGGCTGGTCAAGAGATACGTCACGCTGAGCGCGCCGGCCGACTCGCCCATGATCGTCACGTTGCGCGGATCGCCGCCGAATGCGGCGATGTTGTCGTGCACCCAATGCAGCGCGGCGATCTGGTCCAACAACCCATAGTTGCCGGATGCATGGTGCGGTGATTCGGCACTCAACGCCGGCAGCGCCAGCCAGCCGAACACACCCAGGCGATAGTTGATCGACACGAACACGACACCGCGCCGCGCGAAATTGGCGCCGTCGTAAATGGATTCGCTGCTGCCGCCGATCGTGAGTGCGCCGCCGTAGATCCACACGATGACCGGCGCGTGCTTCGCCGCCCTCGGTGCCCACACGTTGAGTGTCAGGCAATCTTCGCTCATCGCGGCCGCAGGATCGTCGTATACGTTGCCGGCCGGCAATGCAGGTTGCATGCAACTCGGTCCGAACGCGCTTGCATCGCGGGTGCCGCGCCAATGGGCAGGTGGCGCCGGCGGTTTCCAGCGGCGCTCGCCGACCGGCGGCAATGCGTAGGGAATTCCCTTGAAAGCAACGACGCCGTCGTCGAATGATCCGGCGAGTTTGCCCTGCCGGATGGTCACCATGGGATGCTCGGCAGTCGCACACGCTGCGCCAAAACTTGTCGAGGCCAGCGCGACGAAGAGCAACATCATCGCCGGCGCTCTGCGCGCGCAGCAGCCGATCAGCCCGATTACCCCGGAAAACATTCCGAAACGACGACCGGTTTTCAACCCTTCAGGGACAGAAAGCCCGCGGCCATGAAGCGCGCGATGCGGTGCTTGACGGCGGGAAAATCGTCGGAATGACACGCCCCCCCCGACAGCCGATCGATACGACCGGTGCGAGCGAGTGTGTTCATCAGCGCGCCGGTCACGAAGTGGTAACCCCAGAACACGTCTTCCTCCGGATAATCCGGCAGCGCGCGTTTCAGGATGCTTACCAGCTTGAGCACCACCGGATCGAAATGGACGTCCATCAGCGCTGCGCCTTCCGGGGTGTTGCTCACCCGTGCGCAGAAGGCCGCGTAGTTCATCCAGTGCTCGCCACCCTCGTAGTAGAGATCGAGGTCGGTGTCGAGGAAGGCGTGCAACGCGCCCTCGACCGTCGGTGATTTGCCCGCCTTCCGTTCGTACTCTTCCAGTGCGGCCATCCGGCGATCGCTGGTCACACTGGCGCGCCGCGCGAAGACCGCCTCGAACAGGCTCTTCTTGTCCTGGAAGTAGTAATGCACCAGCGTCGTATGCACCTTCACGCGCTTGGCGACATCGCGCAGCGTGACTCCGTACAGCCCGTTCTTCGAGAACAGATACTCCGCGGCGTCGAGGATCTGTTGCATGCTCTCGGCACGCTGTTCCGCCTTCTTTCGGCGGGGCCGCGTTTTCGCAGTCTTTGGCATCGCGGCACGGCAACCCGATTGATGGATATCCGTGTGAGTCTAAGCACTGCGGTTTCGGCACGTCAATCACCGTGTCACTCGCCATCCGCGTCCACGATGCGGTATTTCGCACGCAGGCGCCGTTTGTCGATTTTCCCGGTAGCGGCCAGCGGCATCGCATTGACCACCTCCACGTCGTCGGGGATCCACCAGCGCGCGACCTTGCCGTCCAGGCACGCCAGCAACTGCGCGACGTCGATGTGGCTGCCGGCGCGCGGCTCGACCACCAGCACCGGACGCTCACCCCACTTCGCATCCGGGCGCCCGATCACGGCCACCAGCCCGACGGTCGGATGTTGACCGATGATGTTCTCGATTTCGGCAGGATTGATCCACTCGCCACCGGACTTGATGAGATCCTTCGAGCGTCCACGGATGGTGACGTTGCCATCCGTGTCGATGCTCGCCAGGTCACCCGTTTCGAGATAACCCTCGTCATCCAGCGCACTGGCGTCGGCCTTGTAGTAGCGATCGACCACGCTCGCACCCTTGACGCGAAGGTGCCCGACCTTGCCGCGCTGCTCCGGCAGGCGCTCGCCATGGCGGTCGGTGAGTTTCAGATCGACGCCCAGAGGCGGGCGACCCGAGGCGCCTTCGTCGCCGTCGTCTTCGTCGGGCGACGTGATGGTGCCGAGCGGCGAAAGTTCGGTCATGCCCCAGGTTCGCTGGACGCGCGCGCCGAGCCGGTCCTGCATGCGCCGCACCAGCGTCTCGGGACACTTCGCCCCGCCAATCACGATGCGTTTCAGCGCGGGCAATTCGCCGCCGACCGCGTCGAGCTGGTCGACCACGCCTTGCCATACCGTGTGCACGCCGACCGCGACGGTCACGCCTTCCTCGCGCATCAGCTTGACCAGGCTGGCGCCATCCAGGTGTGGGCCGGGCAACACGAACTTGGCACCGACCGCGGGTGCGACGAACGGCAATCCCCAACCGTTGGCGTGGAACATCGGCACCGCAGCGAGCAGGGTGTCCTCGTTCGTCACTGCAAAGGCATTCGCCTGCAGTGCATGCAGGGTGTGCAAATAATCGGAACGGTGCGTGTAAAGCACGCCCTTGGGTTGGCCCATGGTGCCCGACGTGTAGCAAAGGCCGGCGGGCGTCTGCTCGTCGAACCCCCCCCACGCGACCGCTTCGCCAAACTGGTCCAGCAACGCATCGTGCAACCAGACCTTCGCCGGCAGTTCCGCACGGCGGAAGTCCTCGGGAAGATCGCCGTCCATCACGATGACATGTCCGACCGTCGGGCAACGCGGCAGCAGTTCGGGGAGCACCGGCACCAGATCCGAAGCCACGGCCAGCACGCGATCCTCCGCCTCGTTGATGATCGCAACGAGATGCTCGACGCTGTAACGCGGGTTCAACGTGTGGCACACCCACCCCGCCGCCATGATGGCGTAATACGCTTCCATGTGATGCATGGTGTTCCACGCCAGCGTGCCGACCCGGTCACCGAAGCCAAGGCCCAGCGCGTGCAGTGCGCCCGACAGGCGGTTGCTGCGCTCGCGCAACGCGGCGTAACCGATACGTTGTGTGACCTGGCCGGCGCTCGCCGAGACCACTTCCTGCGTGCCCGACCACTTGGCGGCGTGGTCGAGGAACTTGTCGATTGTCAGTGCGTAGGATTGCATGGGTAAATGGCTGCAGGCGCTCGCGGCCGCGCGCAGCGCAACGCGGCGCCACGGGAACGACGAACTTCAATCAGAAGAATTTCGTGATGCGTATGCCGAACTGGCGTGGCGCACCGGCGAAGCGCAGGCCCGAGTTGACGGCCATGACGTAGTGCCGGTTGGTCAGATTCATGCCGTACAACGTCGTCATTAAATCGCCATGGTTCCAGCTGATCTGGGCGCTCACGATGTTGCGACTCCCGACCCGGTCACCGAGCGCTTCGTTCTCGAACAGCGTCGCCCATTGCGACGAGATGTGCGCGTAGTTGATCCGTGGAACAATGGTGTCGTCGCCGACATGGAACGTGCGTTGCACGCCGAAGCTGTACGTCAGGTTCGGTGCGTAGGTCTGATCGTGGCCGCCAAGAGCAATGCAACTAACACTGGCCGGCCCCGTCTCGGGGCTGCATGGCAAAAACGATTTGATCCTCGGATCGGTGGCATAGAACTGCCCCAGCGAGCTGCGCATCCAGCCGAGATTGGCGAATGCCGTCCAATCGCCCAGTGCCGCCTGAACCTGCGCCTCGACGCCGTAAATCTTGGTCGGATTCGGCGTATTGATCTCGATGCCGAAGGTCGGGAACAGCGGGTAACCAATGGTGACCTGGAAGTTCTCGTAATGGTTGTGGAACGCATCCAATTGCGTGCGTATGTGGCCGCCCAGCCACTCGGCCTTCCAGCCCACTTCCTGACTCACGACCTTTTCGGAACCGAATGGTGCAGGCAATCCCAAGCCCACCGGCACATTCAAGCCGCCCGGACGAAACCCGGTGGCGACGAACGCGTACAGGAAGTTGGTCTTGTCGAGCGCCCAATCCAGCGACACCTTGCCGGAGAAGTTGTGGTACCTGGCCTGCTGCTGATCCTCCAGCGGCAATCCGTACTGCATGACGAACACGTCGTTGGACGTCCGGCTTCGGGTATAGCGGCCCCCGGCTTCGAGCTTGAGTTTGTCGGTGAGCTTGTAACTGACGTGTCCGAACAGCGCGCGTTCCTGTTTCGGATTGGTTCCCTGCAGCACGTATTCGCCGGCGGGGCTGCCGGGAGGCGCGCCGATAAAAAATTGGCCTTCCGGGAAGACATACGTGTCCTCCTGCCAATAGGCGCCGAGGATCCAGGCAAAGCGACCGGTGTTCGGCGAAAGCAGGTCGAATTCCTGCGAGTGGATGGTTTCGTACACCGAATCGAGAAACGTCTCGTCGGGGAGATAGTCCGTGCCGTCCAGATCAGCCCGATACACGGTGTTGGCCTTCTGGTAGCCCGAAATCGAACGAAACTGGACGCCATTGGCGAACGTGTAATCGACGTGCAGCACGGACCGCATGAAGCGATCCAGCGCCTTCATGTCCGCGTTCGCAGTGAGGTCGTACAGGCCATTCGTCGAGTTGACCGGATCGGCCGGATAGGCACCCATGTCGAGGTGGTCGTAGTCGGTCTTGAACAACACGGACAAGGCATCGCTGGGCTTCCACAGCAGGCTGATGCGTCCGGCACGGATGCGTTGCCGCGCATTGGTGCCGGTCCACGGCCCGCTGATGTTGTAAAAGCTGTCGCGATTGTTTCCGTAGAAAGCAACACGCGCCGCCACGGTTTTGCTGATCGGCAGATTGACCGCCCCCTGGGCGCCCACGTCGCTGTAGTTGCCGAGCTGACCCTGGATGTAGCCCTGATAACCACCGTCGATGATCGGGTTGTTCGAATTGACGAGCACCGCGCCGCCAATGGCGTTCTGGCCTCCGAATGTTCCCTGTGGGCCACGCAGGATCTGGACCGACGCGATGTCGTAATAAGGTTCCTGGGTGACATAGCCGGGGAATGTCGCCACGCCATCGCGATAGGTGATCACACCCGTGGTCGTCTGGCTGTTGTGCTCGCCCTTGCCGATTCCGCGGATGTTGAAGTCGTTGCCTTGGCCAAAATTGTTCACGGTGGCCGAAGGCGTCACGAACTGCAGCTGGTCAACGACATTGACGCCCATCTTGGTCAGTTCGCTACCGGACAGGACCGTCGCCGCAACCGGAGCCGTCTGCAGGGGCACCTTGCGGTACTCGGCCGTGACCGTGACGGTCGGCAAAGTCTGGGGCGCGTTTGCAGACTTCTGCCGGGGTGTCGTCTGGTCGTTCTGTGCCGGGGTGGCCGGGGTCGCGTCAGCAGAGCTGGCGGCAGGAGCCGGCACGGCGGTCTGGGCATGCGCCGCCAGGCACCAAGGCATGATCAACAACGGGAGGCCCAGCCAACGCGCGCAAGCGCTCGCAGTAATGATTTTCATGATCCCCCTCCGGGACCGGCTCGATGGGTAGCGACGGAGATTTCGTCCGGCGCGCCTGCATTTAGCATCGCTTTTCGTCAGAAGTCAATACTAATTCACACAAGAGTGAATATATTTACGGGCCACTCCCCGGCTGCTACGCTCGGGCCGTACAACGTCATGGCTGATGCGCGGCGACGTTGATCGCGCAAGCCGCATCGGCATGTTGGAACCGAACGGGAGGTGGGTGTGATCGACTTGCAAGACCGGATTGCGATCGTGACCGGTGCCGGCGGCGGGCTGGGCCGGTCCCACGCCCTGTTGCTCGCCGAACGCGGCGCGCGGGTCGTCGTCAATGACTTGGGCGACGGAGCCGCGACGGTGGCAAAAGAGATCAACGACGCCGGTGGCGTGGCGCGGGCCGCCACGGGATCGATCACCGACATCGACTTCGTGCAGCAGATGGTCGATTCGACCCTGCGCGATTGGGGCCGGGTCGACATTCTTGTGAACAACGCCGGAATCCTGCGCGACAAATCCTTCGCCAAGATGAGCCTCGAGGATTTTCGTCTGGTGATCGAAGTCCACCTGATGGGAACCGCCGTTTGTACCAAGGCCGTCTGGGAACCGATGCGATCGCAACACTACGGCCGCGTGGTCATGACCACTTCGTCGTCCGGCCTCTACGGCAATTTCGGTCAGGCGAACTATGCCGCCGCCAAGGCGGGACTGGTCGGGCTGATGCAAACCCTGGCCATCGAAGGCGCGAAATACGACATCCGCGTTAACTGCATCGCCCCGACCGCCGCGACCCGGATGATGCAAGACATTCTTCCGCAGGCCCAACTGGACCTGCTGCGCCCCGAACTGGTCAGCCCGGCCGTGCTCGCGCTGGTCTCGGAAGACGCGCCGACCCGCACGATCGTCTGCGCCGGCGCCGGCAGCTTCGAGGTCGCAAACGTCACCCTGACCCAGGGCATTCATCTCGGCGGGCAACCGCAATCAGCCGAAGCCTTGCTGGCCCAATGGCCGCGGGTGACCAATCGCGAAGGCGAGATGGTGCCCGCGCAAGGTTTCGATCAAAGCCGGCTCGAGTTGAAGAAGGCCGGGTTTGTCTTCGAGGATGCTTGATTCGACCCTGCAACACCTGCAACGGTCATCACGCTGCCGAACAC
>JBOHYW010000024.1:0-28351 GCA_050738155.1 Rhodanobacteraceae bacterium
ACCAAGGACTACACCCAGCTTGCGTTCAAGGGCGGTCACATTGGCATCTACGTGTCGGGCCGTGCGCAGCGCGAAGTGCCGCCTGCGATCCACGAATGGTTGGCGAAGCGGACGCGCTGACGCGCGCCGAACAACCTGCTGCACTCGCTCCGTGAGACGGGCGTTGCCCGCCCTACGCTCGTTGGATGCCGCCCGATTCGCCTATGGCGAAAGCGACTGCGCCGCCGATTCCACCCTACGTAGCTGCATGTACCGCGCGTTGTATCGCGCACCTATACAATTCGGGCCATGAGCACTTCACGCCCCCTGCGCCGCTCCCGGCACGACCGCATGATCGCGGGCGTGGTTGGTGGCCTCGCCGATTTTTTCGGGCTCGATCCGACCGTGGCGCGGATCATCTACGTGCTGATCTCGATTTTCTCCGCGGGGTTTCCAGGCATTCTCGTCTACATCATTCTCTGGATCCTGATCCCGCAGGCGGATTAACCGTTCCCGTTACGCCCTATCGTGCGTACGCTTGGCTCACGCACGCCCATGCTAGGCTTTCGCCAGCACCCGGCGCCGCCAGTTTGCATGTCCGCTCCCCTTCAGACTTCGACCGACCTCGACAGCATCCGCGCGGTGCAGTGGCGAGGCGATTGCCTCCATCTCCTCGACCAGCGCCAGTTGCCGTTCACCGAAGCCTGGCTCGATTGCCGCAGTGCCGGCGAGGTCGCGCAGGCGATCCGCGATCTCGTCGTACGCGGCGCGCCGGCGATCGGTATCGCCGCTGCATGGGCGGTGGTGCTGGCGGCGCAAGGTGGTAGCGATTTGGATACCGCGCTCGCGACATTGCGCGCGGCGCGTCCTACCGCGGTGAACCTGATGTGGGCGCTGGACCGGATGAAGGCGCGCATCGATGCCGACGCGAATGCGACAGAGCTGGCGCGTGAGGCACAGGCGATCCAGGACGAAGATCTCGCTGCCAACCACCGCATGGGGGAATTCGGCGCGGCGCTGATTGCACCCGGTTCCGGTGTGCTGACCCACTGCAATACCGGTTCACTGGCTACCGCGGGATACGGCACCGCGCTCGGCGTGGTGCGTGCGGGGGTGGCCGCCGGCCGCATTGCGCGCGTCTACGCGGGTGAAACGCGCCCGTGGCTGCAGGGCGCGCGCCTGACCATGTACGAACTGCTGCGCGACGGCATCGACGCCACCTTGATTGCCGACTCCGCGGCGGCGCATTTGATGAAGTCCGGAGAAGTGCAGTGGGTGATCGTCGGTGCCGACCGCATCGTCGCCAACGGCGATACTGCCAACAAGATCGGTACCTACCAGCTCGCGATCGCGGCCAGGCACCACGGCGTCAAATTCATGGTGGTCGCACCATCCTCGACTGTCGACATGCGGATGCCTTCCGGCGACAGCATCGAAATCGAGTTGCGTGACCCAGCGGAATTGCTCGGCCATGGCGGACAACGCACGGTGGTCGAAGGCGCCGCAGCATGGAATCCGGTATTCGATGTGACGCCGCACGAACTGATCGACGTGCTGGTCACCGAACGCGGCGTGGTCGATCGCCCCGATGCCGTGGCCATGCAGGTGTCGTTCGGCTTGTCGAGTGCGCCTTGAATGTGGCGCGCCTCCAAGCAACTCGCGTGGTTCGGTGTGGGCGGATTCATCGGCTTCATCGTCGATGCCGGCATCGTGCAATTACTGGTGAGCAAGTTCAACGCCGACCCCTACGTAGGCCGCCTGTTCTCGTTTCTTTGTGCCGCCACTGCGACCTGGTTGTTCAACCGACATTTCACCTTTCACGAACGCGGCGAGTACACGCTGTTCGGTGAGTGGGTGCGCTACTTGCTGGCGATGTCGGCCGGCTTCGCGATCAATTACACGACCTATGCGCTGCTTGTGTACTTCTCGTCATTCGTGCAGGCGTGGCCGTCAATCGGTGTGGCGGTGGGTTCCCTGCCGGGCTCGGCGGTGAACTTTCTGGGCGCCCGTCATTGGGTGTTCGCGGGCATGCGTCGCAAGCCGCCGCGCGGGCCTCGATCCGGCCCGGAAAACAGGCCCTAAATCCGCAATTTCATTGGAATTTTTGCGTGCGTGGGCGGGTAGTTTGTGGTACCATTGATCGGTTGATTTCAGGGCGCCGCTGCCCACCGCGGCAGGCGCCGTCGTTACGCCTTGCCCACGGGGAATCGCGCCGATGGCAGAACCTGCCAGTGAAGTAATTCGCGTCAATATCGAAGACGAGATGCGCCAGAGTTACCTCGATTACGCGATGAGCGTGATCGTGGGCCGCGCGCTGCCGGACGTACGCGACGGCTTGAAGCCCGTGCATCGCCGCGTGTTGTTCGCGATGAACGAACTCGGCAACGCGTGGAACAAGTCGTACAAGAAATCCGCGCGCGTGGTCGGCGACGTGATCGGCAAATACCACCCGCACGGCGACGCTTCGGTGTACGACGCGATCGTGCGCATGGCGCAACCGTTCTCGTTGCGCTACATGCTGGTGGACGGGCAGGGCAACTTCGGTTCGGTCGACGGCGACAGTCCCGCCGCGATGCGTTACACCGAAGTGCGCATGGCGCGCTTGACGCACGACCTGCTGGCGGACATCGACAAGGACACCGTCGACTTCGGGCCAAACTACGACGAGAGCGAGCACGAACCGCTGGTGCTGCCGACGCGCGTGCCGAACCTGCTGGTGAACGGTTCGGCCGGCATCGCGGTCGGCATGGCGACCAACGTGCCGCCGCACAACATGGGCGAGGTAATCGACGCAACGATCGCGTTGATCGACAACCCTGACCTCATCATCGACGAGTTGATGCAATTCGTGCCTGGCCCGGACTTCCCGACCGCCGGCATCATCAACGGCGCAGCCGGCATCGTGCAGGCGTATCGCACCGGTCGTGGTCGCGTACTGGTACGCGCCAAGACCGAAATCGAGACCAACGAGCATGGTCATGAAGCGATCATCGCCACCGAGATTCCGTACCAGGTCAACAAGGCGCGCCTGATCGAGAAGATCGCCGAGCTGGTCAAGGAAAAGCGGTTGGAGGGCATCAGCGGCTTGCGCGACGAATCCGACAAGGACGGCATGCGCATCGTGGTCGAGGTGCGTCGTGACGCGCTGGCCGACGTGGTATTGAACAACCTGTTCCAGCAGACCCAGTTGCAGGTAACGTTCGGCATCAACATGGTGGCGCTGGTCGACGGCCAGCCGCGGTTGTTGAACCTCAAGGAAATCCTCGAGCACTTCATCCGCCACCGCCGTGAAGTCGTCACCCGCCGCACCATTTTCGATTTGCGCAAGGCCCGCGCGCGCGCCCACGTGTTGGAGGGCTTGACGGTCGCGCTGGCCAATATCGACGAGATGATCGAGCTGATCAAGTCCTCGCCGTCGCCGCAAGTCGCGCGCGAACGCATGCTGGCGCGCAAATGGGAAGCGGGCATGGTGCGCAGCCTGCTCGAAGCTGCCGGCGCCACGGCCTCACGGCCGGAGGAGCTCGATCCGCGCGCCGGCCTGAAAGAAGGTGGCTATCAGCTTTCCGAGGTGCAGGCCAAGGAAATCCTGGAAATGCGCCTGCACCGCCTGACCGGCCTGGAGCAGGACAAGCTGACCGACGAATACAAGCAATTGCTCGAAATCATCCGCGGACTGATCGCGATCCTGGAAGACCCTGACAAGCTGATGGCGCTGATCCGCGACGAGCTGGTCGAAATGAAAGATCTCTATGGCGACGCCCGCCGTACCGAGATCCGCCACACCCAGGAAGACCTGGAAGTGCTGGACTTGATCGCGCAGGAAGACGTGGTCGTGACGCTTTCGCACACGGGTTATTGCAAGCGCCAGTCGCTGGATCTCTATCGCGCGCAGAAGCGCGGCGGCAAGGGCCGTTCCGCGACCAGCATGAAGGAAGAGGATTTCGTCGAGCGGCTGTGGATCGTCAACACCCACGACACGCTGCTTACCTTCACCAGCGCCGGACGCGTGTACTGGCTCAACGTCTATCGCATTCCCGAAGCGAGCCGCGGCGCACGTGGGCGTCCCATCGTCAACCTGTTGCCGTTGGCCGAAGGCGAAACAGTGCAGGCGGTATTGCCGGTGCGCGAATACACCGATGATCGTTTCGTGTTCTTTGCCACCCGCAAGGGCACGGTCAAGAAGACGCCGCTCAAGGAATTCGAGTTCCAGTTGCAGAAGGGCAAGCTCGCGATCGGGCTGGATGACGACGATGGCCTGGTCGAAGCCGAACTCACTGACGGCAAGTGCGACATCCTGCTGTTCGCTTCCAACGGCAAGGCCGCGCGCTTTGCCGGCGGTGACGTGCGCCCGATGGGTCGCACCGCGCACGGCGTGCGCGGCATGCGGCTCGCCGATGGCGCGCACGTGGTGTCGATGATCGTCGCCGACGAAGTCACCGAAGCGGCCAGGTGCGATGTCCTCACCGCCACCGAACGCGGCTACGGCAAGCGCACGCCGTTGGCAGACTTTCCGTGCAAGGGTCGCGGTACGCAAGGCGTGATCGCGATCCAGTGCTCCGAACGCAACGGCGCGCTGGTCGCGGCCGTCGCCACGGATGCCGGCCACGAACTGATGTTGATCTCCAACCAAGGCACGTTGGTGCGCACCCGCGTCGCGGAAATCTCGCAGGTCGGTCGCAACACCCAGGGCGTCACCCTGATCCGCCTGCCTGACGACGAGAAACTCGTCGGTGTAGTGAAGATCGAAAGCGAGGATGACGACGCGGATGCCGACGGCGCTGGTGTCGGCGACGAACCGGCCGCGTAGGTTGGGCTGAACGTAGTGAAGCCCAACGCGGGTCGCCAGCCAGGTAGGTTGGGGTGAGCGCTGTTCGCGAACCCCAACGTCTTCGCCCCCATCTGTTGGGGGTCGTTTCACTCAGCCCAGCCCACCTGCTTGCCTTGATGGCCGAGCTTCGCACTTCGCAGGGTGCGTGTTTGCGGTCTTGAAAACGCGTAGGTTGGGGTGAGGAACGAACCCCAACGGTAAGCCCGAAAGCGTTGGGGTTCGCAAAAGGCGCTCACCCCAACCTACGCTCGTTCCAGCGCGCCACCACATGTGGTGCTGGGCGCGGCTTGGTGGGCTTGAAAGCATGCAGGCAGACCACATTTCGGGACCAGCGGCCGATCGCGGCCAACCCGACTTGAGGAGTTCAGCATGTATATCCAGCGTTCCAGCTATTGGCCCGGTGCCAATCGTTTCCCGCGCGAATTCAGTCGCGCTTTCAGCCATCTGTTCGATGTGGAAGATGGCGACCAGTCCAGCGTGGTGAGCAGCGAATGGGCGCCGCGCGTGGACATCCGCGAAGAAGACAAGCGCTTCATGATTGCGGCCGACATTCCCGGCGTTGATCCCAAGGACATCGAGATCAACATGGACAAGGGCGTGTTGTCGATCAAGGGCGAGCGCAAGCCCGAGAGCCAATCAGAGAACGGCAAGTTCACCCGCGTCGAACGTTCACGCGGCGTGTTCCATCGTCGCTTCGCATTGCCGGACAGCGCCGATCCGGAAGGCATTACTGCGACCGGCAGGCACGGCGTGCTGGAAATTTCGATTCCGAAGCGGCCGGAAACCACGCCGCGCAAGATCGACATCCAGATCGGCGAGTAATCGCGAGTCATCGCATTGCAAACGAACCCCTCGTCTTCGGACGAGGGGTTTTGCGTTGCAGCGCGCGTAGTGCTCAGGTTGACGAGGAACAAGTCCCAACGGTGATTGCAAAAACGTTGGGGTTCGCAAACGGCGCTCACCCCAACCTACGGTTTGTCGCCTTGAAGCGCCGCCAGCATCGCTTCGGCGCTGGATACGCGGAATTCGCCCGGTGCTTCGACGTGCAACACTTTCACCACTCCGTCTTCGGCGTACAGCGCAAAACGTTTCGCACGCATGCCCATCCCGTACTTGCTGGAATCCATTTCAAGGCCCAGTGCCTTGGCAAAGTCGCCATTGCCGTCGGCCAACATCAACATGCCGTCGGGGACGTGGCGGTGGTCGGCCCAGGCCTTCATCACGAAAGCATCGTTGACGGCCATGCAGGCGACGTCGATGCCGCGCTCGCGGAATTCAGCATAGTGCTCGACGTAGCCGGGCAGATGCTTTTCCGAGCAGGTGGGGGTGAAGGCACCGGGTACCGAAAACAGCACGACCTTTTTCCCGCCGAACACGTCGTCGGTCGTAATCTGCTTTACGCCATCACGCAGGACGGCAAAGGTGGCGGCGGGGATCTTGTCGTCGATCTGGATGGTCATGACTGCTTTGGCTCCGGCCGAGTGTGGGAAAGGTTGAATGCTAGCGCCGATGGCGATGCTGCGCGACGTGTCGGGTGTGCGGCGCCGACCGTGCGGAACAGTTGTTGATTTGCCGGATTATCCGCCTTCCATTCCTTCTTCGTCGTCGATTCCGTCGGGCGCGGTCGAGGAAATCAACACCTTGTCGATGCGGGCACCATCGCGGTCCGCGACTTCGAAGCGCAGCCGGTTCCACTCCACGTGCTCGCCGGTCACGGGGATGTAGCCGAACAGGTCGATCAGCATGCCGGCGAGGGTGTAGTAGTCGCCGGCTTTCTCGTTCGGCAATTCATCCAGGTGCAGCAATTCGCGCAGATCGTCGGTGGCGAGCGACCCGTCGACCAGCCAACTGCCGTCATCGTGCCGCACCGCTATGGCGTCGGCGGATGCGCGACCGTCGCCACTGACGGACCCCACCACGGCATTCAGCACGTCGTTGACGGTCACCAGTCCCTCGATGTCACCGTATTCGTCGACCACCAGCGCGAACGGCGTTTGCGCGTCACGGAACTCGTCCAGCACGTCCAGAGCGCGCGCGGTGGCGGGCACGAACAACGGCTTGGCCAGCTTGCGGAACAGTTCCAGCCGTGGTGGCGCCGAGTCCGCGGTGCGTGGATCCTTTGCCATTGCCTGCAGCAGGCGCTTGACCTCCAGTACGCCCAGCACTTCATCCTCGTTTTCACGGTATACGGGGTAGCGCGAATAGGGGGTTTCGCGCAGCACCGCGAGGTTTTCCGCCAGCGGTGCCGCGGCGTCCAGCCACGCGATGCGTGGGCGCGGCGTCATCAAGCTGTCCACGCTGCGATCGCCCAATCTGAGCACGCGGTTGACCATGTTGCGCTCGTCCGAGTCCAGCACGCCTTGTTCGGCGCTCTCGGCGACCAGCAGTCGGATTTCCTCTTCGCTGATCTTTTCGCGCCGGAAGCGGTGCAGGTGCAGCAAACGCAGCACCATGTCGGTCAAAAAGCTCAGCACCCACACGAATGGCGCCAGCAGCCACGAAAGCGCCTGCATCGGAAACGCCACCACCTGCGCAATGCGTTCGGGCGCGGCCAACGCGGCGCGTTTGGGCACCAGTTCGCCGACGGTGATGTTGATGGTGGTGACCAGCACGAAGCCCAGCACCAGTCCGATCACCAGCGACGCGTGGGCAGCGGTGGGCACCCCGAGGTACGCGAGCCAGCCGCGGATGGTGGCGCTGATGGCCGTGCCGGTCGCAGCGCCGGTGATCAGGGTGATGACGGTGATGCCGACCTGCACCGTCGACAGGAACCGGTCCGGGTGGCTGGCCAGCCGCAATGCCACCTGTGCGCGGGTGCTGGTGCGTGCCATGTAGCGCAGGCGGCTTTTGCGCGCCGCAATCAGCGCGATTTCGGCCAATGCGAAAAAGGCGTTGCCCAGTGCCAGCAACAGCACCAGGCCAAGGTCGGTCAGCATCGTGGCCGGGGTTCGGGATCCATGTCCAGAGTGTAGCAATTCCGGGCCCGGCAACGTGACATGGAGTGAACGGGCCCCGGTTGCTCGTGTACCATTTGCATGGCTTCGCGCACGGATGAACCAGAATGTTTTCGTTGCAAACCATGTTTGGCAAGGGCGACCGCTTCTACACCTTGCTGGAATCCAGCGCTGGCGCGGCCCGCGACGGCGCAAAAGCCCTGCAGGAATTGCTGGAGGCGCACGGCGAGCCGTTGCTGCTGGACAGTTTTCGCGCCGCTCGCCGGCGCGAAAAGGAACTGGCGGCGCAGATCAGCGAAGCGCTGGTCAATACCTTCGTGACCGCGCTCGATCGCGAAGACATCGAGGCCATGTCCTCGGCGTTGTACCGGATTCCCAAGACCATCGAGAAGTTCGCCGAACGCTACGTGATCGTGTCCAAGCGGATCGAGGGCATCGATTTCGCTTCGCGGGCCGGCTTGCTGATGAGCGCGACCGGCGGCGTGGTCGAAATGGTCGGTGAACTGCGCAACGGGATGAGCATCGGCCGCATGCGCAAATTGCAGGACCGCTTGCAAGCGACCGAGTCGGAGGCCGACCGGTTGCTGCTGGAGCCTTACCGCGACCTTTACCTGAATTGCGACGATCCGACCCGGGTGATGCTCGCCAAGGATTTGTTCGAGCTGCTGGAAAAGGCCATTGATCGCTGCCGCGACGTGGGCAACGTGATTTATTCGATCGTGTTGAAGAATTCATGATGACCGGGACTCGGGACCCGGGACCCGGGACTCGCGACCGGTTGGAAAGACGGTCATCGGCGGATTTTTCTGCGCGGGCCGCCAGTGCGTCGGCGACTGAAACAGTCTCGCTTGATTTCGCGGACGCCATCTGCCCGGTTCGCCAAATGTCCCGTTCCCGTTCCAGGTCGGAGTTGCGCCCGTTTTTCGGGTCCCGAGTCCTGGGTCCCGGATTCCGGGTGCTGCCATGAGCCTCGGCCTTCTCACCGCCGTCATCGTGATTGCGTTGGTGTTCACGTACATCAACGGATTCCACGACACGGCCAATTCCATCGCCACGGTCGTCGCGACCAAGGTGTTGACGCCGGGCCAGGCGGTGTTGCTGGCGGCGGTGACCAATCTGGCCGGGGCCTTGCTGGGCTCGGCCGTGGCGTTGACGATCGCCACCGGCCTGATTGATGCGGGCGTGTTGCAGGTAGGTGCCGAGGTCCTGGCTTGCGCGTTGCTGGGCGCGATCGTGTGGAACCTGATCACCTGGTGGTTGGGACTGCCGTCGTCGTCCACGCATGCGCTGGTCGGCGGTTTGTGCGGCGCCGCGTTCGCCGCCTCTGGCGGAAACTTCCACGCGATCATCTGGGCGACCGATCCGGCTCGGTGGTGGGGTGGTGACGGTGTGATCCCCAAGGTGATCGTGCCGATGATAATCTCGCCGATCGCGGGTTTCGTGCTCGGCATCGTGGTGATGGGCGGGTTGTTTGCGCTGTTCGCATGGTTCGCAAACCGCAGGGGATGGCTGCGGCGGTTCGGCCGAACGCCGTTCGTCAACCTGTTCTTCGGCAAGGCGCAATTGTTTTCCGCCGCGGCGATGGGTATCTCGCATGGCATGAACGACGCGCAAAAAACCATGGGCATCATCGCGCTGGCGCTGGCCAGCGCCACTGCCGCGCATAGCTTCGATCACCTGCCGTGGTGGCTGCACTTCCTGCGGATATCCGATGTCGGCGGCCATTTCCTCATCCCGGTTTGGGTGAAGGTGGTGTGCGCGCTGGTGATGGCGGCAGGTACGGCCGGCGGCGGCTGGCGGATCATCAAGACGCTCGGTCACAAGATGGTCAAGCTGCATCCGATCAACGGCTTCGCCGCCGAAACCAGTTCCGCGGGGGTCATCATCGTTGCGTCGATCTTCGGCCTGCCGGTCTCGACCACCCACGTGGTCTCGTCCGCAATCATGGGTGTAGGCGCTTCCAAGCGGTTCAATGCGGTGCGATGGACGGTGGTCGAACGGATGGTGTGGTCGTGGATCCTGACCTTGCCGATCAGCGCGTGCATGGCATGGGTGTTGGTGGAGATTTCGCGGCCGCTTTGGAGATAGGGCGGTGCTGATCGAGGGGTGTAGGGCGGATCAAGGCGCGTAGCGCCGGATCCGCCGCTGACGCGGCTTGATCCTGCCTACTTGGGTCGTTGGGTGACCGTTGTCGTGCCAGTGCGCGATACACTGCGATTGTGAGCGTGACCGATCCGGATGACAAGCCACCTGCGCGCGACGATAAACTCGTCGTCGCGATTTCCTCGCGCGCGTTGTTCGATCTGACCGAATCACATGCGTTGTTCGAGCGGGAAGGCCTCGAGGCCTATCGCAAATACCAGATCGCGCACGAGAACGATGTGCTGCAGCCGGGCGTGGCGTTCCCGGTGGTGAAGAAACTGCTGGCGCTGAACCGGCCGGAACCGGATACGCCGTACGTCGAGGTGATCCTGCTGTCGCGCAATTCCGGCGACACCGGCTTGCGCATCTTCAACTCGATCCAGCATCACGGGCTTTCGATCACGCGGGCGGCGTTCACTTCGGGCGAAGCAACCAGCGAGTACATCGCGCCGTTCGGCGTCGATTTGTTCCTTTCCGCCAATGCCGAGAATGTCGCGCGCGCGCTGAATGCCGGCGTGGCCGCGGCGACGATCCTGCCATCGCTGGTACGCGAAGCGCATCCAGGTCAGTTACGAATCGCATTCGATGGCGATGCTGTGATCTTCAGCGATGAATCCGAACGGGTGTCGCAGGAGCAGGGGCTCGAAGCCTTCCACCGCAATGAAACCGAGCGCTGGAATGAACCGCTCTCGGGTGGCCCGTTCCGCAATTTCCTGGCAGCCTTGCACCGCTTGCAGGCGGCATTCCCGCCCGACGCTTCACCCATCCGTACCGCGCTGGTCACTGCGCGCTCCGCACCCGCGCACAAGCGCGTGATCATGACCTTGCGCGAGTGGGGCGTGCGTATCGACGAAGCGCTTTTTCTTGGAGGCCGCGACAAGGGGCCATTCCTCGAAGCGTTCGGCGCCGACCTGTTCTTCGATGATTCGCCCATCAACGTGGAATCGGCGCGACGACATGTGGCGACAGGGCATGTGCCGCATGGGGTGAGCAACCGCTGAATAACCTGCTGCGCTCGGCAGCTTTCTTCCCCCTTCGGGACGAGGGGCGGAGCGACTACGGCCGACTGGATCGGCCGTGAACGGCATCAGTCGGCCCGGAGGGCGAGCGCCAAGGATGGCGCGTGTAAGCGAACGCGCGCGAAGCGCGAGAGGGGGATGGCGCTTCGTAGGCAGCCAGGCTTGCGTGCAGACACATCCACCTGCCGCTTCGCGGCGCCCCCTTCCTGTGGGAAGGGAGTGAGTGAATATGAGTACCACTTCTCTCCGAATCCGATCGATTCCGTCGTGGCGAATGCAACGTTTGTCTATGGAAGGTGCAGAAGTGTTGATGGGTCCCGGTTCCAGAGTCCCGTTACAATAGGCGGCTCGTCACGAAGCCGGATTTCCGCCATGCCTGCCGCCCGCCTGAACCCCCTCGACCTCTACGACGTCCGCGCGCTGCTCAGCGACGAAGAACGCATGGTGCAGGATTCGGTGGGGCGTTTCGTCGATGACAAGGTGCTGCCGATCATCGGTGATTGCTTCGATCAAGCGCGCTTTCCGTCCGAACTGATTCCGGAAATCGCGGGGCTGGGTTTGCTCGGCGCCACTGTCCCCGAAGAATACGGCGGTGCGGGGATGAATCAGGTCAGCTACGGGCTGATCTGCCAGGAACTGGAGCGCGGCGATTCCGGTCTGCGCAGTTTTGCCTCGGTGCAATCGTCTTTGGTGATGTATCCGATCTTCGCGTTCGGCAGTGAGGAACAAAAACGCGAATACCTGCCGAAGATGGCGGCGGGCGAGGTGATCGGCTGCTTCGGCTTGACCGAACCGCACGGAGGTTCCGACCCGTCCAACATGAAGACGGTTGCGAAACCCGACGGCGACGATTGGGTGATCAACGGTTCCAAGATGTGGATCACCAACGGCAACCTTGCGCACGTGGCGCTGGTATGGGCCAAGACCGACGACGGCATACGCGGATTCCTGGTGCCGACCTCGAGCAAGGGTTTCGCGGCGCAGGAAATCCACAAGAAGATGAGCCTGCGTGCGTCGGTCACCAGCGGACTGTTCCTCGACGACGTGCGCGTGCCGGCGAGCGCGATGCTGCCGAACGTGAAAGGTCTGCGCGGGCCACTGAGTTGTCTCGACTCGGCGCGCTTCGGCATCAGCTGGGGGCCGATCGGTGCGGCGCAGGCGTGCCTGAAAGAGGTGCTCGATTACACCCAGGAACGCGTGCTGTTCAATCGCAAGCTCGCCGCCAATCAAGGCATCCAGTTGAAGCTGTCGGACATCGCGCGACGCATCACCACCGCGCAGTTGCTGGCGTTGCGGCTGGGGCGTTTGAAGGATGCCGGCCAATTGCAGCCGACGCAAATTTCGCTGGCGAAGTGGAACAACGTGCGCATGGCGCTGGATACCGCGCGCGAATGCCGCGACATTCTTGGCGGCGCCGGCATCACTACGGAGCACGTCGCGATCCGGCACGCGCTGAACCTGGAATCGGTGGTGACGTACGAGGGTACGCAGACCGTGCATCAATTGGTGGTGGGCAGGGAGCTGACAGGCATCAACGCTTTTTGATCGTGATCGCCGCTGTTCACTGCGTTGCTGGATGAGATGAATACGCGGGATGACCGCAGGAATGTGAATACCAGAGCGGCCCTGGAAGCCGCCATCCATGGCAAAGAGTTCGCGGCCTGACCATTCACAACTGCGACTTCGGATGGGCGTCACGAGCAGGCCCTCGTGACGTTTCCCGGGACCATTTCATTCAGGTGGATCGTGGACAATTCGCCGCGTACGACATGCAGGAGTCATCCATGAATCTTCGCAACAAATGGCTCGCCGGTATTGCAATCGGCGCGATGCTGGCTTCAGGCAGCGCATTGGCCGCGGTCAATACGAACGAGGTGCGCTTGGCACTGACCTCGTTGCGACTCGCATTGGTGAAAATGGGTGTGGCGAATGTCATGCTCTCCAACCCGACTCCGCCATCGAGCAACGCCGAGGCGCATGTCGGTGCGCCCAACCAGATGCAATCCAACGAAGTCAAGGCGATCGTGGTCAGCAAGGGCGGGGTCATCAACGTGTACCTGACGCCCGCAACGGGTGCCGATGGCGGCATCATCCAGTTGGTGCCGAAGGTCGCGACCGACAAGGACGGCAAGAAGGGCGTGCAGTACACCTGCTACAGCCCGAACATTCCCGACATCGCGAGCGCGGCGCCGGAATGCACCTATCACGCCGCCGGCAAGTAAACGGTCAATGCCGAACGCCATGCCATCACAGGAGCCCGTGCTGGAAACCGCGCGGTTGGTTTTGCGGGTGCCGCGCCGTGAGGACTTCGACGATTATGCGGAAATGATCGGCGACGAGGAGACGGCGCGCTACATTGGTGGTGCATCGCCGCGTGGCGCAGCCTGGCGGCGTTTCCTGCAGATGCCGGGGGCGTGGATGCTGCAGGGCTTCGCGATGTTTTCGGTGATCGACAAGAATACCGATGAATGGCTTGGGCAGACCGGCCCTTGGCAACCGGACGGCTGGCCCGGTACCGAAGTAGGCTGGGCTTTCCGGCGCAGCGCGTGGGGACACGGGTTTGCCCATGAGGCCGCAGTCACCGTGATCGATTGGGCTTTCGAAAACCTCGGGTGGAAGGAAGTCATCCATTGCATCGACCCCGCCAACCGGCGTTCGCAGGCGCTGGCCGAACGCCTGGGGTCACGAATTCTGCGTACCGCTTTCCTGCCCGCACCGCATGACAAGGATGCGATCGACGTGTGGGGCCAGACCCGCGAGGACTGGTTTGCGCGCCGCGCCGTTTGAAAATCACCCACATCCAATGAACGCCATCAAGACACCCATCCCCGCTCGCCACAAGGGCTTCAATCGCGCCGAGATCGTCGACCAGAACTTCACCGAGTTCGTGCAGGCTTGGCGCGGCGAAGCGATGACGAAACCGCATGACGACGCACCGGTGCTGCCGGGCAGCGCGTGCAGCGCGCGCGACTTCCGCGAACTGTTCGAATCGCAACTGATTTCGCGGCACCTGGATTTGATGGCGCGCGTACTGCGGGTGCAGAACAAGGTCTTCTACACCATCGGCTCGTCGGGCCATGAGGGCAACGCGATGGTGGCGCGGCTCACGCGGCATACCGATCCGGCGTTCCTGCATTACCGTTCGGGCGCGTTCATGGCCGAGCGTTTCCGCAAGCTGCCGGGGATGGACCCCGTGATGGATTCGGCGTTGTCGTTCGCGGCCAGCAGTGAAGATCCGGCTTCCGGTGGACGTCACAAGGTCTGGGGTTCCAAGCCGCTGTGGGTGCTGCCGCAGACGTCGACCATTGCATCGCACCTGCCGAAAGCGCTCGGTACCGCGGTTGCGATCGAACAGGCGCAACGCATTGGCCATGTGCTGCCGGTGCCGAACGATTCCATCGTGATCTGTTCGTTCGGCGATGCTTCGAGCAACCATGCGACCGCCCAGACCGCCTTCAACGCCGCTGGCTGGACCGCCTACCAGCGCCTGCCGGCGCCGGTGCTGTTCGTGTGCGAGGACAACGGCATCGGCATTTCGGTCAAGACACCGGGCGGCTGGGTTGCCAACAATTTCTCGGGCCGCAAGGATCTGGATTACTTCTTCGCCGATGGTCTCGATCTCGCCGAAGGCTATGCACAGGTCGCGCGCGCGATCGAGCATTGCCGCACGACGCGCCGCCCGACCTTCCTGCATTTGAAGACCACGCGCCTGACCGGCCACGCCGGCACCGATTTCGAAATCGAATGGCGAAGCTTCGAGGAATTGATGGCGCTGGAAGCGACCGATCCACTGCTGCGTTCGGCGGCGATTGCGTTGCAGTCCGGGTTGTGCACGAAGGAATCGTTGCTCGCGCAGTACGAGGCGATTCGCAAACGTTGTTTCGCCGCTGCCGAAATTGCCGACAGCCGGCCCAAGCTGGAAACGCTCGATGCGGTGATCAGACCGTTGGCGCCATATACCCCGAAAGCGGTTGCGGCCGAAGCTGCGCGCGACGATTACGCGGACAAGCGTCTTTCCGTATTCGGCGGTGCCGACAAGCTGCCGGAAAAACAGCCACCGCGCCATCTCGCCTTGCAGATCAATGCGGCGCTGCACGATCTGCTGGCGAAATATCCCGAGTCGCTGTTGTTCGGCGAGGACGTGGCGCAGAAGGGCGGCGTGTACACGTTGACGCGCGGCCTGCAAAAAGCCTTCAAGGGTGCGCGCGTGTTCAACACGCTGCTGGACGAGACCATGATCCTCGGCTTGGCGCAGGGCTATGCCAACATGGGCATGCTGCCGATCCCGGAGATCCAGTACCTCGCGTATTTCCACAACGCTTGTGACCAGATCCGCGGCGAAGCGGCGTCGCTGCAGTTTTTCTCGAATGATCAATACCGCAACCCGCTGCTGGTGCGGATCGCGTCGCTCGGTTACCAGAAGGGATTTGGCGGACATTTCCACAACGACAACTCGATCGCCGCATTGCGCGACATTCCGGGGCTTGTCGTCGGTTGTCCGTCGCGCGGCGACGACGCTGCGACGATGCTGCGCACCTTGGCAGCGCTGTGCAAGATCGATGGCCGGGTGTGCGCGTGTCTCGAGCCGATCGCGCTGTACATGACCAAGGATCTGTACGAACACGGCGATGGGCAGTGGCAATTCGAGTATCCCGCGCCCGATCAGGCGATGCCGCTGGGCGAAGGCCGCATCTACAACGATGGCGCGAACGATCTGGTGATCTTCACCTTCGGCAATGGCGTGCCGATGGCGCTGCGTGCTACGCGTGAAATCGAGCGCCAACACAAGTGGAAGGTGCGGGTCGTGGACTTGCGCTGGTTGGTGCCGTTGAACGATGCCTTCGTCGCTGAGCAGGCCGGGACCGCCAAGCGCATCATCGTGCTGGACGAAGGCCGCAAGAGCGCGGGTGTGGGTGAGGGCATCATTACCGCGATCGTCGAAGCCGGGCTCGGCAACAAGCCGCTCAAGCGCGTGGTCGGTGCCGATACTTATACGCCGCTCGCGGGCGCGGCCTTGCTGGTGTTGCCGGGGGAGGCCGCCGTGGTGGCCGCCGCCGGCCATCTCGCTGCGCCGCAAACAGCGGCAAAGAAGAAACCCTCGCGCAGCAAGCGCGCCTGACGAGTTGCTCGCGGACGGCCGATGGACTTGAACCCGCAGACATCCGATGCCTCCTCGGAGGGCACGGTGGCAATTGGCGCGAAACGGCCTCATTCGACCCGCTACAGCGTGATCGGCGCGGTCAGTTTCGTGCACGTCTTGAACGACATGATGCAGTCGGTGATCGTGGCGATCTATCCGATGCTGAAAGGGGAGTTCCACCTCAACTTCTTTCAGATCGGTGCGATCACGCTGACGTTCCAGTTGACGGCATCGCTGTTGCAACCGATGGTCGGCACCATCACCGACAAGCACCCGCTGCCGTTTTCGCTGCCGGTCGGCATGTGTTTCACCTTGAGTGGCCTGCTGCTGCTTGCCGTCGCGCCGACGTATCCGATCCTGCTGGTTTCGGTCGCACTGATTGGCTGTGGTTCCTCGATCTTTCACCCCGAGTCCGCGCGGGTGGCGCGGATGGCCTCGGGCGGACGCTACAGTCTGGCGCAATCGCTGTTCCAGATCGGCGGCAATACCGGACAGGCCTTGGGGCCGATTCTTGTGGCGGCCATCGTGCTGCAGCACACGCGTACACGGGTGCACTGGTTCGGACTGCTGGCGCTGCTCGGGATCGTCGTGTTGTTGCAGGTCGGCCGCTGGTATCGCGCGCACATCGACGAACGTGTCCACAAGCGCCAGGTGGGCGACAAGCCGGCGTTCCCGCCGAAGGTCGTGCGCCACACGATTGGCGTGCTGCTGGTGCTGATGTTTTCCAAGTTCTTCTACCTCGCCAGCATCAGCACTTACTACGAGTTGTACCTGATCCACAAATTCGGACTGTCCGCGCACATGGCGGCGGACTTGCTCGGCGTGTTCCTATTCGCGATTGCCGGTGGCACACTGATCGGCGGGTTCCTGGGCGACCGTATCGGCCGCAGGAAAGTGATCTGGTTTTCGATCCTCGGCTGCGCGCCGTTCACGCTGGCGCTGCCCTACGTCGGGCTGGGCTGGACGGTGGGCTTGAGCGTGGTGATCGGGCTGATCCTGGCCTCGGCATTCCCGGCCATCATCGTGTACGCGCAGGACATGCTGACGCACCGCATTGGTATGGTGTCCGGTCTGTTCTACGGCTTCAGTTTTGGTCTCGGCGGTATCGGTGCGGCGGTGCTGGGTGTCGTTGCGGACCATTACGGGATCGTGTTCGTTTATCAGGTATGCGCGTTCCTGCCGCTGCTGGGCTTGCTGGCGGTATTCCTGCCGGACGTGCGGCCGCCGGGAGATTCGGTCAGTGAAGGGATGCTGGAGGCAGAGTCCACGGGGTTGTAGACGATTGTCGTCAGCGCACCAGCAGGCGCAGATGGCGTTCGCGGGCGAGCAGCATGGTGAAGCCGAGTGCGAGGAAGAACACGACTACCGGGAACGTGAATTCCCACAAGTAGCTGTGGAAGTACGCGTGCAGCATCCACGCCGGCTCGACGAAGAGCTCTTGGCAAACGTAGATGCCAAGCACGCATTCGGCGCCGATCCGCGGCCACCATTGCCCACCGAGTCGCGGTACCGCGAGGCCGAACAGCAACGTTCCCACGCCGAACACCGGCGTGAACACGCCGTAGTCGATGATCGGCGGATAGCTGCTCGACAATTGCGGTATCCAGTTGAGTTCGGCTTCGAATCCGAAGAGACCGATGCCCGCGATGGCCAATACGATGACGGGATTGATCCGCTGGCGGTAGCCCGCGATCCAGTACCCGCAGGCGACCAGCAGTGTGCTCATGAACGGCCCGTTGCGGGTATCGAAAGGCAGCTGCAGGCCGGTCGGCGTGTTCGCGTACAGGCCGCCCAGCAAGCCAAACACATACAGTGCGATGGCCAAGCCGTATAGCAGGGGCCGCGCCCGCATCCATTCGCATATCGCGACGATCGCGAGCGCCATCACCAGCGCCATCAGGAACCACAGATGGCCTTTGCCGCCGACCCAGACGATCAGCAGCGGGTTGGCCGCCATCTGCTCGAATTGCTGCACGACCGACGGCCACCAACCCTGGTGCAGCCATTGCCCGAGCCGCAAGGGCAGGCACAGGTAGATCAGCGACCACAGCACCCAGATGCGCAGCAGCCGTTTGGCATAGTGCGCGAACAAGGGCAGCGGGGCTGCGCCTGCGCGAGTCTTGCGGCCGAAGAAGTAGCCGGAAACGACGAAAAAGAACGGTACCGAAAGCCGGCCCGCGCCGCCGATCAACAATTGCGCGAGGCGATTCGCGGTGCCGGTGAAGACCGGCGACATGACCGGATCGGTATGCACGATGATCACGCCGAAGATCGCAATCACCCGGAACAGATCGATCGTCGTGTTGCGTGGACTGGCAGCGGTGGGTGAATCGGACGCAGGCTGCGCATCCCGCTGCTCGAGGCAACCCGCGACCCGAGGCAAAGGCGATGCGGGTGACTTTGGCAACTCCGACAGCTTGAACGGCTCCGTGTTCGACATCGTGGTCGCCATTATGGGTGCCGCCGCCTGACTGCCGGCTGTGGTGAGCGGTCATCGGCAGGATGACTGCCTGCCGGCCTGGCCTGGATAGGCGGTTGCCTTGATCGTGCCGCGGCGTACGGAACCCGCGTCACGTCGTGTGGTCAGAATTCCGATGGGCGTCGGCGTGGCGGCCCGCCGACGCGCCCGCTAAAGTTGTGGCAATACCGGCCCCGGCCGGCCACGTTTGCAAGTTCGAGTGAGGAAATCCATGGCACTGCGTTCCAGCAATCCCATCCTGCGCGGCAAGACCTTCCAGAGTCAGGCGACTGCCACCGCCGGCGAGCCGATGACGGTCAACGGCACCATCGCCCGCACCGGTCTGTTACTGGTGCTTGCACTGATTACCGGCAGTTGGACCTGGCACCACTTCATGCTGGCGTTCGCATCAGGCGGTGCGCAAGCGGCGATGGCGGCGGTCTCGCCGTACATGTGGGGCGGCTTCATCGTCGGCCTGGTGCTGGCGTTGGTTACCGTGTTCAAGCCGACCTGGGCAGCTATTTCGGCGCCGCTGTATGCCATCGCCGAAGGCACTGCGCTCGGTGCGATCTCGGCGCTCTACAACGTGCAATACCATGGCATCGTGTTGCAGGCGCTGTTGGCGTCGGTCGGTGTACTGGTGTTGATGCTGGTGCTGTATCGCGCCGGCGTCATCAAGGTCACCAACAAGTTCCGGACGGGCGTGATCGCGGCGACTGGCGGTATCTTCCTGTTGTACCTGGTGGAATGGGGCCTGTCGGCGTTCACGAGTTACAACATTCCCTTCATCAACGGCAGCGGCGCGCTGGGCATCGGTTTCAGCGTGCTGGTGGTGGGTTTGGCGGCACTCAACCTGGTGCTCGATTTCGACCTGATCGAACGCGCCACCGAACAGCGCGCACCGAAGTACATGGAGTGGTATTGCGCGTTCGCCTTGATGGTGACACTGGTGTGGTTGTACATGGAGTTGTTGCGGTTGTTGGCAAAGACGCGGCGCTAGCAGTCGCGACACGCTCGCTCCTACGGTTACGTTCAAAGGCAGGAGCCTGCGTGCAGGCGACCGCCAGTTGTATTGTTGGCGCGCTCGCGAATCGCGATCATTCAATCGGGAGACCAAGATGATCATCGTGACTACTGAAGGCATTGCGGGACACCGCATTACCGAGACCAAGGGGCAGGTGTTCGGCCTGGTGGTGCGCAGCCGCGGCATCGGCGGCAACGTGATGGCCGGATTGCGTTCCATCGTCGGCGGCGAAATCAACGAATACACCCAGATGCTGGAAGAAGCGCGTCGCCATGCCACCGACCGCATGGTGCAAAATGCCCAGGCCATGGGCGCCAACGCCGTGGTGATGATGCGCTTCGATTCCTCGGAGATCGGCCAGACCATGAGCGAGATCGTGGCGTATGGAACCGCAGTGGTCATCGAACCCGCGTAAACCCGCCATGCTGACTATCGCGCTGTACATCATTGGCGCGTTGTTGCTGCTGGTCGCGGTGATCGCCCTGTTGGTCGGCGGTATGCTGGCGCTGTTCCTGCCGCAACTGATCATCGGCGGATTGTTTTTGGTTGTCGGGCTTGCGATCGAACGTTGGCGTTACAAGCCGGTTCGCGTCGAACGTCCCGACCCGCGCTGGACCGACACCGGCGAACGTTTCGTCGATCCGGAAACGCAAGTCATGACCGCCGTGTATTTCGATCCCGTCAGCGGCGAACGCCATTACCTTGCTGCGCCGCAATCTCACACCGCTGTTTGATGGCGCGGAGCGGTCCGATGTACACATCCGGTCGGTTCGGAGGGCTGCCGTCGCACACCGCGACGGCAGCCGAGTGCTGGCGGTTATTGTCGGGCCGCCTTCCGCCGTGCCAAGCCCAGGCCGATCCCGGCCAGCCCGATACCAAACAGCAGTAGCGCAGGCGGTTCCGGCACGTCCGCTGGAGTTCGGGGTGTCACCACCTTGAGGTAAGCATCATCCAGGAAGGTGTAGTCGGTGTCGTCAGCGCCTGAGTCGCCAAATCCAAACAGCTCGTACTGAATTTTGCGCGTACCGGCGAGCAGCACAGCACTGCCGGTAACCTCACGCCACGATGTGCCTCCGGCGCTGGGTAGCTGTATAGGCGAGCCAAGCGTCTGGCTGGTGGCATCGAGCATGCTGACTTTGACCACGTTGAGCGACGAACTTGTGGGCAATCCGTACTGCCACACGCCGAATTCCATGGTGAGACCGGAGGCGGTGACGGGCGCGCCCAGATCAATGGATTGAACCAGACTGTAACCGCTGCATCCTTTACCCCACACGTAGTACGACCCGCCTTGGGCTGCGGGGCCACCGGTCGGCATGACTGTGCCGCTGCTGAATGCGCATCCGAACGCACCCCAGTGCGTACCTGAGATTGAGCTGCTGTCCTCGAAGCCGGGGTTGCCGAGGAGGTTCGTATTCAAGGGAATTGCCTGGGCGCCAGCCGCATAGGCGGCCGCGAGTGTGCAGATGGCGAACATTGGTAGGGCTTTCATTGGGAGTTCCTTCGTTGTTGGCTGAAGATCAGTCGAGTCTGCAAGCACGTGCAGAGCGGATTGCTCCGGCAGGATGCGATTGACTACCACCCCGCGTCGGCGGTGCTGCGCCATGCAGATTCGCGGCCAGTCGAGGTAAACGGTTGAACAGTTTGCAAATGTGGAATTTTTCCAAGCTGGCGCTTCAGCTGGTTTGTAAAAGCATTCGTTGGTTTTTAACTCCACGTGTCCCCATATGTGCAAACGGAATCAGTAAGTTGCAAGCTATTACTGATTCTGTCTGATGTGTAAGTTTTTTCGACGTAAAGCGATCAGTTGGCCAGATTCAATGCGATCGCCTGCGGCGGACAGGTCCGGTGATCGGCAAATTGTCGAACTTCATCGTCGCCGTTAGTGTTCCGATAGGGTTAGGTGACGTCGTGAGAACCCACCGGAGCGGCTGATGTCGGTCAGTCGTTGCTGCCGATGATGCGCGGCTCGGGTTCAAGCATGACGCCGAAGCGCGCGCGCACGCCTTCGCGCACGCGTTGTGCCAAGGCCCAAAGTTGTGCGCCGCTGGCGTGGCCGTGGTTGACCAGCACCAGCGCGTGTCGATTCGAAATGCCGGCATCACCGTCACGCAGGCCCTTGAATCCGCTGGTCTCGATAAGCCAGGCGGCGGAAAGTTTCGAGGTCTCCGTGGCGGCTGGCCAACACGGCAGCTGCGGGTGGTCGCGACGCAGCGCCTCGGCCTGATTGATGGGGACCAGCGGGTTCTTGAAGAAGCTGCCGGCGTTGCCGATCACCGCCGGGTCGGGCAGCTTGCGGGTGCGCAGGGCGACTACTGCATCGGCGACGTGGATCGGTGCGGGCGTATCGATGCCCATGCGTGCGAGTTCATCGCGCAACCCGGCGTATTCGATGCGCGGCGCGTGTGTGCGCGGCAAGCGAACGGTGATCGCGGTAATCAACCAGTGGTCGGGATGGCGTTTGAAAACGGAGTCGCGGTAGCCGAATTCGCACTCGCTGCGGTTGAAGCTGGTGAACCGATTCTTGGCGAGATCGAATGCCTCGACCGTTTCAATGAACTCGCCGGCCTCGACACCATACGCGCCGATGTTTTGCATCGGCGCTGCACCGACGCTGCCGGGAATCAGGATCAGGTTTTCCAGGCCGGCGTAGCCGTGTGCGAGCGTCCAGCGCACGAAGTCGTCCCAGTGTTCACCGGCGGCGACGCGGATACGCACGGCGTCCCTGTCTTCGGACAGCACCTCGACACCGCGCGCTTTCATCGTCATGATCGCGCCGTCGAAATCGCTGGTAAACAGCACGTTCGAACCTTCGCCAAGCAGCAACAGCGATTGGTTGCGCAGGGCAGGGAGTGCCAGCAACTTCGGAATCGCCGCGGCATCGTGGATTTCGGCCAGCCGGCGCGCATGCGCGTCGACCCGCAGGGTGTTGCGATCACGCAACGGGGCGTTCTCGGTCAGCGTGTAACCGCTCGAGTCGGGCTTGACGCCGACTGATTCACTCTGCATGGACCATGGGCTCCGAAGGGGCCGCCGTCCCGGTGTATGTCAGGGTTGAGCTTCCATGCACGGACGGGAAAATGGATTCCGGCTTTCGCCGGAATGATGAGCGGCGGTATTTCTGTGTTGCAGGGCGCATGCTCAAACCTGGTCCTGTTGGCGGCGTATTTCTTCCACGCATTCGGTCAGCAGCCACGGTCCGCGATAGATCAATCCGGAATAGATTTGCACGAGCTTGGCGCCGGCGGTGATCTTGTCGGCGGCATCGCTGCCAGTCATGACGCCGCCGACACCAATCAGCGGAATCTTCCCTTCGAGGCGCTCGGCCATGCCGCGCAGCACTTCGGTAGAGCGATCGAACAGCGGCCTGCCGGAAAGCCCGCCCGTTTCGCTCGCATGCAGGTCGCCCGCAACATCCGCGTGGTCGACCGTGGTGTTGGTGCAGATCAGGCCGTCGGTGCCCGAACCCTCCAATGCAGTCGCGATGGCATCCATCTGCGCGGCATCGAGATCGGGCGCGATTTTCAGCAGCATCGGCTTGCGCGCAGCGTGGCGCGTGGCGAGCTTGTCGCACGCTTCCATCAGCGTCGCGACCAGCACGCGCAACGATTCGCCCTGCTGCAAATCGCGCAGGCCCGGCGTGTTCGGCGACGAGACATTGATCGTGATGTAGCTTGCCAGTGGGTACACGCGCTCGAGGCAAGCCAGGTAATCATCGACAGCGCGTTCGTTCGGCGTGTCCTTGTTCTTGCCGATGTTGATGCCGAGCACGCCGCGCCAGCTTGCACTTGTGACGTTGCGAACCAGCGCGTCGACGCCGTCGTTGTTGAAGCCCATCCGGTTGATGAGCGCTTCGTGCTGTGGCAGCCGGAACAGGCGCGGTTTCGGATTGCCGGGTTGCGGGCGCGGCGTGACCGTGCCGATTTCGATGAAGCCGAATCCGAGCGCACCAAGTGCGTCGATATGCGCGCCGTTCTTGTCGAGACCTGCCGCCAACCCCACCGGATTGGGAAAATCGACGCCGAACGCATGTACCGGCAAGTCTGCTGGCGGCGGTTGCGCGACCAGCTTCATCAGATTGCTGCGCTGGGCGACGCCCAGTGCGTACAAGGTCAGGCCATGCGCCTTTTCGGCTTCGAGTGAAAACAACAATGGGCGCAGGGTCGAGTACATGTGTTACGGGATTCCTCAGAAACGCAGCGATTGCCCGCCATCCACGACCATGATCTGGCCGGTGATCCAGCCAGCCAGCGGCGACGCCAGGAACAACGCGAGATTGGCTACTTCCTGTGGCGTGCCGAAGCGGCCGAACGGGATGGTCGCCAGCACCTTGGCGTATTGTTCCGGGTTGTCGTGTTTGACGCGATCCCACACGCCGCCTTCGAATTCGATCGACCCCGGTGCGATGGCGTTGACCCGAATGCGGTCTTCCGACAGCGCCAGCGCCTGCGTGCGCGCGTAGTGGTTCATCGCTGCCTTCATGGCGGCGTAGGGTGGACCCATGGTGCGCGGGCGCAGCGAACCGATCGAACTGGTGTGCAGGATGCTGGCGTGCGGCGATTGTTTCAGGTACGGCAGGGCCACGCGCGAGGCGCGCACCGCCGCCATCAGGTCGACGTTGAAATCGACCAGCCACGATTCGTCGTCTTCGCGAAAGCCGTAACCGGTGGCGTTGTTGACCAGCACGTCGAGGCCACCCATCGCTTGCGTGGCATCGCCGACCCAGCGTTCGATTTGCTCGGCTTCAGCGAGGTCGCAGGTGTGCGTGTGCAACTTGTCCACGTGCTTGCTCGCATCTTGCTTCAGCGCATCCAGACCATCCTGTCCGCGCGCGCACACCGAAACCTGCGCGCCACCCGCAAGGAACCCCAACGCGATCGCGCGCCCGATCCCTTTGCTGCCGCCGGCAATGGCGACGCGGTAACCGGTGAAGTCGAAGGGGGTAGTCATGCCATTGCTCCGATCACCTATGAAACCGAATCGCCGCCGGGCGCCATCCCCCGCGCCTGCGGCGCGACCCCCTTCCTGCGGAAGGGGGTGTTGATCCTCCCCTTCGCTTGCGAAGGGGGATTGAGGGGGATGGCTTCTCCCGGATCCCGTCACAAATCGAACTTGATGCCCTGTGCCAACGGCAACGCATCCGACCAGTTGATGGTGTTGGTCTGCCGGCGCATGTATGCCTTCCATGCGTCGGAACCCGATTCACGACCGCCGCCGGTTTCCTTTTCACCGCCGAACGCGCCACCAATTTCGGCGCCGGAAGTGCCGATGTTGACGTTCGAGATACCGCAATCCGAACCCATTGTCGACAGGTATTGCTCGGCGGCCTTGAGGTTCTGCGTGAAGATCGCCGAGGACAGGCCTTGCGGCACTTCGTTCTGCATCGCGATGGCCTCGTCCAGTGCCTTGAACGGCATCACGTAGAGGATCGGCGCAAAGGTCTCGGTCTGTACGATCTCGTCGGAGTTCTTGACGCCGGTGATGATGGTCGGCTCGACGAAGTTGCCGTTGCCGTTCAGTACCGAGCCGCCGCTGACGACGCGTGCACCACTCGCTTTCGCGGTCTTCACCGCCGTCGTGAACTGCTCGACCGCGGCCCTGCTGTTGAGCGGACCCATCAAGGTGTTCGAATCGGTCGGGTCGCCGATCTTCTTCTCGACCTGCTGGTAGGCGTGGCGCAGCTTGCCCAGCACGTCGTCGATGATCGATTCGTGCACGAACAGGCGGCGCGTGCTGGTGCAGCGCTGGCCGGCGGTACCGACCGCGCCGAACACGATCGCCGGAATCGCAAGGCCCAGGTCCGCCGAGCGATCGAGGATGATCGCGTTGTTGCCGCCCAGTTCCAGCAGTGACCGACCCATGCGGGCAGCGACGCGTTCGCCGACCATGCGACCGACCTTGGTGGACCCCGTGAAGCTGATCAGCGGGATGCGCTTGTCGTCCACGAATTTTTGCGCCAGCTCGTTGCCGGCATCGTTGATGAGATAAAAGATTTCCGGGAAGCCGCCGGCCTTCAGGGCTTCGTTGCAAATGCGGACGGACGCGATCGCCGACAGCGGCGTCTTGGGCGACGGCTTCCAGATGCTGATGTTGCCGCATACCGCTGCCAACATTGCATTCCATGCCCACACCGCGACCGGGAAGTTGAATGCACTGATGATGCCGACCAGGCCCAATGGGTGCCACTGCTCGTACATGCGATGGCCGGGGCGCTCGGAATGCATCGCCAGGCCGTACAACATGCGCGACTGGCCGACCGCGAAATCGGCGATGTCGATCATCTCCTGCACTTCGCCGTCGCCTTCGGGTTTGATCTTGCCCATTTCCAGTGCAACCAGCGAGCCCAGCGCATCCTTGTGTTCGCGCAATGCCTGCGCACACAGGCGCACCGCTTCGCCGCGCCGGGGCGCCGGCGTGCTGCGCCATTGTGCGAATGCCTTCTGTGCGTTGCGGATCATGGTTTCGTAATCCGCGTCGCTGGTCGCGTAGACCTTTGCCAGCAATTCGCCGGTGGCCGGGTTCAGTGGCTCCAGCACGCCGGCATCGGTGGTCTTCGACCACTCGCCGTTGCCGAGGAAGGTGCCGGAATTGGTGTCGGAAAAATCAAGCGCGGAAAGGATGACGTGGGACATTCAGATGCTCCAAACAGAAACGGTACGGTGTGGCGACCCCGGCCCGATTCGAACGGGCGACCTTCCCCTTAGGAGGGGGACGCTCTATCCAGCTGAGCTACGGGGCCATGCGGGTTTGCGGCGTTTACAGTGGCCACGGGCGTGGCCACTGTGCCTCGAACGGCCCATTATCGCAGAGACCGCCAACAATGCCTCCCCCATGAGTGCCGTGGCGCACCGGCGGCAAAACGCGTTGCCACGCTTTCGCGCCGCGTAGACGTTTTTCGTGTCAGCATGCGCCATCACCAAGGCGCCGATGCGGCAAAGGAAACATGGATGGGGCGACGAATCCTGTATGGCGTGTACCACTGGGGGTTGGGTCACGCCACGCGCAGCCTCGGGCTGATTCGCGCGCTGATCGAGCGCGGCGACCACGTGATCGTCATGATGCAACCGGGACCCGGCATGCGTCTGTTGCAGTCGGAATTGGGCGACGCCTGCGAGTATTTTCCTTTCCGCGATACGCCCGCTCCGTTCAGTCGCTATCCCGCGATCTTCTACCTGCGCATGACGGCCGCGATGCCGTGGGTGCTGGCCGGCTATCGGCGTGAACATCGCGCCGCAGAAAAACTGGTGGCGGAACGACACATCGACTGCGTGATTTCCGACAGCCGCTTCGGGGTGTGGTCGCAGGCGGTGCCGAGTTACGTCATCTTCCATTCGGTCCACCAGGTGGTGCCGTTCTTCAGCAGCTTCACGCAACGCTTCACCGAATGGGGCCAGCGCGACTTGCTGAAAGGCTTCACCAAGGTACTGATCCCGGATGTTGCGGAAAACGGCGGGCTGTCCGGCTGGCTGGGCCATGACCCGGATTTCGACTGGGGAGACGGCAGGCTGGTGTACATCGGGCCGCTGTCGAGCGTGCCGCGGATGGATGTCGAACAGGACGTCGATGTGTTCTTTTCCGTCTCCGGCATCGAGCCGCAACGTGGGCTGCTCGAGAAACTGGCGCTGGCCTCGCTGCCGGAACTGTCCGGACGAATCGTTGTGACGCTGGGCCGCCCGAGCGACGACAGCGTGCGCGAGATCGCCGGCGCGACGGTGTACGGCTATCTCGATCGCCAGCGTCAGGCCGAGATGCTCAATCGCGCGAAATTGGTGGTCACGCGCTCGGGCTACACCACGCTGATGGAACTGGCCGGGCTGGGGCGCAAGGCCCTGTTCGTGGCGACGCCGGGGCAGAGCGAGCAGGAATACCTTGCCAAATTCCATCGCGATCGCGGCTACGTCTGGTCGGTCGAACAGAAACACCTCGACATCCCGCGCGATATCGAACGCGCGCGCGCCGCGGCCGGCATCCCGCGAATGGACGTCTCGGGTTCAACGGGCAACTTTCTTGCCGCGATCGCCTGATTGGTGCTTGCCCGACGATGGCATTTCGCGCCAGGTCGACGCCACGACGGGCAGGCACAGCACCCAGATGGAGCCGGTCCACACGATCCTGAATCCCAGCATCATCGCCAAGCCATCGGTGTAGCCAATGCCCCATGCCTGTGCGATGACCATGCCGAGGAGATCGACGGTGCCGATCTGGCTGATAAGCCCGACCCCGATGAGTATCACGGCGAGCGAAAACATGTAGATCGTTGCGGCATCGATATAACCGAGATGTTGCACGTGCATGCCACGCCCGATCTGCCAGAACGCGATCGTCAGCGCACCCAGATAAATCGCGGCCAATACCAGGCTGATGGCGATGGTTCCGGGGGTGCAAAGCTTGCGCAAGCCGTCCAACATTTCGACGCCGCCTTCGGTAGCTTTTTTCAGCCACTCCCGGTTCAGCCGCCCCGGAAGCGCGCGAACCTTGTCCTCGAAAACCAGCGCGGCGATCAGCATCAGCGTGAACATCGCCAGTAGTGCCACCGCGATCCAGCGGACTGCATTCCAGCCCGGTATTCCGACCACCGCCAGAAACAGGAATACCGTGGCGATCTCGACCAGCAGCATCATCACGGTGGCGGCGGAGCTACGGCCAACGTGTACCCGTCGTGACGCCGACAGTACCCAGTTCTGCGAAAACAGCCCGAGCGGTAGCGTCACCGTGAGCTCGCCCATCGCGAATGCCAGCCAGAACGGCCGTGCCGGAACGCACACGCCAATGTGGTTGAACATCATCCTGAGTTGCAGCGCCATGCC
>JBOHYW010000025.1:0-27633 GCA_050738155.1 Rhodanobacteraceae bacterium
GCTCGTCAACATCTCGCTGCCGCGCGTGCGCGACTTCCGCGGGGTGTCCGGCCGTGCCTTCGACGGCCGTGGCAACTACAACATGGGAATCAAGGAGCAGATCATCTTCCCGGAAATCGACTTCGACGAAGTCGACGCGATGCGCGGCATGGACATTTGCATCACCACCACCGCGCGTACCGACGCGGAAGCCAAGGCGCTTCTCGAGGCCTTCCACTTTCCATTCAGGAATTAGCCCTCGCGTAGGAGCCTGCGTAAAGGCGACCGATCGCGAGCACGCTCGCTCCTGCATCCGAAGCATTGAGAGTTCAAAAATATGGCAAAGAAATCGATGGTCAATCGCGACCTCAAGCGCGCCAAGCTGATCAAGCGGCACGCCGGCAAACGCGTCGATCTCAAGAAGATCATCGCCAGCGCCGATGCGGGCTACGACGAGAAGATGGCGGCGCAGGCGAAGTTGCAGAACCTGCCGCGCGACTCCAGTCCCTCGCGCCTGCGCACCCGCTGCGCCTTGACCGGCCGTCCGCGGGCGGTGTACGCGAAGTTTGGCCTGGCCCGCAGCAAGTTGCGCGAAGCGACCATGCGCGGCGACGTGCCGGGCTTGCGCAAGGCCAGTTGGTAAAGTAGTGAATAGTGAAGTCGGCGGCTGCGCCGTCTGCAAATGGTAAAAGCAAGAGCGCCGGCTTTCCTCTTCACTCTTGACCCTTTACAGCTCGCGAAGCGAGCGACTTGTCCATCTGGATATCGATGCAGTTTCAAGGAAACAACCCATGAGCATGACTGATCCCATCGCCGATATGTTCACCCGCATCCGCAACGCGCAGGCAATGCGCAAGCCGATGGTGAGCATGCCGGCTTCGAAGTTGCGCCAGGCGCTGGCCGATCTGCTGAAAGCGGAAGGTTACGTGCTGGAATCACGGCGTTCCGAGGACGCCGGCAAGGCGCAGTTGGAAATCAAGTTGAAGTATTTCGAAGGCAAGCCCGCGATCGAGCGCATCGAGCGTGTCAGCCGCCCGGGCCTGCGCGTGTATCGCGGCAAGGAAGCGCTGCCGAAGGTGTTGGGCGGCCTCGGTATTTCGATCGTGTCGACTTCGGCCGGCCTGATGACCGATGCGCAGGCACGCGCAAGTGGTCTCGGTGGCGAAGTGATCGGTCGCGTCGCGTAAGGGAGCACTGACATGTCACGAGTTGCCAAGAAACCCATCGCGCTTCCCAAGGGCGTCGAGTGCCAGGTGGCCAAGGACGGGATTACCGTCAAGGGTCCCAAGGGTACGCTGAAGATGCACGCGATCCCGGGCGTCGAAGTCAAAAGCGTTGACGGGCATTTGACCTGCAACGACGGTACCGCAGAGACCAAGTTCGCGGGTACCACCCGCGCGCTGCTGGCCAACATGGTCCACGGCGTGACCTCGGGTTACGAGCGCAAGCTGGAGCTGGTCGGCGTCGGTTTTCGCGCCGCCGTCCAGGGCAAGAGCCTGAACCTGTCGCTCGGGTTCTCGCACCCGGTAGTGTTCGCTGCCCCGGAAGGCATCACCCTGGAAACGCCGTCGCCCACGGAAATTTTGGTCAAGGGCGCCGACAAGCAGCGGGTTGGCGAAGCCGCCGCGAAGATCCGCGCGTTCCGTCCGCCGGAGCCCTACAAGGGCAAGGGTGTGCGTTACGCTGGCGAGCGCATCACGCTGAAAGAAGCGAAGAAGGCGTAAATATCATGATCAACAAGAAAACCTCGCGTCTGCGCCGCGCCAAGACCGCGCGCTCACGCATCCGCAAGTTGGCGGTACCGCGCCTGTCCGTGCATCGCAGCGGGCAACACATTTATGCGCAGGTCATCGCGGCCGACGGTGCGACCGTGGTTGCGGCCGCTTCGACCGTTCAGAAAGGTATCCGCGGCGACCTGAAGGGCACCAAGAACAAGTCCGCCGCGGCGACGGTTGGCCGCGTGGTCGCCGAAAAGGCGCGCGCCGCCGGTGTGGAATCCGTCGCGTTCGACCGTTCGGGCTTCCGGTATCACGGGCGCGTCGCGGCGTTGGCGGATGCCGCGCGCGAGGCGGGTCTCAAGTTCTGATGTGGTGAGCGGGTTGCGTGTGCGGCCCGAATGTTTATTTGTGCGATCATCCATGATCGCTGCATCTCGGAATGCCTCAATAGCGAGCAGTACCAGGCAGTCGGATACACCAGAACGGCCTTCCATGGCCTGACTTTCCACGAAAACTTACAACTCCAAGCGGCTTGATGCCGCAAGCAAATGCCCGCATCTCACGGGCGCAAGGTGAAAACGATGGCAAACCACGATCGTGACAATTCCGACGGCATGCTCGAAAAGCTGATTGCCGTCAACCGCGTGGCCAAGACGGTCAAGGGCGGTCGGCAGATGAGCTTCACCGCGTTGACGGTGGTCGGCGACGGCGCCGGCAAGGTTGGCTTCGGTTACGGCAAGGCGCGTGAAGTGCCGGTCGCGATCTCGAAGGCAATGGAGCGCGCGCGCCGCAACATGGTCAGCGTCGGCCTCAACAACGGTACCCTGTGGTATTCGGTCAAGGCCAACCACGGTGCGGCGCGTGTGTACATGCAGCCGGCTTCGGAAGGTACCGGCGTGATCGCCGGTGGCGCGATGCGCGCGGTGCTGGAAGTGGTCGGGGTCAAGGACGTGCTGGCCAAGGCGGTCGGTTCACGCAACCCGATCAATCTGGTGCGCGCAACCATCAAGGGCCTGCAATCGGTTGCGAGTCCGGAATACATTGCGGCCAAGCGCGGCAAGAAGGTCGAGGAGCTGGGTCATGTCGGCTAAGAAAACCACCACCGGCACCGTGAAGGTGCGGCTCGTGGGCGGCCTGCGCGGCGTGCAGTCGCGGCACCGCCTGAGCGTCAAGGCGTTGGGTCTCAACCGCACTGGCGACGTACGCGAATTGAAAGACAGCCCGCAGGTACGTGGCCTGATCAATACGGTGAATTATCTGGTGCGGGTAGAAGAGTAAAGAGTGAAGTCGGCGGCTTCGCCGCCTGTAAAGGGGCAAAGAGTAAAAGCGGAGCGCGAGCGATTTTTCCCTTTACAGCGAGCAGCGCGAGCGACTTGACCATTCACAGCGAACGAAGTGAGCGACTTTACTTCTCGCGAAAGCGGAGCATGAAGATGAGACTCAACACACTCAAACCCGCCAAGGGCGCACGCAAGGAACGTCGGCGCGTCGCACGTGGTATCGGTTCCGGCCTCGGCAAGACTGCGGGGCGTGGCCACAAGGGCCAGCACGCGCGTGCCGGCAACACCCATACCTACGGTTTCGAAGGCGGGCAGATGCCGCTGCAGCGGCGCCTGCCCAAGGTCGGCTTCCGTTCCAAGATGCAGGCCGAGTCGCAGCAGGTGTTCCTGTACCAGCTTGCCGGTCTGAAGCAGGATACCGTTGACCTGACCGTGTTGCGTGAAGCGGGCTTGGTCGATGCCAAGGCCAAGCGCGTCAAGATCGTCAAGAAGGGCGAGATTGGCCGCGCCGTGAAGGTGTCTGGCATCCTGGCAACCGCAGGCGCCAAGGTGGCGATCGAAGCTGCCGGCGGCAGCGTTGAATAAGGCTTCTTGTAGGAGCGGGCCATGCCCGCGACCGATCGCGGTCAAAAGCAAAAGACGGCGCCTCGCGCCGGCCCGCTCCTACGGATGAACCAGCGAGACAAGTAATCGTGGCAGGTCCTAAATCATCCAATCCGTTGGCCCAGTTCGGCAAGATGACCGAGCTGCGTCAGCGCCTGCTGTTCCTGGTCGGCGCGTTGATCGTGTTCCGCTTGGGGTCGTTCATCCCGGTGCCAGGCGTCAACCCGGAAGCCATGACCCGGATGATCGAGCAGGGCGGTGGCCTCTTGAACATGTTCAACATGTTCTCGGGCGGTGCGCTGGCGCGTTTCTCGTTGTTCGCGCTGGGCGTGATTCCGTACATTTCGGCATCCATCGTGGTGCAGATGATGGGCTCGGTGTTGCCCTCCTGGCAGCAGCTCAAGAAGGAAGGCCAGGCCGGTCAACGGATGATGACCAAATACACCCGCTGGGGCACGGTCGGCCTGTCCGCGTTCCAGGCTTTCGGTGTGGCGTTGGCCTTGCAGAAGGAAGGCATGGCCGGTGGCGTACCGATCGTGTACGACCCGGGCTTCGGCTTCATCTTCGCTTCGGTGATCGGCTTGACCGCCGGCAGCATGTTCCTGATGTGGCTGGGTGAGCAGATGACCGAGCGCGGCATCGGCAACGGCATTTCGCTGATCATCTTCGCCAGCATCGTGGCCGGATTGCCGCAGGCGCTGACCCAGACCTTCACGATGGCCAGCAACGGCGAACTGTCGCCGATCAAGGTGCTGCTGGTGGTTGTCATCGTGCTTGCGGTGACCGCATTCTGTGTGTTCATGGAGAGCGCACAACGGCGCATCACCGTGAATTACGCGCGCCGGCAGGGCGGCGCCAAGGCCTACATGAACCAGAGCTCGCACCTGCCGCTCAAGATCAACATGTCGGGCGTGATCCCGCCGATCTTTGCGTCTTCGCTGATCCTGTTCCCGGCCACCGCGTCGACGTGGTTTTCGCAGGCCAGCCAGATGCATTGGCTGCAACGCCTGACCACCGCGCTGTCGCCGGGCGAGCCGCCGTACATGATCCTGTACGCGGGCATGATCATCGTCTTCGCGTTTTTCTACACCGCGATCGTGTTCAATTCGCAGGAAACCGCGGACAACCTGAAGCGTTCCGGCGCGTTGATCCCCGGCATGCGTCCGGGCAAGGCGACCGCCGATTACATCGACGCGGTGCTGACACGCCTGACTGCAGCCGGCGCCATCTACTTGGCTGCGGTCTGCCTGATCCCCACTTTCATGCAGACCGAGTGGCATGTGCCGTTCTACTTCGGTGGCACCTCGCTGCTGATCGTGGTGGTGGTGGCGATGGACTTCCGTGCACAGGTTTCCGCGCACCTGGTTTCGCATCAATACGAAAGCTTGCTGAAGAAGGCCAATCTCAGGCGATCGTGACAGCACAACAAAGTTCCGGCCGCGCACCTGCGGCGGGGGCGATCCGGCGCCGACGTCGCGGTAGTCGCACGCCGGGCGACGGATTTTGGGGTCCGGGATGCGAGTTTCCATGAAACCCGATTTCCCGCTATAATGAACAGTTTGCCGAATCGGCAACGTATTCGAGGTGGAGTACCCACAACATGGCACGTATCGCGGGCGTCAACCTGCCAGTCAACAAACACGTCTGGATCGGTTTGCAGAGTATCTACGGCGTCGGCCGTACCCGGTCGCGCAAAATCTGCGTATCGGCCGGTGTCGACCCGACCACGCAAGTCAGGTCGCTGTCCGAAGGCGAGGTCGAGAACCTGCGCCGCGAGGTAGCCAAGTTCACCGTGGAAGGTGATCTGCGCCGCGAAGTCGGCATCAGCATCAAACGCCTGATGGACCTCGGCACCTATCGCGGCCTGCGCCATCGCCGCGGTCTGCCGGCGCGCGGCCAGCGTACCCGCACCAACGCGCGTACACGGAAGGGTCCGCGGCGCGCCATCAGGAAGTAAGACGCGACGAACCGTAACGGTTCGCGTCGCTTCAGCGAAACATTTTTCAACCGGATACCCCATGGACAAATCAGCTTCCAAGTCGAAGAAGAAGACCAAGCGCGTCGTCACCGACGGCGTTGCCCACGTCCAAGCTTCGTTCAACAACACCATCGTCACCATTACCGATCGCCAGGGCAATGCGCTTTCCTGGGCGACCGCCGGTGGCGCGGGTTTCCGTGGCTCGCGCAAATCGACCCCGTTCGCGGCGCAGGTTGCGGCCGAGAAGGCCGGCCGCGTGGCGCTGGATTACGGCGTCAAGGCGCTGGAAGTGCGCATCAAGGGTCCCGGCCCGGGTCGCGAGTCGGCGGTGCGTTCCTTGAATGCACTCGGCTACAAGGTCACCAACATCATCGACGTCACGCCGATTCCGCATAACGGCTGCCGTCCACCCAAAAAGCGGAGGGTGTGAAGACATGGCACGTTATCGTGGTCCGACCTGCAAGCTGGCCCGTCGCGAGGGTTCCGACCTGTCGCTGAAGAGCCCCGCGCGCGCGATCGATTCGAAGTGCAAATTCGACAACAAGCCAGGCCAGCACGGCGCCGCATCAAGGCGTTCGCGTCCGTCCGACTACGCCGTGCAGTTGCGCGAGAAGCAGAAGGTCAAGCGCATCTATGGCGTGCTCGAGCGCCAGTTCAGCAACTACTACAAGAAGGCGACCCAGCTCAGGGGCAATACCGGTGAAAACCTGTTGCGCGCGTTGGAATCGCGCCTCGACAACGTGGTGTACCGGATGGGTTTTGCGGTCACCCGCGCGCAGGCGCGCCAATTGGTGTCGCACAAGGCGGTGCTGGTGAATGGCAGGAACGTGAATGTGCCGTCGCTGGCGATCCGTCCCGGTGACGAGGTCAAGCTGACCGAGCGTGCGCAGAAGCAACTGCGCGTGCAGGAGGCGCTGAAGGTGTCCGAGAGCATGGACCTTCGCCCCGCCTGGATCGAGTTGGATGCGAACAACGCAACGGGCGTGTTCAAGGCCATGCCTGATCGTGGCGATTTGCCGAGTGACATCAACGAAGCATTGATCGTCGAGTTGTATTCGAAGTAACGACAGTCGCGTTGCGAACAGCGCGCCCCGGCCGTTCGGCCGCGGCGGCGCTTCCGACGCAAACCGGGCGGCGATGCCGTCCGGCGTGGAACCATCGGAGCCCGAATCCTGCGCGGCTCCACCAGTGATTTTCCGGAGTAGCCCATGGCAGTCTCTTCCACCCAGGTCTTGCGTCCGCGCGGTCTCAAAGTCGAGCCGGTCGGAGCCAATCATGCCCGCGTCGTCGTCGAACCGCTGGAACGCGGTTACGGCCACACGTTGGGCAACGCGCTGCGGCGTGTACTGCTTTCCTCGATTCCCGGCGCGGCGATCGTCGAGGCGGAAATCGACGGCGTGCTGCATGAATACACGACGCTCGAAGGTCTGCAGGAAGATGTCATCGAAGTGCTGCTGAACCTGAAGGGTGTCGCGATCCGCCTCAACGGCGTCGACGAGGCCAATTTGACCCTGTCGAAGAAGGGCAAGGGCGTGGTCACGGCCGGCGACATCACCACCGATCACACCGTCGAAATCGTCAACCCCGAGCACGTGATCTGCCACCTGACCAAGGACGTCGCGCTCAACATGCGCCTGCGCGCCCGTCGCGGCATCGGTTACCAGCCGGCCGTGGCCCGCGTCGATGTCGAAGAAGATGCGCGCCCGATCGGCAGCCTGCAGATCGACGCCTCGTTCTGCCCGGTGCGGCGCGTCGCCTACGCGGTCGATGCCGCGCGCGTCGAACAACGCACCAACCTCGACAAATTGGTGCTGGATGTCGAAACCAACGGCACCGTGGCCGTCGACGAGGCCGTGCGCCAGGCAGCGCAAACCTTGCACGAGCAATTGTCGGTGTTCGGCGATTTCAAGAGCCGCGAGGCAACGGAATCGGAGAAGGACAACACCGGTGTGTCGCCGCTGTTGCTGCGCCCGATCGACGATCTCGAACTGACCGTGCGTTCGGCCAATTGCCTCAAGGCAGAGAGCATCTACTACATCGGCGATCTGGTGCAAAAGACCGAAGTCGAGTTGCTGAAGACCCCGAACCTTGGCAAGAAGTCGCTGACCGAAATCAAGGACGTGCTTGGCGCCAAGGGTTTGGCCCTCGGTACCAAGCTCGAGAACTGGCCGCCGGCGGGAATTTCCAGCGGCATGCAGCTTGGTTAAGAGCAGTAAAGGGTGAAGTCGGCCGCTACGCGGCCTGTAAAGAGGAAAGGGTAAGAGCAGAGAGCGAGACTCGACACGCTGTCGCCTTCACCCCTTTACAGCGAGCGTAGCGAGCGGCTTTACCATTTACAGCTCGCGAAGCGAGCGACTTACCATTCAATAGCGGGTAACCGCGGGAATCCGGAACAGGTTTCCGGAATTCTCATAACGATAAAGAGAGAAAACCATGCGCCACCTCAAATCCGGTCGCAAACTCAATCGGACCAGCAGCCATCGCGAGGCCATGTACAAGAACATGACCGCGTCGCTGATCAAGCACGAACTGATCCGCACCACCCTGCCCAAGGCCAAGGATCTGCGCCGCGTCGCCGAGCCGCTGATCACGCTGGCCAAGGTCGATGGCGTCGCCAATCGCCGGCTCGCTTTCGCGCGTCTGCGCGACAAGCAGGCAGTCGGCAAGCTGTTCGTGGAACTCGGCCCGCGTTATCGCGAGCGCAATGGTGGTTATCTGCGCATCATCAAGTGCGGCAACCGTGACGGCGACAACGCGCCGATGGCTTACGTCGAACTGGTCGATCGCCCGCAGGCGCCCGCCGCATCCGAAGACTGAGCGTTCCCATTCGCTTCTTCCCAAACCCCGGCCTTTGTGCCGGGGTTTTTCGTAACTGACGCATGACACGCGTTGCGGAAAACGCTACTGTTGCGGAATTGTCTTGCGCCTTGTTGCCATGAATCCGTTTCGTTGGTCCTTCCGTACGGCATTCGTCGTCGGCCTGCTGGGCTGCATTGGCCTGCTCGCCTATGCGCTGTTCGCCGAGAAGCATCTCGGTCTCGAGCCTTGCAACCTGTGCATCCTGCAGCGCGTCGCGTTCCTGTGGATGGCGCTGTGGTTCCTGGTTGGCGGCCTGCATGCGCCGAAGGCGCGCGGTCGCTGGGCATACGTTGCACTGGTCTTGATCGGCGCGGCTTTTGGTATCGCCATCGCAATACGCCAGTTGTGGCTGCAATCGCTGCCAGCCGGGCAGGTGCCGGTGTGCGGCGCGAGCTTTCCGATATTGATGGCTCAGCTCGAGGCGCATGCGATCCCGTTGGGCCAGTTCATCACAGTAATGCTGCGCGGCGACGGCGACTGTGCCAAGGTGACGTGGCGTTTGCTCGGCTTGTCGATGGCGGGCTGGACGCTCATCTGGTACGTCCTGCTGGGCATCTGGAGCTTGCTGCCGCGCCGTCGGCGCAACCGGTTTGGTGACCCGCGCCCGATGCGCGCACTGAGGAATTAACATGCCTGTTCCCGAAACACCGCGTGCACCTTTGCGCCCCGTGCGTGAGCCGCGCGCATGGCACGCGGACAGTTGGCAAGCACATCAAGCCGTGCAGATGCCGGTGTACGAAGATGCGGCGGAGCTCCAGCATGCACTTGAACAACTGGAACGGCTGCCGCCGCTGGTCACTTCCTGGGAAGTATTGGCGCTGAAACAGCAATTGGCGGAAGCCCAGCAGGGCAAGCGGTTCCTGTTGCAGGGCGGCGACTGCGCGGAAACATTCCAGGATTGCAACAACGAAGTCATTGCCAATCGCCTCAAGGTACTGTTGCAGATGAGCCTGGTCCTGGTGCACGGGCTTCGCGTGCCGGTACTGCGGGTCGGGCGTTTCGCGGGACAGTATGCCAAACCGCGTTCGACAGACACCGAAACCATCGATGGCGTGACGCTGCCGGTCTACCGCGGCGATCTGGTCAACGCACCCGAATTCACGCCCGCCGCGCGCCGCGCCGACCCGCGGCGGATGCTGGAAGGCCACGCGCGTTCGGCGATGACCATGAATTTCGTGCGGGCCCTGGTCGATGGCGGGTTCGCCGACCTGCACCATCCCGAGTACTGGAACCTCGCCTGGGTCGAGCGTTCGCCGCTCGCCGCCGACTACCGCCACATGGTGGATGGCATCGGCGGTGCGCTGCGTTTCATGGAAACCCTGGCGGGCCCGATCCCGGGTTTCATGAAGGTCGACTTCTACACCTCGCACGAGGCATTGCTGTTGCCATACGAGCAGGCCCTGACGCGACAGGTGCCGCGCCAGTGGGGCTGGTTCAACCTGTCCACGCATTTCCCATGGATCGGCATGCGCACCGCCGCGCTGGACGGCGCGCACGTTGAATTCTGTCGCGGTATCCGCAATCCGGTCTCGGTGAAGATCGGGCCGGCCATGCACGCCGAACAACTGCAACGGTTGATCGATATCCTGAATCCGGATGACGAGCCCGGGCGTCTCACGCTGGTCCATCGCATGGGCGCGGGTGGCGTCGCCCAGCATTTGCCTCGCTTGATTGATGCGGTGAAAGCGACCGGCCGGCGCGTGTTGTGGGTGTGCGATCCGATGCACGGCAATACCGAGAAGCTCGGCAATGGAGTCAAGACCCGGCGCTTTGCCAACATCCGTTCGGAACTCGAGCAGGCTTTCGACATCCACGCCGCTGCGGGTACGCGGCTGGGCGGCGTGCATCTGGAATTGACCGGCGAGGACGTCACCGAGTGCATGGGCGGCGCGCGCAACCTGTCGGAAGCCGACCTCGGCCGCGCCTACAAATCCAGCGTCGATCCGCGCCTCAATTACGAGCAGTCGCTGGAACTGGCCATGCTGATCGTGCGCAAATCGGGCACCCCTGCGGCTTGAGGGCCGTGTGTGTGGGTGTGGTTTGAAGAGCAAAAAACGCATTTGACACGGATAAGAGCGGATAAGAGCTGGTTTTTCAGGTTGTCATCAGCGACGGGTCGTGCCACGACAATTCGGCGTGACGAACCCAAAATGCGGTTCAGCGAACTCCCGCGCAACAGGGCCGACCTGATCCGCTTTTATCCGTGTTCATCCGTGTCAAAATGATTTTGATTTTCCGCCTACGCAGCCACCGCGACAGCCAACTCCTGCCACGGTTCGATGTTCCAGAAGCCGCGCGCCTGTCCGGAGGGTGAGGGCAGCACGAATACGCGCGCTTGCGCCATCGTTGCGGTTTGTTCGCCGTAATCGAGCGAACCGGGTAGCACTCCGAGTCCCGCGCGAGCGGCGTTCTTGCTGGTAAATGCGACGATGCGCGGTTTGAATTTCGCCATTTTGTGCCGCAACCGGTCGGCATCGAATGCATCGCGCGGCAATTGTGCATCCGACCCGAAATGGTGTTTGGCGACGTCGGTGAGGCCGATTCCGAAGTCCAGCATTTGCGGAAATTCCAGCGGCGCCAGACGCCTCGGAGTCAATCCAACCTCGAACAGGGTGCGCCAGAAATAGTTGCCCGGATGGGCATAGTACGCACCCGCGAGCGCCGATCGGGTGCCCGGGGCCGTGCCGCAGAACACGACGCGCAGATTGGGCGCGAGGACATCGGGCAGGATGGGGTGTGTGCGGTTGTGCATCCACAGGATTGTGGCACGGACTTACCGGCTATCGTCGCAACCGGCGCAACGCACTCCGCAGGTGACGCGATCCGGCCACTGTGCGACCATCGCATATCGCCACCCGACACCAGAGCCGTCATGGAAGCCGCAAGCGCCGGCAACCCGCAGGCACTTCCCGTTCACCGCAGCGACCCCGCACTGTACGCTGGCTTCTGGCGGCGCGTCGTGGCGTGGGTGATCGACTTCGTGATCGTCACCGTGATTGCGGAAGGTTGCATCCTGCTGCTGGGGATCTGGTTGCTGGTGTCGTTGGCGCTGTCCGGCGCCGGACACGGCGTCGCGATGACACGTCTGGTCGACACCGCCCTGCAGCCGCTCGTGGTCGTCATCGCGTGGCTGTATTACGCGGTATGCGAGTCGTCGAGCTGGCAGGCGACGATCGGCAAACTCACGCTGGGCTTGCGCGTCACCGACGGCTACGGCGAAAGGATTGATTTCGGCCGTGCCAGCGGGCGTCATTTCGGCAAGTACGTTTCCGCATTGATCTTCGGCTTTGGGTTTTTGTTGGCCGGCTGGACTGCGCGAAAGCAGGCGTTGCACGACTTGCTGGCAGGTTGTTGCGTGGCCCGCAGAAATGGACTGGCGGCGTTGCGACAGCAAGCCACCTCGTTCGTTGCACCTGAGGCGCCAGAACCGGAGCGGGTGCCGGTTGCCAGGCAACGCACGCCGGGTCGGGCCGTCGCGCTGCTGGCGATCGTAGGATGTTGCCTGCTGGCGGTACCGGTGCTGGCGATCATCGCCGCCTTCGCGTTTCCCGCCTGGCACGGTTACAACGCGCGCGCGGAGGTGTCGCAAGGCGTCGAATCGACCGCGCGTCCGCGCGCGTTGGTCGGGGAGTACATCGGCGAACGTGGCACGTTGCCCACCGGCAACGCCGACCTCGGGTTACCCCGGCCCGATGCGATGCAAAACCGCTACGTCGCCAGCATCAGGGTTGCCGAGGGCAAGCTGCTGGTGACCTATGGCAACGAGGCCAGCGCGATGATCCGCGGTCGGCACGTGATACTCGCGCCGCAAGGCGACGCCGCAATGTTGCGCTGGCAGTGCAGCAGCCCCGACATCGACGTCAGGTATCTGCCGCAGCAGTGTCGCCGCTGAATCACGAATCGCGGCGGCGTTACGCTTTCCGAGTCCCGAGTCCCGAGTCCCGAGTCCCGGCCTTTACGCCGCCTGCCTTGACGCGCGCTTGCGGTCGTTCTCGGTGAGGTGCTTCTTGCGCAGGCGAATCTGCCTGGGCGTGACTTCGACCAGTTCGTCGTCGTCGATGAACTCCAGCGCCTGTTCCAGCGACAATTTCACATACGGCGTCAGTGTCAGCGCATCGTCCTTGCCCGAGGCACGGACGTTGGTGAGCTGCTTGGCGCGCAGCGCATTGACGGTGAGGTCGTTGTCCTTGGCATGGATGCCGACAAGCTGCCCTTCGTAGATCTGCACGCCGGCGTCGATCAGCATGCGGCCGCGATCTTGCAGCCCCCACAATGCATAGGCCGGTGCCGGGCCGGTGCCATTGGAAATCATCACGCCATTGGCTCGCTTGCCGATCACGCCTTCCGACCTTGGGCCGTAGTGGTCGAACACGTGGAACATCAGACCGGTGCCGGCGGTGAGGGTACGGAACTCGGTCTGGAAACCGATCAGCCCGCGCGCGGGGATCATGTATTCGAGCCGCACACGACCTTTGCCGTCGGGTTCCATGTTCTTCAACTGGCCACGACGCGTGCCCAGCTTTTCCATCACGCCGCCCTGGTAGGGCTCTTCCAGATCGACGACCAGTTGCTCGTAGGGTTCCTGCAGTACGCCATCGATTTCGCGCACGATCACCTCGGGGCGCGACACCGCGAGTTCGTAGCCTTCGCGGCGCATGGTTTCGATCAGGATAGACAGATGCAATTCGCCGCGTCCGGATACCTTGAACTTGTCGGGATCGGCAGTGTCCTCGACTTTGAGCGCGACGTTGTGCAACATCTCGCGCGTCAGCCGTTCGCGAATCTGGCGGCTGGTCAGGAACTTGCCACCGGAAAGATCCTTGCTGCCGGCGAACGGCGAATTGTTGACCTGGAAGGTCATGCTGATCGTCGGTTCATCCACCGTCAGCGCGGGCAGCGCTTCCACCGCCGATGGATCGCAGATGGTGTCGGAAATACCGAGATTTTCGATGCCGGAAATCGCGATGATGTCGCCGGCTTGCGCTTCCGGCACTTCGCGGCGTTCCAACCCCATGAAGCCGAGTACCTGCAGGATCTTGCCGTTGCGGCGTTTGCCTGCGTGGTCGACGATCGCAACCTGGGTGTTGGTGCGCACGCTGCCGCGCTGCACGCGGCCGACGCCGATCACGCCGACGTAGCTGGAATAATCGAGCGACGACACCCGCATCTGGAACGGACCGTCCGGATCGACGTCGGGCGCCTGCACGTGTTTGACGATGGTCTCGAACAGCGGCGTCATGTCGCCTTCGCGCACGTCCGGTTGCAACCCGGCGTAGCCGTGCAACGCCGATGCGTAGACCACCGTGAAGTCGAGCTGCTGATCGTTGGCGCCGAGCCGATCGAACAAATCAAAGGTCTGGTTGACCACCCAGTCCGGACGTGCGCCGGGGCGGTCGACCTTGTTGACCACCACGATCGGCTTGAAGCCCATCTGGAAGGCTTTCTGGGTCACGAAGCGCGTCTGCGGCATCGGGCCATCCATCGCGTCGACCAGGATCAGCACCGAATCGACCATGCTCAATACGCGCTCGACTTCGCCACCGAAATCGGCGTGTCCGGGCGTATCGACGATGTTGATGCGCCATTCCTCGCCGCGTGGATCGGTCCAGCGGATCGCGGTGTTCTTGGAAAGAATCGTGATGCCGCGTTCGCGTTCCAGGTCATTCGAATCCATCACGCGATCGGGCACGACCGTGCGCTCCGACAACGTGCCGGATTGTTTCAGCAATTGATCGACCAAGGTAGTTTTGCCATGGTCGACATGGGCGACGATCGCGATGTTGCGGAGGTTTTGTATGGGCATTGGTGCACGCGAAATGGCCGCAGCGTGCGGCCGGTCAAGGGGAAGAAAGGGCGGCATGGATGATGCCGAACCGTTCCATTATACCTGCTGAAGCGGTTCTGCGGCGGCCAAGGCGGCGCGACTGTTCAGAATGCTAAAATGGATGATTCACACCACAGGAATTGCCATGAGCCTCACCGCCACCTTCCAGACCTCGCAGGGTCCGATCCATGTTCGCTTGTTCGAGGACAAGGCGCCCGTGACCGTCACCAATTTCGTGAATCTCGCCCAGCGCGGTTATTACGATGGCTTGAACTTCCATCGCGTGATCGCCGACTTCATGGTCCAGGGCGGTTGCCCCAATGGAACCGGTACCGGCGGGCCGGGTTACAAGTTCGAGGATGAGTGCCGTGAGGATCTCCGGCACGATGCACCCGGCAAGTTGTCGATGGCCAATGCCGGTCCCGGCACCAACGGCAGCCAGTTCTTCATCACCCACGTGGCGACCCCGTGGCTGGACGGCAAGCACACCATCTTTGGTGAAGTCGTGGCCGAAGACGATCAGAAGGTGGTGAACGCGATCCGGCAGGGCGACGACATCGAGAAGATCACGATAGAAGGCGACACGGCGCCGCTGCTGGCCGCGAACGCCGAACGCGTTTCGCAGTGGAACGGGGTGTTGGATGCCCGGTCCTGAGCGGACGCCTGAGTGTATAAAAAGGCGGCCAGAAGGCCGCCTTTTTGCTGCGGGGGTCAAGCCGGTTTGGGTTTGAATATCAGCCGGTAAATGATCAGCAGGATGATCGCGCCGATCACCCCGAAGATCAGGCCCCAAATGCCGCCGAGACCTGCGCCTTCCGCGGTCGCGCCGGCACCGACGCCGAATACGGCATTGGCGATCCAGCCGCCGATGAACGAGCCGATGATGCCGATGATCGCGGTGATGATGAATCCGCCGGGATCCTTGCCGGGCATGATCCACTTGGCGATGACGCCGACGACAAGACCGATGATGAAAATCCAGAGCCAATGCAGCATGTGGTTTCTCCTTTGCAGGTGAGGGGATACACAAGCGCCATTCGTGCATGGCATGGCCATTGTGCGCCTTCCCGCGGGTTCCGGCGAGACTGCGAACTGCTTGGACCGACGCACTGCAACATCGCGTGATAAAATAGACGGCTGAACGCCAGAGGAGTTCGTCATGCCCAAGCTCGCTACCCGCACCGGCCGCGCCAAGCCCAGCGCAATCATGGTCATCGCCGACACCGCGAAGCAGCTCAAAGCCGAAGGCAAGGACGTCGTCAACTTCTCGATCGGCGTGCCGAACTTCCTGCCCGGTGACCACGTCTACGCGGCCGTGCGCGACTGGACCAATCACGACAGCGGCAGCTACGGCAGCAATCGCGGCGCGCCGGAGTTGCTCGACGCCATCGTCAAGCATTTCGATGACAGCGGTCTGGGCGGTTATACGCGTGCCAATGTCACGGTCGGCATCGGGGCCAAGCAGGTGCTGTACAACCTCTGCGAGGCGCTGCTGGACGAAGGCGACGAGATCGTGTTCCCGGCGCCGTACTGGACCAGCTACGTCGATATCGCCGAGATTCTCGGCGCGCGCGCGACGATCCTGCCGTGCCCGCCCGAACAGCACTACAAGCTGACGCCCTCGCAACTCGACAAGGCCCTGGCCAGCAATCCGAAGGTGTTCCTGTTCAACAACCCGTCCAATCCGACCGGCATGGTCTACACCAAGGACGAGATCGCCGCGATCGCGGACGTGCTGGTCAAGCACCCCGACACCTGGATCATCGCCGACGACATCTACAACCGCCTGGTGTTCGACGGCATCGGTTACCACAACGTCGTGCAGGCGCGGCCAGAACTGCGCGAACGCACTTTCATCATGGATTCGCTGTCGAAAACCTACGGCATGCCGGGTTGGCGCGTAGGTTTCGTGGCCGGTCCGGAAGCCGGTGTGAAGGCGCTGGTGACGCTCAACTCCAATCACATCACCTGCCTGCCGGAAGTTGTCACCGCCGCCGCAATTGCCGCGTTGGCCGGTCCGCAGGACGTTCCGGCTGTCAAACGCGAGGAATTTTCCAATCGTCGCGACGAGGTATTGAACGCGCTGCTGTCGATCCCCGGCGTGAAGTGCCCGCGTCCGCAGGGTGCGTTCTACGCGTTCCCGGATATCTCGGTCGCGTTCGGCAAGTCGCACAACGGCAAGCTCATCGCCAACGACGTCGATTTCTGCAAAGTGCTGCTGGAAGAAAAATTCGTCGCCACGGTGCCGGGTTCGGCATTTGGCGAGCCGCGCTCGTTGCGGATCTCCTACACCTGCGCGCCTGCACAATTGCAGAAAGGCTTGGCCCGCATCCAGTCGTTCTTCGCCGAACTGAGCGACGAACAGGTGGAGCGCGTCCGCGCCGTCGGGGCCTGACCGCTTTAACCCTCCCCTTCAAGGGGAGGGTTGGGTGGGGATGGTGTTGAACGCACTGTTCGCTCTGGCGACGCCTGCTTTTCACCCATCCCCCTCCCGCCTCCCCCTTGAAGGGGGATGAGAACGGCGATTGCCGCCGATCTCCAATATCGAAAATTTTCTCCAGGAGTATCAATCATGAAATCCCCTGTTCGCGTTGCAGTGACCGGCGCCGCCGGCCAGATCGGCTACGCCCTGTTGTTCCGCATCGCCGCTGGCGACATGCTCGGCCCGGACCAGCCGGTGATCCTGCATCTGCTCGAGATCACCCCCGCGCTGCCCGCACTGCAGGGCGTAGTGATGGAACTCGATGATTGCGCGTTCCCGTTGCTGGCGGGCGTGGTCGCCACCGACGATGCCAATGTCGCCTTCAAGGATGTCGATTTCGCGCTGCTGGTCGGCGCGCGCCCGCGTGGTCCGGGCATGGAGCGCAAGGACTTGTTGTCCGCGAACGGCGCAATCTTCGGCCCGCAGGGCAAGGCGTTGAATGCGCATGCCAAGCGTGACGTGAAGGTGCTGGTGGTCGGCAACCCGGCCAACACCAATGCGCTGATCGCGCAGGCCAATGCGCCCGACCTCGATCCGAAATGCTTCACCGCGATGGTGCGGCTCGACCACAATCGCGCCAGGGGTCAGCTTGCTGCCAAGACCAGTACGCACAATACCGACGTCGCGCGCATGATCATCTGGGGCAACCATTCGTCCACCCAATATCCCGACATCCATCACGCGACCGTGAAGGGCAAACCGGCGTTGTCGCTGGTTGACCGGAACTGGTACGAGAAGGAATTCATCCCGACCGTGCAGCAGCGTGGCGCCGCCATCATCAAGGCGCGTGGCGCGTCGTCGGCGGCTTCGGCCGCGGGCGCGGCGATCGACCACATGCATTCGTGGGCGCTCGGCACCGCCGAAGGCGACTGGGTGTCGATGGGCATTCCGTCCGACGGCTCCTATGGCATCGCGCCTGGCGTGATCTATGGCTACCCGGTGACTTGCAAGGACGGCAAGTACGAGATTGTGCAAGGCCTCGAGATCGGCGAATTCTCGCGCGCGCGCATGGATGCTACCGCCAAGGAATTGCACGAAGAGCGCGACAGCGTGAAGGATTTGCTTGGCTGATCCGGTCCGGGTCAGGACATCAAAAGGGGCGACCGGTGGTCGCCTTTTTTGTTGCGGTGCTCCGCGCCCGCAACCCCGGCGTGCCAGAATGCCAACGCGGAACGGGCAGGAATGACGCGCTTCCGCATCATGGAACCGCCGCATGGCCCACGAGGGCTTCTGGCATGAATTGAAGCGCCGTCATGTATATCGCGTGGCGGCGGCGTACGCCGTGGTCGGCTGGTTGCTGATCCAGGTCGTCACGCAGGTCTTCCCGATTTTCCATTTCACGGGCTGGATCGACCAGGCCGTAGTGCTGGTGATCCTGATCGGATTTCCGATCGCGTTGGTACTGGCGTGGACGTTCGACGTCACGTCGCACGGCATCGTGCAAGCCGTTGCCGCGAGCGGCCCGGCCGTGCGCAGGCCATGGCGCGGCGCCATTGCGGTCGGTGCCGTCGGGGTTTCGATTGCAATCATCGCCGGTGCGGGTTACTGGTGGTGGCATGCGGAGCGTTCGCCGCAATCCGCTCCGGCGCGCGTGGCCGATCAAGCGAATACATATGGCGCGGCGATTGCCGCACTGCCGATTCCCACCAGGTCCGTCGCGGTGTTGCCGTTCGAGAATCTCTCCGGCGACCCGAACGAGAAGTATTTCAGCGACGGCATCACCGAGGAAATCCTGAACGCATTGGCGCAGATTCCCGATCTGAAAGTGGCCGGACGTACTTCGGCGTTCCGGTTCAACAGCAAGGACGACGACTTGCGCAAGATCGGCGAAAGCCTGGGTGTTGCCGACGTGCTTGAAGGCAGCGTCCAGGAAGCCGGCGACGAGGTGCGCATCACGGTGCAACTGGTGGATGCGCGTACCGGTTATCAACTGTGGTCGGAAAAATACGATCGCAAGCTGACCAACATTTTTGCGATCGAGGACGACATCTCCAGTGCGGTTGCCGGGAAGCTGCGGGTACAACTCACTGGCGGCGCAGGGCAAGCGTTGGTCGCGCAGCAGTCCATCGATCCTCGCGCGCACGATTTTTATTTGCAGGGCTTGACGTTGCTTGCTGCGCGCGGTCCGGGTGTGCAAGACGCGGCGGCGGCGTTCCAGAACGCCGTGCAGCTCGACCCGCAATACGCCGATGCGTGGGGCGAGCTGGCCATGGCCGAAACGCAACTTCCGTTCTATGTGACGCAGCCGCTCGATGCCACGTTGAGGCAAGCACGCTCTGACGCGCAACATGCCCTGACGCTCGATCCCGATGTTGCCTCCGCGCATGTTGCATTGGGCGTGGTGCACAGCCTGCGTTGGCAATGGGCAAAAGCCGGGCAATCATTCCACCTGGCTCTGGCGCTGGCGCCCAATGATGCGGAAGCGATCGATCAATACGCACAATTCCTGTTTGCGTCCGGGCAATTCGAGCCGGCGTTGCGCGAGATCGAACGTGCCCACGCATTGGATCCGCTGGCGCCGGTCTGTGGTGTGTATCGTTCGTCGATCCTGCAAGCGTTGCATCGCCATGACGAAGCCGAGGAACAGATCAAGGCTACCCTTGCATCCCATCCGGATTTTGTTTACGCATACGTGAATGCGATGACGCTGTCCATCGACCGGCGGCGCTTCAAGGATGCAGAGGCGCAAGCGCGTCTGGCTGCCAAGCTCAGGGGATATGACCCGGACATCGAAGCGTTGGTGATTCGCGGCATCGCCGACCCGACGCAGCGCGCGACTGCTGTGCGCGTTCTGGAGGCATCACCAGCGCGTGCCGTCATGCGTCGCGATCCGATCGTGCATGCGATGTTTCTGGTCTGGCTGGACCAGGGCAATCGCGCGCTGGACCTGTTGGAAGGCAATCTTGTCGGCCGGACCAGCATTCAAACGCAATTGTTGTGGTTGCCTGCGTTCGACCCGATCCGCAACAATCCACGCTTCAAGGCGGTACTGGAAAAGATGGGGTTACCGTACATGCCGCGTTGATTGCATCGTTGCGCGGAACTGCGCGGTCGCATCAACCTGATGGTTCGCCCTTGGTCCGTGCCTGCCGCGCGTATGTACTGGGCCGGATGCCGCCACCGAAATGACGCGCGTAGACCTGCGTCGTCTCTGCGCCGAGAAACAGGATCAACGCGCTGTAGTAGACCCACACGACGAGCAGGATCAGCGAACCGGCTGCGCCCGCGGAGCTATAGCGCAGATTGGCGAGGTAGGCACCCAACGCGTATTTGCCGAGCGTGAACAAGACGCCGGTTATCAGTGCGCCGATCATCACATCGCGCCACTTCATGTCCGCGTCGGGAACGTACTTGAACAACAGCGCGATCACGCCGGATACGACGACTATCGACAACAATGCGTAGATCACCCGCAGGGCCGTTCCTGCGCCGGGGAACAGGCTGGAAAGGTAGCCGTGCGCCCCGGCGAGGGCCGTACTCGCGGCCATGGAAACCAGCAGGATGAAGGCCATGCCAAACACGATCGCCAGCGCCAGCAGGCGCGAGCCGACGAGGTGCCAGATCATGCTGCGGCTGGGTGCGGCCTCGACATTCCATATCTGGTTGAGCGCGGTCTGCAGGTGTGCAAACACCGTGGTTGCGCCGATCACCAGAATGATCGTGCCGATGGCTGCCGAGGTGACGCTGGCATGGTGGTTGCCGGCCTGCGACAGCAGCGCGCGGACCACATCGGCCTGCTGTTGTCCGACCATCGTTCCGAGTCGCGCGAGCAGTTCCTCGCGCGCTGCCTGTCTGCCGAAAACCAGGCCGGCCACGCCGGTCAGCAACAGGAACAACGGGACCATCGACAGCAGCGTGAAATAACTCAGGGCCGCCGCGAGCTGGAACGGCTTTTCCGTGAGGAATTCGGTGACCACCGACTTGGCGATCGGCCAGATGGAACGCCAGCGTGGCTCGTCTTCCATGGCGTGTACTCCTCCGGGTGTGACCCGACGACAGCATGCCAGCACTACCGTGTATGCCATCTGTCGCGGTAGCGGTCGTCGCCGGATCAGCTAAAATGGCAGCTTTGCCGGAGGCTGTATGAGCCCATCCTCGTCCGCTGGTGCGCCCGGCTCTGATGAAATACGTTCCAATGGAGCGCGTTTCCGCGTCGCGCTTTCCGCCGAGTCGCCGTTGCAGGTCGTCGGCGCGATCACCGCCTACGCGGGTCTGATGGCAAAACGCCTCGGCTACAAGGCGCTGTATCTCTCCGGTGGTGGCGTCGCCGCCAACTCCTTGGGCATGCCTGACCTCGGCATTTCCACGATGGAAGACGTGCTGACCGACGCGCGGCGGATTGTCGACGCCACGCAGTTGCCGTTGCTGGTCGATATCGATACTGGTTGGGGCGGTGCCTTCAACATCGCGCGCACCATCCGTTCGTTCGAACGCATCGGCGTTGCCGCGGTGCACATGGAGGACCAGGTCGGGCAGAAGCGCTGCGGGCATCGACCCGGCAAGGAAGTGGTGCCGAAAGAAGAAATGGTCGATCGCGTGAAAGCGGCAGTCGACGCGAAGACCGATCGCGATTTCGTGCTGATGGCTCGCACCGACGCCGCCGCGGTGGAAGGCATCGACAGCGCCATCGAACGCGCGGTAGCCTACGTGGAAGCTGGCGCCGACATGATCTTTCCCGAGGCGATGAAGACGCTGGACGATTATCGCAAGTTCAAGGCCGCGGTGAAGGTTCCGATCCTCGCCAACCTCACCGAATTCGGCGCCACGCCGTTTTTCACTGTCGACGAATTGCGTTCCGCGAACGTGGACATCGCGCTGTATTGCTGCGGCGCCTATCGCGCGATGAACAAGGCTGCACTCGGGTTCTACGAAACCGTGCGCCGTGACGGCACGCAAAAATCATACGTGCCGCAGATGCAGACGCGCGAGGAACTGTACGATTTCCTCGGTTACCACGCGTACGAGGACAAGCTCGACCAATTGTTCGCGGGCGAACGCAAGGATTGACGATTCATGCTTGAGCCGTCGCACAAGCCAGATGAATCACCGGCCGCTGCTGCGAGGCGTGGTATCCGCTGGGATGCACTGGCCGCAATCATCGCGTCGCTGGTCGGGCTGCTTGCCTTGATCGTCGCCGGCTACACCGCGTACGTCGAGCGCCAGCAGGTGCGCGCGCAGGTATGGCCGTATATGAGTATTGGCGAGGCCGACGCACTTCCTGACGAAGTTGGCCATGTTGCCGTGAACGAAAAGGGCGAGATCGAGAGCCACGGCGGCTTTCTTGTCGTGCAGAACTCCGGGGTGGGACCGGCCATCGTGCGCAGCGTCGTGGTCGAAGTGGACGGCAAGCCGCAGCCGGACTGGGATCATGTGGTGAAGGCGCTGGGCCTCTCTGACCTTGCTTTCATCCAATCCTCGATCAATGATTCCGTGCTGCCAGCGGGCAAGCATGTGAATTTTCTGGTCGTGCATGGACTGGCGGCCTGGAAGCACTTCCGCCAAGGCTATTTTCATGATGTATCCATCCGAATTTGTTACGCATCCACGCTGGGCGATTACTGGACGACTGTGCATGATCCCCTGAGCCATGACTATCGCAAGGGTCAGTCGGTGGATTCCTGTCCACATGTTCCCAAGGCTGATCAATTCCATGGGTGATGCAACAACCGTTTTTATCAAGAGGTTTGAAACATGAGCGACGATTCCAAGCAGGCTTTACCCAAACCGAAGAAGTCCGTGGCGCTTTCCGGCGTCGCCGCCGGCAACACCGCGCTGTGCACGGTCGGCCGCAGCGGCAACGACTTGCACTACCGCGGCTATGACATCAAGGATCTCGCGACCAAGGCGACCTTCGAGGAAGTCGCGTATCTGCTGGTACACGGATATCTGCCGACCTGGGCGGAGTTGAACGCGTATCGTGCGAAGTTGCAGCGTCTGCGTGGCTTGCCGCAGCCGGTCAAGGCGGCGCTCGAGTTGCTGCCGGCGTCCACCCATCCGATGGACGTGATGCGCACCGGTTGCTCGGTGCTGGGCACCGTTCTGCCGGAAGCGCATGACCACAACGTCACCGGCGCGCGCGACATCGCCGACCGCCTGATGGCGAGCTTCGGCTCGATGCTGCTTTACTGGTATCACTTCTCGCACAACGGCCGTCGCATCGAGGTGGAAACCGACGACGAATCCATCGCCGCGCATTTCCTGCACTTGCTGCATGGCCAGGCCCCCGGCGACCTGCATGCGAACGCACTGGACAAGTCGCTGGTGCTGTACGCCGAGCACGAATTCAACGCCAGCACCTTCACCGCGCGCGTGATCGCAGGTACCGGCTCGGACATGTATTCGGCGATCACCGGCGCGGTCGGTGCGCTGCGCGGTCCCAAGCATGGCGGTGCCAACGAAGTCGCGATGGAAATCATTTCGCGCTACCGCACCGCCGACGAAGCCGAGGCCGACATTCGCCGGCGCGTGGCCAACAAGGAGATCGTGATCGGCTTCGGCCATCCGGTATACACGGTGTCCGATCCGCGCAACGAGATCATCAAGGAAATTTCGCGCAAGCTGTGCACCGACGGTGGCAATCCGCGGCTGTTCGAGGTGTCCGAGCGCATCGAGAACGTGATGGCCGAGATCAAGAAGATGTTTCCGAATCTCGATTGGTATTCGGCCAGTGTCTACCACATGCTGGGCGTGCCGACCGCGATGTTCACGCCATTGTTCGTGGTCGCACGGACGTCAGGTTGGAGCGCGCATGTGATCGAGCAGCGCCAGGACGGCAAGATCATCCGCCCGAGTGCAAACTACACCGGACCGGAGGATCAAGCCTACGTGCCCATCGAGAAGCGCTGAGACCGTGCAAACCGTATGTGCACCTCGCAGGTTTTTGTCCTCTGGCCCATCCCGTTTCGGGATGGGGCTTTTGCTATGTGCCGCTTTGATGCTGGTTCTTTCCGTGCCCGCGTTCGGTGCGGACGGTGTCGATGCGCTGGCGGCGAAGATCAATGCTGCGCACAAGGCGCGCCACTACAAGGCCATGGAAAGTGACCTCGGTCGACTCCTGAAGTTGCTGCCGGGTTTCCCCCAGGGCATCTACTTGCTCGCCATTGCACGCGCCGATCGCGGCGACAGCAAGGGTGCCTTGGCGGCATTGGATCAATTGGCGGACATGGGCCTGCATTTCGACATTCGCAAACAAGCCGATTTCGCGTCGCTGCGGAACGCACCGGGATTCGAATCATTGGCAAAGCGGTTCGCGGCGAATCTCGAACCCGTGGGCCGGGCTGAATCCGCTTTCCGATTGAAGGACAAGGCATTCCTGCCCGAGGGCATTGCCTACGACTCCTCGGATGGAGATTTCTTTGTCTCGAGCGTGCACCTGCGCAAGATCGTGCGCGTGCATGGTGGGCAGATCAGCACTTTCGCCGACCGCAGCTCCGGCTTGTGGGGCGTGTTCGGCATTCGTGTGGATGCCGAACACGACGCGTTGTGGGCAACCAGCGCAGCTCTGCCGCAGGCCCAGGGCTTCGTGACTGAGGATGATGGCCGCACCGCATTGTTTCGCTTCGACTTGCGCAGCGGAGCCTTGTTGGCGAAGTACCCGGTGCCGCACGACGGGCAGAAACACCAATTCAACGACCTGACCGTGGCGCCGGACGGCACGGTGTACGTCGCTGACGGCAATGGTGGTGTGTATGTACTGAAACCGGGTGCAAAGGCTCTCGCGCCGCTGACGCCGGCCGGCAGGTTGCGCTCGGCGCAGGGGCTGGCATTGTCGCGGGACGGACGTTTGCTGTATGTCGCCGACTATGTTGGCGGTCTGTTTGCCTATGACCTTGAGGCGAACAAGTTGGCCCGGGTGCATGCGCCCGCCGATGTTTGCGTGTATGGCATCGACGGCATGGTTCGATACGGGCATGATCTGGTGGTGACCGAAAACAGCACCCAGCCGCAGCGCATCATCCGCCTCCATCTGGACGACACGGGACTCGCGATCACGTCGTCGAAGGTGCTGGAAGCCAACGATCCACTGGTTCCGGAACCCACGCTGCTGGCCATCGCGCAAGACAAGTTGCATGCCGTCGCGAACAGCCAGTGGAGCCGTTTCGACGATCAGGGGCGGCTGAAGGCGGGTGCTGCGCTTGCAGCGCCACTGATCGTGAACCTGCCCCTGCACTGATGTCGTGCGTCTCGACACCAGCCCGGGTCGGTGCTGGCGCCGGCGGGCGGCGACCTTACTTCGGCTGATCGAGGTTCTCGGCCTTCAAGGCTTTTTGCACGCCGGCGTCGGCACGCATGCGTTTCTCGAAGTTCTTCAGGTGCTCGAGTCCGGACAAGTCGACCTTGACGGCCTTGGCCCAGCGCAACATGACGAACAGGTACGGGTCGGCAATCGAACGTTCTCCGGCCAGCCAATCGTGCTTGCCGAGCTGCGCATCGAACTGTTCGAAGTAGTGGCGCAAAATCTTGCGTGCATTGTTTTTTGTCTTGTCGACCGCTGCTTCGTCTTCGAGATAAGCCGTCGAGCCGAACAATGGCTTGTAGGCTGGGTGCACGTCGGAATTGACGATTGCCAGCCAGCGGTTGACCTCTGCGCGCGCGCGCGGCGTGCCATCACCACCCAATTTCGCTTCCGGAAACTTGTCGGCGAGGTAATTCAGGATCGCGGAGTTTTCGTACAGCACCCAACCGCCATCGTCGAGGATCGGCACCTGGTGGTTCGGGTTGAGCTTCAGCATTTCAGGCTTGCCGAGGTCATCCTTCTGGATCATTTGCACTTCATAAGGCTCGTCGATCCACGCCAGCACGATGTGGGTGGCCAGTGCACACGAACCTGAAAAACTGTAAAGCTTCATCGGGATCTCCTTGTGATTTTCACGTGGAAAATTGCGCGTCGAGCGTAGCCGTGGGCAGCGTACAAGGTGCAGTAATCAACGCTCAAAGGTGGGTATTGCGACGGTTTGTTTCAAGCACTCAGCCGTTTTTCATCGACGTTGTGTGCATCCACTCGGGCTGCGATCGTGCTCAGCGTAATGTCCAGCACGTGAGCTTTTGCTGATGTCGGGGCGTTGTGAACCGCATCGCTGCGAACCTTTTGATTAGCATGACCCGGCATTTCGGTATCAGCGCCGAGTACGACATCGACGTCCGCCTGCACCAGCATCACGGCAACTACAACGACGGCCTGGATCTTCGATTGAACGGGTCATCGGTGTTTGCAACATTCCGCCATTAGGAAATCATGTCTCGACTTGCTTTGGTAGGAGCGAGCGCGCTCGCGACCATGGGATTTTCGTGCCATGGACGGCGCATTGACAGCTTGACGCGGGCTACTGTGTTGATCGCGCCAACTCGAATCGCGGCCATGGGCCGCTCCTACAGTGTTGCCGCCAACTCCGTTGCCTGGCGGATCGCACGTTTGGCGTCGAGCTCAACGGCAACATCGGCGCCGCCAATCACATGGACCGGGATGCCAAGCGCGATCAATTCATCAGCGAGCGTTCGATTGGATTCCTGGCCTGCGCAAATGATCACGTTGTCGACGGGCAGGGTTTGCGATTTGCCATCGAGCATGACGTGCAAGCCGGCATCGTCGATCTTTTCGTAGCTCGCGCCGCCCAGCATCTTCACGCCCTTGGCTTTCAGTGCCGCGCGATGCACCCAGCCGGTGGTCTTGTTGAGCCGCTTGCCGGGCCGGCCGGCGGTGCGTTGCAACAGCCATACCTCGCGCAGTGACGCCTCCACATCGGCCTTGCCCAGACCGCCGCGTTCTTCGAAGGTGGTATCCACACCCCATTCCTTCGTCCAGCGCGCAATGTCCGTGGTAGGCGAGGGCGCAGCTTGGGTCAGGAATTCGGCGACATCGAAACCGATGCCGCCAGCGCCGATGATCGCGACGCGCTGGCCGACCGCGCGCGTGCCCATCACGGCGTCGTGGTAACCGATCACCATTGGATGCTCCTGCCCCAGGATGTGTGGGTCGCGTGGCGTGACGCCGGTCGCGACGATCACGGCGTCGAATCCTTGTGCTTGCAACATCGCCGCGTCGGCGTGCATGCCCAGGTGGATCTCGACCCCGAGTTGCGCGAGCAGGTTGCCCCAGTAATGCATCGGTTCGGCAAATTCCTCCTTGCCCGGAATCCGTTTGGCGAGGTTGAACTGCCCGCCGATCTCATTGGACTGTTCGAACAGCGTAACGTTGTGTCCGCGTTGCGCCAGTGTGGTGGCGCACGCCAAGCCGGCTGGTCCCGCGCCAACCACTGCAAAGCGTTTTTTTTGCAGCAACGCGGCATCGACCAGCTCGGTTTCGAAACATGCACGCGGGTTCATCAGGCACGACGCGCGCTTGTTCTCGAATACGTGATCGAGGCAGGCCTGGTTGCAGGCGATGCAAGGGTTGATCAGCGCGGCGCGACCTGCGCGCGCCTTGTTCACCCAGTCTGGATCGGCCAGCAACGGACGCGCCATCGAAACCATGTCAGCATCGCCGTGCGCCAGCACCGCTTCCGCGACATCCGGCAGGTTGATGCGGTTGGTGGTGATCAGCGGAATGTGCACGTGTTCCTGCATGCGCCGCGTCACCCAGGTGAACGCCGCGCGCGGCACCGAGGTAACGATGGTCGGGATGCGTGCCTCGTGCCAACCGATGCCGGTATTGATCAGCGTCGCGCCAGCGGCTTCGACTTGTTTTGCCAACGCGACGATCTCGTCCCAAGCCTGCGCGCGATCGACCAGATCCAGCATCGACAGTCTGTAGATGATGATGAAGTCACGGCCCACTGCTGCGCGCGTGCGACGCACGATCTCCACGGGAAAACGCATCCGGTTTTCCGCCGAGCCGCCCCACCGATCGGTGCGGCGGCTACTGCGCTCGGCGAGGAACTCGTTGATCAGATAGCCTTCCGAACCCATCACCT
>JBOHYW010000026.1:0-27580 GCA_050738155.1 Rhodanobacteraceae bacterium
GAGTCCCGAGTCCCGAGTCCCGAGTCCCGAGTCCCGAGTCCCGAGTCCCGAGTCCCGAGTCCCGAGTCCCGAGTCCCGCATGAAGGTAGTCCCATGCAAAGCCAAATGACCATCGTGTCGGCGTGCATCACGTTGTTCCTGGTGCTGGACGCCCCGGGCAACGTGCCGTTCTTCCTGTCGATCCTGAAAGACGTCCCGCCCAAGCGACGCCGCTGGGTGATGGTGCGCGAACTGCTGATCGCACTCGCGGTGCTGGTCGCGTTTCTCATTGGTGGCCGCGAGCTGTTGTCGATCATGCAATTGCGGCAGGAAGCCATCAGTGTCGGCGGCGGCGTGGTGCTGTTCCTGATCGCGATCAAGATGGTGTTCCCACCGAAGGATGGCGGTATTTTCGGTCCGGTGGGACACGGCGAACCCTTCATCGTGCCGCTGGCGATTCCGGGTGTCGCGGGGCCATCCGCGATGGCGACACTGTTGCTGATGACCAGCGCCCAGCCCGGTCGCGAGGTCGAATGGGGCGTGGCACTGTTGATCGCGTGGCTCGCCACCGCCGCGATCCTGATTGGCTCGACCTGGTTGTTCAAGTTCCTGGGCGAGAGTGTGCTGGCCGCCGTGGAGCGCGTGATGGGCATGCTGCTGATCGCGCTGTCGGCGCAGATGATCATGGGTGGGGTGGAGGCATACCTGCGTGCGGGTTAGGGAAGTTCCGAATAACCTGCTGCGCTTGTCCGCCCTGCATGTACTTCCATGGATTGTTTGTGCGATCGTCCGTTCCGGTGGGTCGATCGTTATCATCGACCCTTTCGGTCACCCGACACCAGAATGGCCATAAAGCCGCCATTCGCGGCAAAGCGCTCCGTGGCCTCATTTTTCACAACAGCTTCCTCGAACGAACCTTGCTCATGAACGATCTTGCTTACGTGGATACTGCGCGACCTGCGACGGTCAATGCCCAGATCGTGCCGGCGGGCACGCTGGACCTGCTGTCGCGCAACGAGATCGCGCGGCTGCGCGATGCCACCTCGTCGGGATTGCACAACCTGTTGCGTTCGTGTGCGCTGGCGGTGTTGACGTCCGGCGCGATGCAGGACAGCGCGCGCGCGATGCTCGATCAATATCCTGATTTCGATATCGAGGTGTTGCAACAGGACCGTGGCGTCAAGCTGGATCTGAAAAATGCGCCGGCCCAGGCGTTCGTGGACGGCAGGATCATCCGCGGCACCAACGAGCTGCTGTTTGCCGTGATGCGCGACATCGTGTACGTGTCGACCAAGCTGAAATCGGGCGAGTTCGACCTTGCCGAGTCAAGCGGCATTACCCACGCAGTGTTCGACATCCTGCGCAATGCGCGGGTGCTGCGCGCGCGTTTTGATCCCAACCTGGTGGTGTGCTGGGGCGGGCATGCGATCTCGCGCGAGGAATACGATTACTCCAAGAGCATCGGCTACCAGCTCGGCCTGCGCGGCATGGATATCTGCACCGGTTGCGGGCCAGGCGCGATGAAGGGGCCGATGAAGGGCGCGACCATCGCGCATGCCAAGCAGCGGCACTACGAAAACCGCTACATCGGCTTGACCGAACCCAGCATCATCGCCGCCGAGTCACCCAATCCGATCGTCAACAGCCTGGTGATCCTGCCAGACATCGAGAAGCGTCTCGAAGCTTTCGTGCGGGTCGGCCACGGTTTCATCGTGTTTCCGGGCGGCGTCGGTACCTGTGAGGAAATCCTGTATCTGCTCGGCATCCTGCTCAATCCCGCCAACGCGAACCTGCCGTTCCCGCTGGTGTTCACTGGTCCTGAGTCGTCGGCAGCGTATTTCGAGCAGATCGACAAGTTCCTGCGCCTGGTATTGGGCGAGGCTGCCGCGCAGCGCTATCGCATCATCATCGAAGATCCGGTGGCGGTCGCGCACGCGATGCAGGCCGGCATCGAGAGCGTGCGCGACCATCGCGTGGAACAGCACGATGCGTTTTTCTTCAACTGGGAACTCAACGTCGACCTGTCGTTCCAGCAACCCTTCCGGTCGAGCCACGCTGCGATGGCGGCATTGGACCTGCATCGCGGACGACCGCCGCACGAACTTGCCGCCGACATGCGTCGCGCGTTCTCGGGCATTGTCGCGGGCAACGTCAAGGAAGAGGGCATGCGCCAGATCGACGAGCACGGCCCGTACGAGATCCACGGTGACCCCGGTTTCATGCATGCGCTGGATACACTGCTCAAGAGTTTCGTGGCGCAGCACCGAATGAAATTGCCGGGCAGGAAGTATGTGCCGTGCTATCGCATCGTTTCAGGTGATGGCGCTGGCTGAGGCACGGGGCAGCCAGAAAGGAGCCTTTGACACGGATTGACGCTGATCAAAGCGGATCGAGCGAAAGCGATCCGCACTCCCGTCAAATTGACCCTGTGGATTCTTCTTGAGTATTTGACACGGATTGGCGCGAACTCACATGCGCCACTGAAAACCAATCCGCTCTTATCCGTGTTGATCCGTGTCCAAAATCTTTTTGTCCTGCCATCCGCTATGCTGCGTGCGATGTCTTCCATCCACCTGCTTTCGCCTGAACTCATCAACCAGATCGCTGCTGGCGAGGTGATCGAGCGCCCCGCGTCGGTGGTCAAGGAACTGGCCGAGAACAGCCTCGATGCGCGCGCGCATCGCATCGAGATCGAGATCGAGCAGGGCGGCATGCGCCTGATACGGGTGCGCGACGATGGTGCCGGTATTGCCCCGGACGAATTGCCGTTGGCGCTGGCGCCGCATGCGACCAGCAAGATCGCGACGTTCGATGACCTGACCCGTGTCGCCAGCATGGGTTTCCGCGGCGAAGCCCTGGCCTCGATCGCGTCGGTGTCGCGGATGTCGATCACCTCGCGGCGCGCCGCGGACACACAAGGCACGCGGATCGACGGTGGCCAGGCAGGCGCGGCACGACCCGCCGCGCATCCGCCCGGCACCTCCATTGAAGTGCGCGATCTGTTCCACGCGGTGCCAGCGCGACGCAAGTTCCTGCGCAGCGAACGTACCGAATTCGGCCACATCGACGAGCTGGTGCGCTCGCTTGCGTTGGCGCGGCCCGCGGTGGAATTTCGCCTCATCCACAACGGCAAGCCGGTGCGGATGCTGAAGCCGGCATCGGATGAATCAGCGCAACTGCAACGCGCGGGTGAATTGCTGGGCGAAACGTTCGCGCAGAACTGCCTGCGCATCGAACATGCGGCAGCGGGGTTGTCGTTGCGCGGCTGGATCGGCTTGCCGACCGCTTCGCGCGCCCAGGCCGACCAGCAATACTTCCACGTCAACGGACGACTGGTACGCGACAAGAGCGTCGCACACGCCGTGCGCCAAGCCTACGAGGACGTGCTGTACCACGGCCGGCATCCGGCATACGTGTTGTTCCTGGAACTCGATCCCGCTGCGGTCGACGTCAATGTGCATCCCGCCAAGCGCGAAGTACGTTTCCGCGATGCGCGTCTGGTGCACGATTTCCTGTTCCATGCATTGCACGATGTGGTCGCGCAAACGCGCGCGGGAGCGGATGCGAGGCCGGAAGCGGGGTCAGGTTCGACTTTTCATTCGTTTGACCCGGCGGGCAGGCCAGCAGCGGGAAAAGTCGAACCTGACCCCGGTTTTCGTCAGTTTGGATTGGGCGTACACGAGGCCCCAGCCGATCCGTACTCCGCGCTGCTCGGCGAAGATCGGGCCGTTGCGAGACCCAAGCCTCCCTACATGGCGGACGTCGAGCCGGGTTCAGCCCCGCCACTCGGCTACGCGCTCGCGCAGCTCGCCGGCATCTACATCCTTGCCGAGAACGCCGACGGCATGGTGCTGGTAGATATGCACGCGGCACACGAACGAGTCACCTACGAAAAGCTGAAAGCGGCGCGCGACGCCAACCAGGTACGCTCACAACATTTGTTGGTGCCCGAAGCGATCGCCGTCAGCGAGCGCGAAGCCGCCGCCGCCGAGGAACATGCCGGGACCCTGGCCGCGTACGGTCTGGAACTCGATCGAAGCGGGCCGCGTCAGGTCACCGCACGCCGGATCCCGGCCTTGCTGGAAGGCGCCGACGCAGCACAATTGGCGCGCGACGTGCTTGCTGAACTGGCCGAACACGGCAACTCGCGGCGTCTGGAAGCCTTGCAAAACGAATTGTTGTCGACGATGGCTTGCCACGGTTCGGTGCGCGCGCACCGGCGCCTTACCATTCCCGAAATGAACGCCTTGTTGCGCGAGATGGAAACGACCGAACGCTCGGGCCAGTGCAACCATGGGCGACCGACCTGGACACAATTGTCGATCGCGGAACTGGACAAGTTGTTTTTGAGGGGACGGTGATGGTTGGCCGTTCCACAAATTGGCGAATGGTCATGGAGTTGATTCAGTGACACAAATTACCGACGCGTATCAACAGGAAATCGAAACCTGGCATGCCGGGCGCATCGAGCGCCTGACCGCCCCGGATGGCTGGTTGAGCCTGGTCGGCCTGGAATGGCTGAAGCCGGGTGCGAACACGATCGGCAGCACCGAAGACAACGACATCGTGCTGGCGAAGACACCTGCGCGGCTTGGTGTCATCGAATGGGCTGATGGCGACACGCTCGCCATCACGCTCGATCCCGCTGCCGGTACAACCATCGATGGCGCGTCGAAGACGCGCGCGGTGTTGTGCGATGACAGTCACGCCAAGCCAACCACGATTGCTTTCGGGTCAGTCAGTTTCATTGCGATCGACCGCGGCGGCCGGAAGGGTTTGCGGGTGCGCGACAGCGAGGCCGCAACACGCACGCAGTTTCGCGGCGTGGATCGGTTCCCGGTCGATCCCGCTTGGCGCGTGGTCGCCGATTGGTTGCCACGCGATCCGCCGTTCCAGCTCGCCACCGGCACGGTGATTGGAACCATCGAAAATTATCCAGCGCCCGGCAAGGCCGTGTTCGAACACGAAGGGCAGCACTTCGAACTGTTTCCGGTGTTGGAAGCACCGGGCGATACGCAACTGTTCCTCATCTTTGCCGACGCCACGTCGGGCAGGGAAACCTACGGCGCGGCACGGTTCGTGTACGCCGACATGCCGACGGGTGGCAAAATCGTGCTTGATTTCAACAAGGCCTACAATCCGCCGTGCGCTTTCACGCCCTACGCGACTTGCCCGCTGGCGCCGCCCGAAAATCGCCTCGACTTGCGCGTAACGGCGGGCGAACGGAAGCCGGCGGGGCATTAGACTCGGGAACCTTCGCGGCCATTCGGGCTCCAAGATGACGGCAAAGTGCGGATCACGGTTGGTACGGAGCAGACTTGAGGAATTGGCAACCGACATGAGCAGGATCGTCATCGTGATGGTGTTGATGGCCGGCGTGCTGTGGCCGCTCGACCGCGCCTTCGCGCATCCTCCGAAGTCCTCGGCGGCGCCCGCGGCGAACCGCTCCGAGCTTTCCTACGCGTTGGGTTACGAAGCCGGCTTGGACCTTGGCCGGCGCAAGCTCGATGTCGACATCGCGACCATATTGCGCGGGGTGCGCGACGGCTATTCGCGCAGCAAGCCGGAATATTCGCCGCAAGCCATGCGTCAGGTCATCGAGGCGATGCAGCACAAGATGATCGCCCAGGCGCGCGCCGCGTATCAGAAACTCGCTGCCGCCAATCTCCAGAAGTCGCAGAGTTTTTTCACCACCAACAAGAGCAAGTCCGGCGTGATTACGCTGCCGTCCGGCGTGCAGTACAAGGTTCTCAAGAAAGGTGACGATGGCGGCAAAAGCCCGACTATCAACAGCCAGGTGACCTTGCAGTACCGCGGCGCGTTCCTGGACGGCACGGTATTCAACAACACCGAAGATCGCGGCAAGCCGGTGGTGTTCCCGGTGAGGTACATGATTCCCGGCTGGCGCGACGTGATCACGCGGATGCATGTCGGCGACCGCTGGCAGGTTTTCGTACCGCCCGATCAGGCCTACGGCATTCGCGGCGACCTACCACGGATCGGCCCGAACGAGGCGCTGGTGTTCAATATACGTTTGCTGGGCGTCAAGCCGTAAGCGTTCCAGCAGGCCTGATCAAGCCGCGCAGCGACGGAAAACTCCAGGCATCCTGCCTTTCGGCCCTTCGGGCCCGGCTTCGCCGTTCGCGCCGCTCCTGCGGCGCAGTCGGCGCTGGCGCTTCCGCGCGCGCGCCTTGATCCGCCCTACGCCGCTGGTGTGCTGTCCCGGAATGATGGCGTAAAGACTTTTTCTGGGCTACCACGCTGGTCGGCGTCACGCAATCTGCCGTCGCGAGCGGTTTCTTCAGCGGTTCGCGATGGTTGCGCTACGCTTGGCGAATGCAAATTGCACCATCCAGCCTCGACGAAGCACCGGTCAGCCCCTGCATCGGCGTATGCACCATGGACGCAAGCGGCCTGTGCCGGGGGTGTCGACGCACGCTCGCCGAGATTGCGAAATGGAGCGGCATGAGTGACGAGGAACGCCGACACTGGATACGCGAGGTGCAGCCGCTGCGGCCGCCGCCGGCGCAGTCATGAGGGCTTCGCTCGATGCCGTGGTGCGCGCGCTGCATCCGCTGGAATCTCCGCCCGCATCGCCGGGCTGGAACCATGATCATCTGCTCGATCTGATCGGTGACGGCCCGCGCACGGACGCGGCAGTGTTGATGGCGATTCGCGATGTGCCGGAGCCGCAGGTGGTGTTCACCCTGCGCCGCGATGACTTGGTGCGCCACGCGGGCCAGGTCAGTTTCCCGGGTGGCCGCACCGACCACGGCGACTCGGGTCCGATCGCGACGGCACTGCGCGAAAGTCACGAGGAAGTCGCACTGGATCCGGACGCGGCGGAGCCGCTCGGTTTTCTCGATCGCCTTGAGACGGTCAGCGGTTTTTGCGTGACACCGGTAGTCGCGCGGCTGGCTGGCAACGCCGTGCTGGTACCACAGCCGGAAGAAGTGGCGAAGATATTCGAGGTGCCGCTTGCGTTTTTGCTCGATCCGGAAAACCTGCGCCAGTTCGAATACCGCTCGCACGGCACACCTCGTACGGTGTATGAATATGCTGGCGTCGAACCGCGTATCTGGGGCGCGACGGCGGCAATGTTGGTGAATTTGATGCGGCGGATGGAATTATTGACGTGATGGGTCCGGGAAGCGAATTCACCTTGGTGCTCCATGATCTGTCACTGGCCACTGTGCCAGCAGGAGCCTGCGCATGAAAAACGAAACTGCGGTACTGATTGAAGCCAAGGCACTGGCGGCGCTTCAGCATGATTCCGTGTTGATCGTCGATTGCCGGTTTGGATTGGCCGACCCCGGAAAAGGCGAACGTGACTTTCTGGAGGCGCACATCCCCGGGGCGGTGTATGCGAGCCTCGACCGTGATCTTTCCGACCTGTCGAAGCAGGGCCTGGGCCGGCATCCGTTGCCGGATGTGCCGGCGTTCGCGCAAACCTTGTCGCGTTGGGGCTGGCGGCGCGGCATGCGCGTGGTGGCGTACGACGATGCCGGTGGCGCGTTGGCCGCGGCGCGTCTGTGGTGGATGCTGCGCACCGCACGGATCGATGCGCAGGTACTGGATGGTGGTTGGCGCGCGTGGCGTGAAGCGGATTTGCCGGTCGAATCCGGGGTCGCGAAGACTCGCGCGACGTCGCCGGTCACGCTCGACCTCGAAAACCATGCGGTGGTGTATTACCCGGAACTCGAAAAGCTGCGCGCGCAGCCATCCACCCTGATGCTCGACGCGCGCGCTGCGCCGCGGTTTCGCGGTGAACATGAACCGATCGACCGGGTGGGCGGTCACGTACCAGGTGCGCATAACCGGCCGTTCTCGCAGAACCTCGACGCCGACGGGCACTTCAAGCCTGCGCAAGCGCTGCGCTCGGAATTCGTCGCTGCATTGGGCGCGCATGCACCGGAGGACGTCGTGCACATGTGCGGATCGGGCGTCACCGCTTGCCACAACCTGCTGGCGATGGAGGCGGCGGGGCTGCGCGGCTCGCGCCTGTTCGCGCCGTCGTGGAGCGGGTGGGTGAGTAATCCGGCGCGGCCGGTCGCAACAGGCGATTGAAATCCTCGGCTGCGTGCCGCCGCCGGCCGGGCACGAAGGCGGCGTAGGTTGGGCTGAGCTCTGCGAAGCCCAACGTGATGCGCGGACCGTGTTGGGCTTCCGCCGGTGAAGCCGGCGTCAGCCCAACCTACGCCGGTTGCGAAGCGGCGTAGGGCGGATCAAGGCGCACAGCGCCGGATCCGCCGTCATCGTGCAGTGGCATTCACCAGCGCATGCCGGCCAACAGCATCGTCTCACCCAGATTCTTGCCGCCACCGAGCAGGTGTGCGTTGGAAACATGCCTCAGCATGACGATGAAGTGCCCGTCCTGCCAGCCGGCGCTGGTCATGAATTCGAAGCGGCTGGACAGCGCGTCGGTGCGGGTGCTGGTGTAGGCAATTTGTTCGCTGGCGAACCAGTGCCGGTTGGCGGCGTCGAGACGCACGCCGCCCGCGGCGAGCGCGACCTCGTGGTTCAGGTCGTCGTTGCGGGTATTGCGGGAATCCAGCCAGCCAACCGTTGCAATCGGCGCGAAATGGATTTTCCCGTCGGCCGGGGCGGTGCCGAATGCACTGGCGAAGACCGCCGTGGTGGTGCGTTCCGAGGACGTCACGCTGGGACCCGCCACGACGTCGAAATTCGCCGCCAGTGCAGGGCCACAGACCACGAGACAGGCTGCCGCAAGAAACGCATGCCATGGACGAAGCATGGTGGTACTCCTTGTTGTTCTTGTTGATTGATTGTTGGATCGAGCCGATGCGGGGTTGGCTGTTCTGTTGCCGTGAATATAATTGCCTTGACAAATACAGCCGAGACAGTATCATCTCCGGCATGAATCGTGCTGCAATCGCCACCCCGGACAGTTCCTTCCAGCTTTGCCGGCTGGTCGGGCGCCTGCGCGCGGAATTCGTTTACGCCGTCGAGCGGGAAATGGGGCGCCAAGGCGTGGAACTCAACTTCACCCAATTCCTCGCGCTCAAACTGCTGGGCCATGAGGATCCGATGACCCCGGTCGAGTTGGCGCGTGCGCTGCACTACAACCCCGGTGCGCTCACGCGGCTGCTGGACAAGCTGGAACAGCGCGGCTACCTGAAACGGGTGCCGGACCCGGATGACCGGCGCGCGTTGCGGCTCGAGCTGACGGTGCAGGGCAAGGCTCTGCGCAAACGCGTCATCGGTTATTGCGACGCGGTGGCCGGCCAGACTTTCGCCAGCACCACGGCGCGTGAGCGCGAACTGCTGCATGGTGCCCTGGCGCGCGCGGTGGACGGTCTTCGCAAAACGCGCGAGCAGCACGAATCGGATTGATTTCATTTCATCCGGCCCCAAACTTATCCTCTTTTCCTTCGGCATTTGTCATGACACTTCCGGTTTCAGGGCACCGTTACGCGTTCGCCGTGTTGCTGTTTGCCGGCTTGCTTGGCGGCTGCGCAAGCACCGGCGGGCTGCATTCGACCGCCACGCCGATCGCGCCGGACAACCTGCACGCCGCGCGCAGTCTGGCCGGCGTGAAACTCGACCCGGCGGCATGGCCGCAAGCCGGTTGGTGGAAGGCAATCGGCGATGCGCAACTCGACAAGCTGGTCGACGAAGCGTTGGCGGACAACCCCGACATGACGCTGGTGAATGCGCGGGTGCGCGTGGCGCTGTCGGCGGCCAACGTCGCCGATGCCAAGCGCAAACCGACCCTGAACGGCGGCGCCAGCATCGCCGGTGCGCGGGTGCCGCCGATCATGCCGCCGATCGCGAACGGCCACTTCGGCGTCATCCGCTACGGCTACCTCAGTTTCAAATGGGACATCGATTTGTGGGGTGGCAAACGTGCTGCGTGGCAGGCCGCGGTCGGCCAGGCCCGCGCGGCTGAAGTCGACGTGCAAGCCGCGCGCCTGAAACTCTCGGCCGACGTGGTGCAGGCATATTTCGGGTTGGCCGGCGCGTACGCCCAGCGCAAGTTCGCGCGTGCCGAACTGCAACGTGCCCAGGATTTCCTGAATCTGACAAAAAAACGCGTCGCCCGCGGTATCGACAGCCAGTTCCAGTTGGCGCGGATCGACGGCGAAACCGCCACCGCGCGCGCGCATCTCGAGGCGGCCGACAATGCGGTACGGACCGACGGCTTGGTGTTGGCGGCGCTGCTCGGCAAGGGTCCCGATCGGGCGCTGGCCATCCAGCAACCCACGTTGCCAGCGATCCCCGCACTGGTGTTGCCGAGCGACCTGCCGGCCGATCTGCTGGGACGTCGGCCGGACGTGGTCGCCGCGCGTTGGCGCGTGGAAGCGGCCAGCCAGGACATCAAGGTTGCCAAGACGAAGTTTCTGCCGAACATCAGCATCAGCTCGCTGGCGGGCTTGATCGCGCCGTCGGGCATGAACCTGTTTTCCCTGCAGAATCGTTTTTACACTGCATCGCCGGCGATCAGTCTGCCGTTGTTCGAAGGCGGCGCGCTGCGCGCCAACCTCGCGGGCAAGGACGCCGCGCGTGACGTCGCGGTCGCGCAATACAACCAGACGGTGGTGCATGCGATCAACCAGGTCGCATCCCAGACCGACGACCTGCGTTCGCTCGGCAGCGAAGTGCATGACGCCCGCACCGCGCGCAGCAGCGCGGCGAGAGCCTACAAACTGGCGATGCAACGCTATCGCGCCGGCGTCGGCAACTACCTCGAAGCACTCAGCGTGCGTCAGGAACTGATCACCGCCGAGCAGCAACTGGCCACACTGGAAACTCGCCGCAGCGAGTCCTGGGTCACGCTCAACGAGGCGCTCGGCGGCGGCTTCAAGCCCGCGGACGACGTGCCGTCGCTCGCTACCAATTCCGACTCCAAAACCCAATCCAAGGTACGTCGATGACTTCTCCCATCAACCCCAATCCCGTCGTCGAAGACGATCCAGCCGAACGCATGAAGGCGCAGCGTTTGCGCAAGCGTCGCTGGCTGCTGCGCGGTCTGGTCGGCGTGATCGTGGTCGTCGCGATCGTGTGGGCGCTGTACTACTTCCTCGTCGCGCGCTGGTACGCGAGCACCGACGATGCTTATGTCGGTGGCAACGTGGTGCAGATCACGCCGCAGGTGCCGGGCACCGTCATCAGCATCGGCGCCGATGACAATGATTACGTGCGCGCAGGCCAGCCGCTCGTGAAGCTGGATCCGTCCAATGCCGACGTCGCGTTGGCGCAAACCGAGGCCAAGTTGGCGCAGACCGTGCGCAAGGTGCGCGGTTTGTACTCGACCGTGCACAGTTCCAGGGCCGATGTTGCCGCGCGCGAAGCGGCGGTTGCGCAGGCTCGCGCCGACTACAAGCGCCGCAAGGGCCTGGCGGATTCCGGTGCGGTTTCGGCCGAGGAAGTGGCGCACGCGCGCGATGCGCTGACCACCTCCGAAAGTGCGTTGGCGGCGGCCAAGGCGCAACTGGCCACCACCACGGCGCTGGTTTCGGATACCAAGATAGCGTCGCACCCGGACGTGAAGGCTGCGGCGGCCGCAGTACGCGCGGCGTGGCTGGACGACCAGCGCACCACGTTGGTGGCGCCGGTCTCGGGTTATGTCGCCAAGCGCACCGTGCAGGTCGGCCAGCGCGTGCAACCGGGCATGCCATTGATGGCGGTAGTGCCGCTCGATCAGGTGTGGGTGGACGCCAACTTCAAGGAAACCCAGTTGACGGACATGCGCATCGGCCAGCCGGTGACGCTGACTTCGGATGTATACGGCGGGTCGGTGACCTATCACGGTCATGTGGAAGGCCTCGGCATCGGCACTGGCAGCGCGTTTTCGCTGTTGCCCGCGCAGAATGCCTCCGGCAACTGGATCAAGATCGTGCAGCGCCTGCCGGTACGGATCTCGCTGGATCGCAAGGACCTCGAAAAATATCCACTGCGGATTGGCTTGTCGATGAGCGTCGACGTCAACCTGCACAACCAGAAGGGTCCAATGCTGTCGCAGCACCCGCCACGACATGCAGTGTTCAGCACGGATGTGTATACGCGCAACGAGACCAAGGTCGACGCGTTGATCGCGAAGATCATCCGCGCCAATAGCGGCAGTGTTTCCGTTGCCTCGTCGGGGTCGGCACACGCGGCGCATTGACGTGTGACCGTGCGTTGGCACGACTTCGTTGAATTTTTTGCATGCATTGAAACATTCGGCCGTCTGATTGGTGCCGAGTCCCCGGTAAAGACCTCGTCATTCCGGGGCCATTGCGGGCTTTATCGGCGATGGAACCCGGAATGATGACGTTCCAGGTGGTCCGTCACCTCTGACTGAGCCTCGGCGCCAATCAGGTCCGGTCAACCAACAACAGAACGGCCACAAGAACCTCCATCCACGGCCAGGAGCTCCCCGGCCTGACTTTCGCAACAGCCGTTCCGCTCGATACCCCAAGGACTCCATGGCTTCCACTGCTGCCACTGCGACGGCCGGATTTGTTGGCGAGTTCCGGCCGCCGAGCCACGGGCTGACGGTGGTCGGCTTGTCGCTGGCGACGTTCATGCAGGTGCTGGACCTGACCATCGCCAACGTGTCGTTGCCGACGATCGCGGGCAACCTCGGCGCCAGCCAGGACCAATCCACCTGGGTGATCACCTCGTTCACGGTGTGCAATGCGATCGCGTTGCCGCTGACCGGATTCCTCACGCGCCGTTTCGGCGAAGTGAAACCATTCATTGTGGCGACCTTGCTGTTTTCGTTGTTCTCGATGATGTGCGGATTCTCCACCAGCCTTGGCATGCTGGTGGTATTTCGCGCTTTGCAGGGTGCCATGGCCGGCCCGATGTACCCGATCACGCAGAGCCTGATGGTGTCGCTGTATCCGGGGCACAAACGCGGCACCGCATTGGCGATGCTCGCGATGATCGCGATCTGCGGTCCGATCGTGGGGCCAATGCTGGGCGGGTGGATCACCGAATCCTATTCATGGCACTGGATTTTCTTCATCAACATCCCGGTCGGGATATTTGCAGCCATGGTGGTCGCTGGCCAGATGCGCGGACGCCCCGAGCACATCGACAAACCGCGCGTCGACAAGGTTGGGCTGGTTACCTTGATCCTGGGCGTGGGGGCGTTGCAGATCCTGCTGGACAAGGGCAACGAGCTGGACTGGTTCCATTCGACCACCATCGTGGTCTTGGCCATCGTCGCGGCGATTTCGTTGTCGGTGTTCCTGATCTGGGAATTCACCGACCACGAGCCGATCGTGGACTTCCGCTTGTTCAAGCATCGCAACTTCGCGGTGGGCACCATCGCGATGGTGCTGGCGTACGCGATGTTCTTTTCGACCAGCCTGCTGGTGCAGTTGTGGATGCAGTCGACACTCGGTTACACCTCGATCTGGGCAGGTATCGTTTCGGCGCCGATCGGGGTGTTTCCGCTGTTGCTGAGTTTCATCATCGGCAAGTACGCGATACGTTTCGACCTGCGCTGGTTCGCGTCGTTCTCGTTCCTGGTGATCGGGCTGACCTGTTTCATGCGAGGCGGGTTCAACACCGGTGTCGATGCCTACCATGTGGGCATGGTGCAGTTGATCCAGGGGCTGGGCGTCGCGTTCTTCTTCCTGCCAATCCTGACCATCCTGCTGTCCGATCTGACCGGGCGCGACGTATCCGCGGGTTCGGGACTAGCGACCTTCCTGCGTTCGCTCGGCGGCAGCTTCGCCGTTTCCATCGTGACGTATCTGTGGGAACGCGGCAGTGCGATCAACCACGCCAATCTCACCGAACACATCAATGGTTATTCCGGACGTGTGCGCGAGGGTATCGCCCATGCCGGCGGGCACGTCCGGCAATATGCCGCCGGCGTCAACCATGAAATTACCCGGCAAGCCACCCAGATTTCCTTCAACCACCTGTTCGTGGTGCTCGGTTTCATATTCCTGGCCCTGATAGGCGTGGTGTGGTTTGCCAAGCCGCCATTCATCAAGCGAACCGCACCCGCCGGGGGGCATTAATTTTGCGATCATCCATGATCGCTGCTTCGTTCAATTCAAGGTCAATCTTCACGGATCGCAGTTAGCCAGCACCAGAACGGCCATCCATGGCCGGACTTTTCACAACAGCGTTTTCTTCAAATAGCGTCGTACACCCATGACTTCAAAAGCTTTGAATGCACCCGAAGTCGACCAGGAACTGGCCGAAGGCTTGCGCGAGAACGAGTCCAAGCGCGGCACGTTCGGTGAATTCCGTCCGGCGAGTTTGTCGCTGGCAACCATCGGCTTGTCGCTTGGCACCTTCATGCAGGTGCTGGACATGACCATCGCCAACGTGTCGTTGCCGACGATCGCGGGCAACCTGGCCGCAAGCCAGGACCAATCGACCTGGGTGATCACCTCGTTCACGGTGGCACAGGCGATTACCTTGCCGATGACGGGGTTCCTGTCCCGCCGTTTCGGCGAGGTGAAGGTGTTCATCTGGGCGGTGCTGCTGTTTTCGCTGTTCTCGATGGCTTGCGGTTTCGCCACCAGCCTGTCGATGCTGGTGTTTTTCCGCGCGTTGCAAGGCGCGGTATGCGGGCCGATGTACCCGATCACGCAAAGCCTGATGGTGTCGATCTATCCGCGCGACAAGCGTGGCATGGCGCTGGCGATCATCAGCATGATCACCGTGGTGGCGCCGATCGTGGGGCCGGTGGCGGGCGGCTGGATCACGGATTCATACTCGTGGCGGTGGATCTTCTTCATCAACGTGCCGATCGGGATATTCGCCGCCGCGATGGTGATGGCGCAGATGGGCAAGCGCATCGAGAAGCTGGTCAGGGCGCGCATCGACTGGGTGGGGGTGGCGACGCTGATACTGGGTGTCGGGTCGTTGCAGATCCTGCTGGACAAGGGCAACCAGTTGGACTGGTTCCATTCCACCACCATCGTGGCGCTGGCGATTATCGCGGCGATCTCGCTCACCGTATGGGTGATCTGGGAGCTGACCGACGAGCAGCCACTGGTCGATCTGCGGCTGTTCCGGCACCGCAATTTCGCGGCCGGAACACTGGCGTTGGTGCTCGCCTACGCGCTGTTCTTTGCGATCGCGCTGTTGCTGCCGTTGTGGTTGCAGAACACGCTCAGCTACACGGCGATCTGGTCGGGCCTCGCGGCGGCCCCGATCGGCGTCATTCCAATCCTGTTGACGTTCTGGGTCGGCAAGTACGCCACCCGCTTCGACCTGCGCTGGTTGACCGCGATTTCATTCGCGGTCATGGGGTTCGTGTGCTTCCGTTTCGGCAGTTTCAATACCGACGTGGATTTCATGAGCGTAGCGCTGACCGAATTCATCCTGGGCATCGGTATCGCGCTGTTCTTCATGCCGGTCCTGACTATCCTGCTGTCGGATCTCGAAGGCCCCGAAATCGCGGAAGGGTCAGGCTCAGCGACCTTCCTGCGCACGGTGGGCGCCAGCTTCGCGGTGTCGATCGTCACCTATCTGTGGTCACGCGGCAGCGTGGCCAGCCACGCGAATCTGGCCGAGCACATCAACCCCTTCAACGCTGAGGTTCGCGACAGCATTGCCGCGATGGGCGGCCAGGTGCAGCAGTACGCCGCGGGTATCAACGGGGTGATCACCCAGCAGGCCACGCAGATTTCCTTCAATCACCTGTTCGACGGGCTGGGCATAGGCTTCTTCATCCTGATCGCGGTGGTATGGTTGGCCAAGCCGCCGTTCATTTCGCGCGGCGGTCCGTCGGGCGGGCATTGATAGGTTGGAGTCTGCCGCTGTCGACCCACTGCTGACGGTCACCCCGCGTACCATAAAGGCCACTACCCGGTTTGTTGCGGACACAGTTCGGCTGCGAACCTGGCAAAGGCACCGCGGTCACTCGCTTGGGGGTTCGGCACATGCAAACAACTCATACTGTCGTCGGAATCACGGCCGCGCTGATGCTTGCGATCTCGCCTGTTGCGCCGGCAAGAGCGCCCGGCGAAACGCTGCGTGCCAAGGAGATCGCGGCGGGTTACGAGGCCATCTTCCTCTGCAGCGACACCTTTGTCGGGCACATGCCCGAAGCGGCGATCGATGGCACCGATCTGACGGGGTGGCGGTTCCCGCTGGACTCCCTGCACGCCACCATCGATGATGAGGCCAAGAGCGTCAGCGTCCAATTCGATCCAGGGATGCCGCCGCGCATCGCGGTCTGGCGCCCGCTGCTTGGCTGTGCGCACCTGCCGATCGGGGCGAACCCCGACACGGCGAACGCGGTGCCGAGCCTGCCGCACGATCTGGCGCCGCCTTCCCTCGATCATGCCGATTGGCCGCGCGGCGATGCCAACGCCATCGCGCCATTGCCGGCAGCACGGAGGGCAGTCCTCGACACGCTGGTCGCCAAGGCGTTCGATGGTTCGACCTACGGCAAGGGCAGCAAGACCTCGGCGGTTCTCGTGCTGCTCGACGGCCGCATCGTCGCCGAGCACTACGCTCTCGGCGTGACCATGCATACGCCCCAGCGCACCTGGTCCATGGCGAAAAGCCTTGTGGCGACCCTGATCGGACGCGCGGTCGAATTGGGACGCATCAAGGTTTCGATGCCCGCCAACATTCCGCAATGGCAACATCCCGGGGATCCGCGTGCCGCCATCACCCTCGATCAACTGCTGCGGATGAACTCAGGACTTTGGACCGACGGCCCCGGAAATCGGACAGACTCTGTCTACTGGGGTGGTTCGACGGTGCCGGAAACCGCGGCAGCGGCACCACTCGAGGCAGCACCCGGCAGCCGATTCAACTACGCGAACAACGATTTCCTGCTCGCCACTTACAGTCTGATGACGACGCTCGGACCCGATGCGCTGGCTTTCCCGTTCAAGCAAGTGCTGTGGCCACTCGGCATGACCCGCACCACGCCGGAAACCGACTGGCAGGGGCATTACGTGATGTCGAGCCAGGTCTGGATGACCGCGCGCGATTCGGCGCGGCTCGCGTTGCTGTATGCCAACGATGGGATGTTCGACGGCAAGCAACTGCTGCCGAAGGGGTGGGCAGGTTATGTTTCGGACACCCGCGGCGCCCAACCGGACAATGCGCACAGGCCGCGGTACGGCGCGGGTTTCTGGGTTCTGGATTCGCGCCAGGGGCTGCCTTCAGGGACATTCGGCATGGAGGGCAGCCGCGGCCAATACGCGATCATCGCGCCTTCCGCGAAAGTCATCGTCGTGCGGCGTGGCTTCGATCCTTTGCATGCACGTTTCGACATTGACCGCTTCACACACGATGCACTGGGTGTGTTGAAGGGGGACGGCGACCGCCAGTAAGCGAGCGTCTGCACGAGATTTGCACGCTCGACATGACAGCGACCGTTCGCCCGTGTCACGACGGCGATGAACCTCCAACGGTCCCTGTGCGACCCACTGCTGTCGATTGACGTCACGGAACCAATGGCTGGTATGCAGCCGATTGCGGAGCTTCATGGCAAGTCGAGATTGCGGTGCCGAAACCTGCCAAAGCGTCGGTCACGCCGCCTGTCCCTTTTCACAGCAGCCGCTGTTCTGCGTCGCTGGCATTGAGCGCCGCGATCATCGGACAATCCACCTCCCCTCGATGGCGACCGCACCGTTTGAGCATCTTTGCAAGCGCCATTTCGATTCGGCTCAGATCCTGTAGCCGTAAACGTACCTCGGCCAGATGTCGCGAAGCCAATTGCGCGGCTGCGCTGCATTGCACCCCGTCGCCCAGTCGCAGCAGTTGCCCGATTTCTTCCAAGCTGAACCCCAGCCGTTGCGCCGACTTGATGAATCTCACCCGGGCAATATCGGCTTGCGCATAACGACGGATGCCCCCGACGGGTCGGTCCGGCTCCCGCAGCAGCCCTTTGCGTTGATAGAAACGGACCGTTTCGACGTTCACCCCAACGGCATCGGCCATCCGTCCGATTGTCAGGCGCTTCCCAGTTGGCTCCATGTGGGTTGACTCCGTACTCAAGTACGGGGTTAAGCTTACCCACGGGCTTGCCACACCTGCAAGACCAACGAAGTCAGCCTGGCGGATTACGCAATGTCTCTCACCATGCGGGTAGCCGACAAAACCGGTGTCATCGGTACCATCGTGGCCAGTTTCGGCTGCGCTGCCTGCTTTCCGGCTGCCGCCAGCCTTGGCGCCGCCATTGGCTTGGGCTTCCTGGGACAGTGGGAAGGCTTGTTCGTGCGCTTTCTGATTCCTGTATTCGCTATCGTGGCGCTGCTCGTGAACTTGGCCGGATGGTTTTCACATCACCAATGGCAGCGATCCCTGATTGGATCCATCGGCCCCGCCTTGGCGCTGATTGGTGCGTTTGGGCTGATGGGCGTGTTCGGAATGGCGCATGGGTTTTTGGCCGCAAACGTTGCGCGGGGAACGTTCTATGCCGGGGTGATCATCATGATTCTTGCCGCATTATGGGATCAAATCCGTCCAGCCAATCGACGTTGCCAACCCCGCGGTTCCGAAGCATCCATCAAGAATGGGTGAACTGCGATGGCTGGACAACATCACAAGCGAGATTTGCTGAGCCGGCCGCTGGCGTTGGGACTATTCTGGATCGCGCCGTGGTTACTGATCATCGTAAGCAGTCACGGCAGCGATGTGGTTCACACGGCTGGGTGGACGTTCGGCTTTGCGGTGATGGGAGCTGCCTGTCTGGCAAATGCCCGCAGGTGCGGGCGCCGACACTGTTTTTATACTGCGCCACTCTTCCTGCTTGCTGCACTCGCTTCGCTGCTCTATGGAATCGGGGCTGTGCCCTTCGGCGCAGATGGATGGAACTGGATTGGCGGCATCGCCGTGGTAGGCGCCATTCTGGCCTGCTGCGGTCTGGAACCGCTTCTTGGCAAATATGCTGATCGGCACACCTCGAATCCGGATTGATCCCTCACAGCATGAATTTCTGCTAGCAAGGCACCTGCCGGGTTGGTTCTCGGGTGCCACATTTCCCTCCCGATACAGGGTTACCGCGACTGCATCACCTTGATCATGGCTGACAAACCGTTCGACAAATCACAACGCGCGCCGGTGCTCGAAAGCACGATTACGTGCCCCAAGTGCGGAACCGCCACGCGCACACTCATGCCCACAGATGCCTGCCAGTTCTTCTGGGATTGCCCATCCTGCGGAACTGTACTGAAACCAGAGTCAGGAGATTGCTGCGTATTTTGCTCGTGCGGAGACGTGGCCTGTCCCCCAAAACAAGCGGACCGAGCTGTTGTCGGTAGCAACGCCTGCTGCCGATGACGACTGGCTGCTCTTGACGTGAGCGGACATCCACCGAGACTACATGTAGGGCCGCTGTTGGTCGTCAATCGCCTTTTGGCTGGCATTAAACAGGCTTCTTGCTGCGCAGCCGTTCGACCAAAGCATGCAGGGTGGCTTGCGCTTCGGGTGCAAACCAGCCGTCGAGGAATTCCTCGACCGGCAGTGAGGTCGGATCATTGAACAGGTGCGCAATGTCGGCGCGTGCCATGACGCGGGTGGTGAGCATCGCTTGTCGTGGCAGTTGCAGCAGCGGTTGCAACCACGCGATGGCGCGTTGCACGACCTGGTCGATGTTGGTCAATTCGTCGACGATGCCGGCTGCGAGTGCTGCCTCGCCGTCGAGCATTTCGCCCGCAACCAGCAGGCGTTCGGCGCGGTAGGCGCCGACCAGCCGGCGCAGGGCGGCCTGGATGCAGTCGGGCACGGTCAGGCCGACCTGCACTTCGTTGAGTCCGATCTTGAATTCGCCGCGCGCCATCACCCGGTAATCGCAGAAGATTGCCAGCACCGCGCCGCCGGCCGGGCTGTGGCCGGTGACGGCAGCGGCGACCGGAATCGGTGAACGCGCGAGCACGGTGCACAAGCCGAAGAAGTCGTTCCAGAACGCACGCATCGCCGTGCGATCGAGTTGCAGCAGGGCAGGGATGTCGAGGCCGGCCGAGAACATGCCCGGTGATCCAGATAGCACCAATGCCTGCGCGCCCTTGGCCGGCGCCTGTTCGATCGCTTGCTTCAATGCGGCGACAAGCTCGGGATTCAGCGCATTGACCGGTGGTCGGGCGAGCCGGATTTCAAGAATGCCGTGATCGTGATCGATGCGTTCGAGCATTTTCCACCCCTCTCATGTGGCTGATTGCTACTGTTCCCGGGCCCTTACTCGATTCTCGTCATCCCGGTGCAAAGCGGGTCCACCTCGACGTACTTGTGCGACGAGGACGTTGAATGGATAAACTCGCGACGTCCTGTCGCTAGCCCTTCGGGTCATCGGCTACGCCGATGTTCGCTCCGGCATCCTGCCTCCGCAGTCGGGTTCCGTCGCCGATGAAACCGGCGACGGCCCCGGAATGACGACGTTGTGTATGCTCTTCCCGAGTCCCGAGTCCCGAGTCCCGAGTCCCGAGTCCCGAGTCCCGAGTCCCGAGTCCCGAGTCCCGAGTCCCGAGTCCCGAGTCCCGGGCTCTCACATATCCTTCGCCATCCACGTGTACTGCACGGCGTAGGTGAGCGTGGCTTTGCCGTGCGCCGGTACCGGTACCTTGAACTCCAGCAATTGCGGCGTCTGCTTTGAAGGTTTGTGGCTGGACGATGTCACCGTCCACTCGCGCCAGCGGTTCGGATGTTCGCGCACCGTCACAGTGCGCGCCGTGTCGCCGCCGTTGCTGAGCGTGATCTTGTATGCCTCGCTCATCCGGTGCGCCTTGATGTCGACGTGGAAGCTGGTGCGTTCGCGGCTGACGCGCAGGTCGAAGCTTTCGCCCAGTTGCACCGACACGCGCTGGCCTTTGGGCGTGTCGGCGATGCCACCTTCGCCCAGCAATTCGGGCGCGCCGTCATGGTCGCTGATCCACGCGCGCAAGGTGCCGGCGGGCAATGCTTCCGGTGCGGTGAAGGCCAGCGTGCTGGCAATCGCGCGGTCCTGATAGTGCTGTGAGCCATAGTCGTTGGTGTTCGGCTTGGGCGGATAGCCCGAACCGCCATCCTCGACCACGTACTCGCGCTGGCAGGCGAGTTCGCGCGGGGCATACAACGGGGTCAGCGTCACCGTGCCGTTCGGCAGGGTTACCGTACCCGGCAAGGTGAAACTGCGGTAGTCGCCCAGCGAGGCCTGCTTCGGCATCGGACGCGCCTCGGCGACCATCGGTGCCGGCGCTGCGGCCATGCTGTACATCCGGATGCCGCGATTGCCGAGGTTGGGTTGTCCGGCGACCAGCTTGATGGTGGCATCGGAATAGTCATGCCCGCTGCGGTTGGCGATGCTCGCCTGCGGCTCGAATTGCATGCGACAGTGGTTGCCGTTCGCGAGGACGGCGGTATACGCCGCGCGCCAGCCGAGCCCGGCGGTACCGTAGGTGAGCAGCGCATTGCGCGCACCCGCGGATTTCGAATCGACGTGCAACAGCAACGTGCTGCCGCCCGAGACCGAACCCGTGGCCAGTGTCACCGTTGCATAGTTGCGGACCAGCACCACGCGTCCGTCGCCACGGCGTATCGTCAGGCTGCCATTGTCCGCGTTGATCAGTGTGCCGCTCGCGAGCGTCTGGCCGGAATCACCGGTGACCATGACTTGCTGACCGGTTGCGCCATCCAGCGCACCGTTCGCGCTGCCGTCGGCGAGCACGACGCGTTGGCCCAGCACCGAGACGGCGGAGCCCTTGCCGAAGCCGACCCGTATGGCCTCGGGGTCGAGTGTTGCGGGCAGATCGCCGATGCGCAGTTCGTGGTTGCCGGCATCGAGTTGCAACTTGCGTTGTTCGTGAACCAGGGCGTGGCCTGCATTGAGCGTGCCCTGCGAGCTGCCCGAAAACAGCGCGTCGTTGTTGGCGTGGTAGATCGTCAAGCTGGCGTTGCTGGCAGCGAGTGCGGCGGGGCTGGTCAGCACTGCGGCGAGCGCCGCGCAAAGCAGTCGGCGTGACATGGCGAGTCTCCCTGATTCGAGTGTGGGTCGATGATAAAGGCGCCACGTGAACCTGCAGTCACCGGTGTCAACCCACGAACGCCGGCTCCGCGCTTCGCGCTTGAGCCGGCCTACCTCGTTCGCCGGGTAGGCGGGTTCAAGGCCGCAGGCCGGAATCGGCAGCGGCACTTTGCAGCAAGGAGGCGACCTCGTCGTCATCGCGCGCGCGCAGCAGTTTTGGTGCAAGCGCGCGCAGTGCTTTGCGGTCGCAGTGCGAGAGCGCATCGCGTTGCGCCAAGATACGATCGGGCAGCATGCTGAAATCTTCGAGGCCGAGCGCGATCAGCAATGACGCGAATGCCGGATCGCCCGCGATTTCGCCGCACAGGGAGACCGGTTTGCGCGCCTTGCGGGCGCACCCGATCACCCATGCCAGCAGGCGCAACACGGCCGGATGCGCGGGTCGATAGAGCTTGCCCAACTGGTCGTTGTTGCGATCCACCGCCAGCACGTACTGGGTCAGATCGTTGCTGCCGATGGCGAGAAAGTCCGAGACTTCCAGCAGCGCGCGCACGTTGATCGCCGCGGCCGGCACCTCGACCATCGCGCCGAGTTCGAATTGATCGGGGATTTCGTGGCCTTCGGTGCGCAGGTCGCGCGCGCATGCCATGAGCAGCCGCCGTACTTCGACAAGTTCGGCGGCGTCGCTGATCATCGGTACCAGGATGCGCAGCGGTCCATAGCAACTCGCGCGCAGGATTGCGCGCAGTTGGGTCACGAACACGTCCGGCTGGCGCAGCGACAGGCGCACTCCGCGCACGCCGAGCGCCGGGTTGGGCTCGGCCGGCACGGTCAAGCCTGCGGCATCGGCCTTGTCGGCGCCCAGATCGAGCGTGCGGATGACGACGGGCAGGCCGCCCATGCCAAGCACCACGTTGCGGTACGCGGCAAATTGTTCGTCTTCGTTGGGCGTGCCGTCGCTGGCGAGAAACAGGAATTCGGTGCGGTACAGGCCGATGCCGGCGGCGCCCAGATTGCGCGCGCGCTCGACGTCCTCGGGTCGTTCGGCATTCGCGAACAGGCGCAACTTGTGGCCGTCGCGGGTGCGGGTCTCGACGCCGGCCAGCCGGGCCAACCGCTGGTCTTCGCGCAACGTTTCGCGCTGCCAGTTGCGGTACTGCGCCAGGTCCTGCGCCGCCGGGTGCACCACCACTTCGCCGCGCACGCCGTCGACCAGCGCGAGATCGCCGTCGCGCAGGTCTTCGAGCACGTCGTCGACGTTGACCAGCATCGGCAGGTGCAGGCTGCGCGCAAGGATGGCGCTGTGCGAGTACAGACTGCCGGCACTCGCGACCACCGCGAGGATGCCCTGGGCAGCCATGTGCGCAAGTTCGCCGGGCGCCACGCTTTCGGTGACCAGGATTTCGCCCATGCGGGTCGCGAGCTTCTTTTCCTCGACACTGGCCTGGCGCGCCAGTGCACCCTGCACGCGCGCGATCACGTGATCGACATCCTCGCCACGGCTGCGCAGGTAGGGATCATCCATCTTGTCGAACACCGCGACCAGCCGATCACGCTGGGCTTTCAAAGCTGCGGCGGCGCGATAGTGGCCCTTGCGGATCATCCCGCGCAGGCCTTCGATGAGGTCGGGATCGTCGAGCAACTGCGCGTGCGCGTCGATGAACTCGCCGACTTCGCGCGCCAGTGCACCGTGCAACTTGCGACGGAGTTCGGCCATGTCCTCGCGTGCCTGCGCGAAGGCGCTTTCGAGCCGGGCGACTTCGGTTTCGACGTCCGCTTCCGGCAATGGCGTCGAGTCGATGCTGAAGCGCGCGGGTTGCTCCAGGCGAACCCGGCCCAGCGCCATGCCCGGCGCGGCGGCATTACCTGGGAAGGCGCGCCTCATGCGCCCTCGTCGAATTTGCGGTCGAACAGGTCCGCCACCGCGTCCAATGCCAGGGCTTCATCCGGGCCCTCGGCGCGCAATATCAGTGGCGTGCCGATGCCCGCGGCCAGCATCATCACGCCCATGATGCTTTTCGCGTTCACCTCACGACCATCGTGGATCAGCCAGACCGTCGACTGCAGGCCTTGCACCAGTTGCACCAGCTTGGCCGAAGCGCGCGCGTGCAAACCGAGCTTGTTGCTGACCACGATTTCTTTTTCGACCATCGGCGGGATTCCGGAGCGGTGGCGGGGGTGCCGCTACGTTAGCAAAAGCAGGGACCGGAGATCGGGGACAAGAGACCGGAATGGCAAATCTTGAAAATAGGTAGGGCGGATCAAGGCGCGAGTGCGGAGCACGAGCGCCGGATCCGCCGCTTTGCGGCTTGATCCGGCCTACTTTCCTTGGAAGCGAAGCAGATTCCGGGTTCCGCGCTCAGCGCGGCCCCGGAATGACGAAGGTTTTTGTGCTGCCCGGTCCCCGGCTCTTCAAGCCTTGTCGATGCAGATCCCGCTGCGCCCACCGCTGGCGGCGACTTCGGCCAGCTCGTCCAGCGGTTTGTCGGCGTAGTTCAGCACCCGCAGCAACATCGGCAGGTTGAGGCCGGAAACGCAGCGCGCGCGCACGCCCTTGTGGGCGAGTTTGTTGGCGATATTGCAGGGGGTGCCGCCGTAGAGGTCGGCCAGCACCAGCACACCACCGCCATGATCGAGCGCGCTGGCGGCACGCGCGGCGGAGGCCAGCACCGCGTCGGGATCGTCGCAGCCGCCGATTTCCAGCGCGTCGAGCTGGCAGGGCAGGCGCGGCATCACGTGCTGCGCGGCGGCAATCAGCGCGCGGCCGATTTCTTCGTGGGTCAGCAGCAGGATGCCCGCGGTCTGGGCGGGTTCCTGCCGGCATGCGGTAGCCGTGATCATGGTAGGTCGGAGGGTGGGTAACGAGTGCCGTGCAAGATTCGGTCCAAACGCGAATGCACGGTCATTCCAGCTCGCGGTGAAAGGTGAGAACTTGCCCGCGGGTGGCCCGGTAGTGCTCGGCGAGGCGTTCGGCCAAATAAACCGAACGATGCCGGCCGCCGGTGCATCCGATGGCGACAGTCAGATAGCCTTTGTCTTCACTCTCGAAGCGTGGCACCCACGCGTCCAGGAAAGTCTTGGTGTCGGAGAGGTATTGTACTACCAATGGCTGGCTATCCAGAAACGCGCGGACGGGCGCGTCCTGCCCCGAAAATGGACGCAATCGTGCGTCCCAATGCGGGTTGGGCAGGCAGCGCGCGTCGAACACGAAATCGCAGTCGGGTGGCAGGCCGCGCGAGTACGCGAACGATTCGAACATCAGCGTCAGGCCGCCGGTCGCCGCGCCGTAATCGGTCGCGATCCGGCGCCGCAACTGATGCACGTTGGTGTCGCTGGTGTCGATGGAACGGTTCGCGATGGCCAGCAGCGGGCGCAGGCGGCGGCGTTCCTCGGTGATTGCGTCGATCAACGAGCGGTCGTCACGCGACAGTGGATGCCGGCGACGGGTGTAGGCGAAGCGCTTCAGCAGCACCGCGTCACTGGATTCCAGGAACACCAGTTCGGCGTCGGCACCCGCTTCGGCCAGTTTGGAAAGCGCTTCGGGCATGCGTTCCAGGTCACCCCGACTGCGCACGTCCACGCCGACCGCGATGCCGGACAATGCGCCGCGGCCACCGTCGGTCAGCGCTTGATAAAGCGATGGCAGCAACGAGGTCGGCAGGTTGTCGACACAATAAAAGCCGAGGTCTTCGAAGGCGCGCAGGGCCACCGTCTTGCCGGCACCGGAGAGGCCGGTCAACACCACCACGCGGGAAGGTTGGGTTTCGTGTGCGGGAGTCATCGGCGATTCAACCGGGTTGGCGTTGCAGGCGGGCGGCTTGGCGGTCCATGAACACCCGCGCTTGATCGATGCCCTGTGACTTCAACATATGGCTGCGCACGGCGGCTTCCACAAGTACCGCAAGATTGCGCCCAGGTGCCACCGGGATGGTGATTTGCGGAATCTTGACGTCCAGTACCTCGCGCGAGCCGATGTCGCCGGTCAGGCGCACCATGGCGTCTTCTGGCTCCAGGCCCGAGGGTTTCAAGTGCACGATCAGGCGCAGGTAGTTCGATTGCTTGACCGCGGTATGGCCGAACATCTCGCGCACGTTGAGTACGCCGAGGCCGCGCACTTCCAGCAGATCGCACAGGATATCGGGGCAGGTGCCGTCGATCACGTCCGGCGCGATCAGGGTGAACTCGGGGGCGTCGTCGGCGACCAGCCGGTGGCCGCGGGTGATCAGCTCCAGCGCCAGTTCGCTCTTGCCGCTGCCGGGGCTGCCGGTGATCAGCACGCCGATCGAGTGCACTTCCATGAATACGCCGTGCAGCGTCACCTGCGGCGCCAGCGCGCGCGCCAACTTGTATTGCAGGAAGGTCAGCAGGTCGTGGCCGCGGCGCGCACTGACCCACAGTGGCGTGCCGGTTTCCTCGGCGGCCTCGCGCAGGTCGGCGGGGACGGCTTGATCCTTGGTGACGATCAGCGCGATCGGCTGGTGCGCGAAGATTTTCTGCACCGTTTCCCAACGTTGCCGCGCGTCGAGGCCGTCGAGGTAGTTGAGTTCCTCGCCGCCGACGATCTGCAGCTTGTTGGGATAAATGATGTTGAGGTAGCCGACTTCAGAAGGCCGGCGCGGCCCGGCGCCGCCTGCCTGCAGGGAACGGTCGGCGCCCGCCTGGCCTGCCACCCAGCGCAAGGCCATGCGTTCACGAATGTCGTCGAAAAGGTCGCGTGCGCTGAGTCGGTTCACGTCTCGTCCCCGCCCACCGATGCGGTGGACGGGGACCATTGTGCCAGCGTCCCGTTTTTCGTGCGATCGATCATGATCGCGACGTCATCGCGCGTTGCTGGCATCACGCGGTCCAGCAAAGCATTTACGCGGATCAACACGGATTGCCGCGGATGATTTGCCTATCCATGCTCTCATCCGTGCAAATCCGTGTCCAATGGCTTTGCATTCCGCGACGCGTCGTTCATGAAAAATCATGCGGGCATGGAGCGCGAACAATCGTAGGCCGACAATCGTAGGCCGGTTCAAGGAGCGCAGCGACGGAACCGGCGAGGATCATGTTTTCGGTGATGCCTCGATCGGCGACGAGGAGCACACCCAGTCACTGTCGGCTCCGGCCTTTGGCCTTGAGCCGGCCTACCACTCTGCGAAGCCCACACAACGCGCGGGCGGTGTTGGGCTTCCGCCGATAAAGCCGGCGTCAGCCCAACCTACACTTGCTGCAAGTTCTCGCATGAAATGGATGGCGACGTGGGAGCGACCGTGGTCGCGACCGAGCGGAGCGAATGCGCTTCGATGGTGATTCACCATGGTCGCGTGCACGCACGCTCCTACGGGTTTAGGCATGAAATGGACGGTCGAATGCGGGAGTCGGTAGGCCGGTTCAAGGAGCGCAGCGACGGAACCGGCGAGGATCATGTTTTCGGTGATGTCTCAATCGGCAGCGGGGAGCGCCCCCAATCAATGCCGGCTCCGGCCTTTGGCCTTGAGCCGGCCTACCACTCTGCGAAGCCCAACACAACGCGCGGGCGGTGTTGGGTTTCCGCCGATAAAGCCGGCGTCAGCCCAACCTGCACTTGCTACGCAAGGTTCCTTATGTCTTCCCGCCCATGCGTGCGCCGTTTGTCCTTGCGACGGCGCACCTGGGCGTCGAGCTTGTCGAACAATGCGTCGATGGCCGCGTACATGTCGGCGTCCACCGCGTCCGCGTGCAGCACGGCACCGGCGGCAG
>JBOHYW010000027.1:0-27006 GCA_050738155.1 Rhodanobacteraceae bacterium
CTTCCGAAGGAAGGGGGTCGAAGCCGCCGAAAGGCGGCTTCGGGGGGATGTACCGGAGACGTCGCCACCCCAAAACCATCCCCCTCGCCGCGCTGCACGCGCGTTCACTTCGCTCCGCCCTTCCTGCGGAAGGGGGAAGACAAGCGGTCCCTTCCGCAGGAAGGGTAAAGATATCAACCTCAACCCAGCGCTTTCAACGCCGCAGCGTAATCCGGTTCGTGGGTGATCTCGTCGACCAGTTCGGTGTAGACAATCTTGTCGTGCTCGTCCAACACCACCACCGCGCGGGCGGCGAGGCCGGCCAGCGGTCCGTCGGTCATCGCAACACCGTAGTCCTTCAGGAATTCACGGCCACGCATCATCGACAGCATGGTGACGTTCTCGATGCCTTCGGCGCCGCAGAAACGCGCTTGGGCGAACGGCAGGTCGGCGGAAATGCACAACACGACCGCATTGTCGAGACCCGCTGCATCCTTGTTGAAGTGCCGCACTGACGCGGCGCACACGCCGGTATCGACGCTCGGAAAAATGTTGAGCACCTTGCGCTTGTCGGCGAAATCGGCCAGCGATTTTTCGGACAGGTCGCCCGCGATCAACCGGAATGCCGGCGCCTTGTCGCCGACTTTGGGAAAGGTGCCGTCGACCTGGACGGGATTGCCCTTGAACTTGGTACTGGACATGACGTGTCTCCTTGGCACTTTTTGATGAAAACAAACGAAGGGTGGCCCATTGACCACGGTGGTTGATCAGTGTAGCCCGTGCGGCAGCGGCGATACCTACTTGACGCCGCTTGCCGGCGCCGCGGCCGCCGCGGGTTTGCTACCGTCGCCGCGATCGAGCAGGGGCAACTTGTCCGGCACGCCGTCCCACAGGTCGGCGCCCTCCATTTCGGGAATCTTGCTGGCGATCACCGGCCAGTTCTTCGCGAGTTCGGCATTGATCCCCAGATAGTGTTCCTGCCCCGCCGGCACGTCCATTTCCGGAAAGATGGCGTTGACCGGGCACTCGGCCACGCACAACGTGCAGTCGATGCACTCGTCGGGGTCGATCACCAGGAAATTCGGGCCTTCATGAAAACAATCGACCGGGCACACCTCGACGCAATCGGTGTATTTGCAGTTGATGCAGTTGTCGGTGACGACATGGGTCATGGCGCGGCTTCCGCGGCAGAGGCAACGGCTTCACTGTGCACTCGCGCGCTGGTTTTGGCATTGATGCGCGTCATTGATGCAGGTCATGGCCCGCCAACGCGGGCAAGGTGATGCTGACGGCATGTCGAATGCAATTCCCGCCAACCTGGATGAATCGCGCCTCGCCGAGCTGGTCGATCGCTTCTACGACAAGGTACGGCGAGACGCCCTGCTCGGCCCGGTATTCAACGCGGTGGTCGACGACTGGGATTCGCACAAGGTGCTGATGACGTCGTTCTGGGCCACGGTTGCGCTGCGCACCGGCCACTACCGCGGCAACCCGTTGGCGAAACACCAGCCGTTGCCGATCGACGCCGGGCATTTTGAACGCTGGCTGGGCTTGTGGCGCGAAACCGCACGCGAGGTGCTGGATATCGAATCCGCCATGCTGATGATCGGCTACGCCGAACGCATCGGCTACGGGATGCGGGTAGGACTCGGGCTTTCCGGACACCAGCGCGGGCGCGAATCCGGCATTCCGATCCGGGCGCGCCAGCAGCAACCGCAAGTTCAGGCTGCAGGCTGCGGGTCAGCCCCCGCCTGTGACAACAGCTCCGTGACCGCTTGCGCCACCGCGATCTGATCGCGCCCGCGCGCCTTCGCGACATACATCGCGCGATCGGCAGCATGCAGCCAACTGGCGACGTCGTGGCAACGGGTGCCATCGAACAACGCGACACCGATGTGATGGTGACATCCAGGTCCGCCGGCGCCTGCGGGAAAGCGATCGCCGCCACCGCCATGCGCATCTCCTCGGCAAGCGCCAACGCAGCTTCGCCACCGACGCGCGGACACAGCGCGGCAAACTCCTCGCCGCCCAAGCGGGCAAGCCGGCCACGTTCGCCCAACACCTCGACGAGACGCTGCAAGGACACATTCAACACGATGTCGCCGAACGGGTGTCCACAGCGATCGTTGACTTGCTTGAAATAGTCGAAATCGAACAACAGCAATGCGTGCAACGATGGTGTGACGACGTCACGTCGAGCGAGCAATGCCTGTGCGCGCTGGAAAAAGCCGCGTCGGTTGTCGACGCCGGTCAACGGGTCTTCCAATGCCTGCCGGCGCAATTCGCGGGCATGCCGGTGCTGCGCACGCAACAGCAACAACAGTGACACCACGCCGACGATCAATCCCGCCACACCCGCCAGCACGGCCACGAGGGTGGTGCGCTGGTGCCGCAGTTGCATCGCGTTGCGCGCGGCTTCGGCTTGCGCTGTCTGCAGCTTGAGATTCTTCATCTCGTTGTTGCGCTCGAGCTCGCGGATGCGGATCTCCTTCTCGCGCGCCGTGTAGCGGGCAGCCAGCTCCGCCTGCTGTGAGCCGAGCAGGCTCGACCAGTGCGCACGCGATGCTTTCAGTGCGGCCTGCTCGGCCGACAATGCCAGTTTCAGATCGCCGTTGTGTTCGGCAAAATGCGACTGTTCCTGCAACAGGTCGGGCAGCAAGCTGCCGAGGCCCGCCTTGCGCGCTTCGGCCACGGTGGAGGTGATCAGCGCCATGGCCTTGCGGTGCTGCCCCATGACGTCCAGCGCGCGCGAGATGTCGTACTGCGAAACCAGCGCATCTGAAAGACGACCGGCGGCACGCTCGTTGGCCAGCGACGCACGCGACAGCGCGATCGCCTGTTCCGGTTTGCCTTCCTTCAAGTAAACCTGCGCCAGGTTGTCGCCCACCATCAACTCCTGCGCACGGTCACCGACCTTGTGATACAACGCGCGCGCCGCGACGTAGAACGGGCCCGCCGCCGAATAGCGGTCCATCGCATAGGCATTGTTGCCTTCGTCGTTCTTGGCCTGCGCCTGGTCCCACGAATCGTGCAACTTCGCGAACGCGGCGTCGGCCGTGCGACACAACGGCTGCGATTGCCGTACCTGGCCCGCCATGCTGTAGGCATCGCACAACTGGAACTTCGCCAGCGCGCGACGCGCGGGATCGGGACTGTCCAGTTGCAGCGCGGCGGCCTTCAGCGCATCGCCGACGCCGCCACCGTCACCGTGCGCGATGCGCAGGTCGGCCGTCAGAAACCCGGCGTACGATTTGGCCAGTGTGTCGTGTCCAACGCTGTCGAGGCCTTTCAGGCGGGCCACCGCCTCGGTGACCGCGGCATCGTCCGACGCGTTGATGCCGGCATGTCCCATCCACCACAAAGCCTCGCGCTCGCCCGCCGAATCATTGGCGTATCCGCCGGCATCGAGCGCGGCACGGACCTTCTCGATCAGCGCGTGCGGATCGCTGGTGGCGAGCGTGCGCATGTCGACCGGCGACAGCGCGGTCGTCGCGCAGGCGACCGACAGCACCACGCAAAGCAGCAAACCCGACAGAAGCTTTCGCATCGCCCCCTCCTGAATCGGCGTCATCATCCGACCTCAGCCAAGTCCGTGCAAGCAGCGGGCCAGTACACTTGCCGCGTGAAAATCGGCCCCATCCTGATCGATCCGCCGGTAGCGCTGGCGCCCATGGCGGGCGTCACCGACAAACCGTTCCGGCAGCTTTGCAAGCGGCTGGGCGCGGGCTTGGCCGTGTCCGAAATGACCACGTCGGACCCGCGTCTGTGGCAGACACGCAAATCCCTTCACCGCATGGACCACACCGGCGAACCCGATCCGGTGTCGGTGCAGATCGCCGGTTCCGATCCCGCGGTGCTGGCCGAGGCGGCGCGTTACAACGTCGCCCACGGTGCCGATTTGATAGACATCAACATGGGCTGCCCGGCCAAGAAAGTTTGCAATGCCTGGGCGGGATCGGCGCTGCTGGCCGACGAATCGCTGGTGGCACGCATCTGCAATGCGGTAGTCGAGGCGGTCGAGGTGCCGGTGACATTGAAAATCCGCACCGGACAGGTGCCAGAACGGCGCAACGCGTTGGCCATCGCCCGCATCGCCGAGGACGCCGGCATCGCTGCGCTGGCGGTGCACGGTCGCACCCGTTCGCAAAAATACGAAGGCCTCGCCGAGTACGACACCATCGCTGCGGTGAAGGCGAGCGTGGCGATCCCGGTATTCGCCAACGGCGATGTCGACTCACCGGAGAAGGCGCGTTGCGTGCTCGATTACACCGGCGCCGACGCCCTGATGATCGGCCGTCCCGCACAGGGCCGGCCGTGGATCTTCCGCGAGATCGCGCACTATCTCGCCACCGGCGAGCGCCTGCCCGAACCCGGTCTCGGCGAAGTGCGCGATATTCTGCTCGGCCATCTGGAAGCGCTGTACGCGTTCTACGGCGAAGCGATGGGCGTGCGCATCGCCCGCAAGCACCTGGGCTGGTATGCCAAAGACCGTCCCGAAAATGCGGCGTTTCGGGCCGTGGTCAATCGCGCCGAAACCGCGCGCGAACAGTATCGCCTGACCCGCGATTACTTCACGTCGCTCTCGACCGGGCTGCCACGCGCGGCCTGATCGCTGAAGCAGCGTACGCGACGGCGACACACCCCCGCTCCAAAGTTCCGGATTTGACCTGGATCAAGCCGGGTTTCACGACTGCGCACCGCGCCATGAAAGTTGACACAAATCGGGCCGTTACGCGCTCGATTTACGCCCGCGGCAGCCGAAAACCCGACCATGAAGAAATGGGTCCTGCCACTGCTGCTGGCGCTCGTGTCTCCATCGCTGCTGGCCGCACCCGAACGGGTGGCGGACATTCTCAAGGACCTGAGTGCGCACGGCTACGTCTCACCCAAGACAGCGGTGACACGCCTGCAGGCAGCACAGGATGCCAAGGACACCCACGCGCCACTCGAACAACGGCGCCGCTATTACGCGGCGTTGATTGCGTTGTCGCTGCCCGACAAGAACACGCAACTGTTGGAACAGGCGCTGCAGCCACTGCAACGAATGGCGGAACACGAGCATTGCAAACCATGCCGCGCCACGTGGCTGGTCGGCAAGGCGCATGCGGAGATGTTCGGGCACCACTTGAAGCAGGCCCGCGCGTTCCTGAAGCAGGCGACACCGCTGATTCCGGCAGGCGACCAACGGGTGCAACTGGAGTTGGCCACCGCGCAAGTACGCCAGGAACGGGCGCAAGGCGTATTGAACATTGCCTATGGCCATGCAATGAAGGCATTGGACCTGTCGGAAAAGCTGGACGACAGCGCGACCCACGTCAGCATGATGATCAACCTGGCCGTGCTCGATGCCCAGCTCGGTTTCCTGGACCGCGCCATGGCGAACGCACGCGACGCTGTGGCACAAGCCAAATCCATCGGGTTCAAGGCGGCTCTGGCCAAAGCCTACCTCGACTTGGGCTACATCCACGGACGCCGCAACGAACGCAGCGACGAATTGCACGCCCTGCATCGGTCACTGGCCATTTCGAAAAGCACGCCCGGACTCCGCTACCTCGAAGCCATCGCGCGCGGCAACCTGGCCGACTACTACCTCAACAAGGGCGACTATCCGGCGACATTGAAGGAGGCACACAAGGCGGCCGCACTGTCCCGCGCCATCGACGACGCGTACGGCGAGTCCATCGCCGTCGCCAATGTCGGCATCGCCGAAAGCCGGATGGGCAATACCGGCGACGCCATTTCTTCGCTGCGCAAATCGCTCGCCCTGGCTCGCCACAGCGGTTATCCGCGAATCGAAGTAGCCATCAACCAGGAACTGGTGAAGGCGTTGAAATCCGCCGGACGCTACAAGGAAGCACTCGACGCAGTGCAGGCCATTGCCGATGCCAACGCCAGGATCACCAAGCAGGAACGCGACAACGCCGTACTGGAATTGCAAGCAAAATACGACGACGAGCGCAAAACCCGGGAGATCGAACGGCTCTCCACCCAGTCCCGCCTGAAAGACGCCGAGGCTGCCGCGCGCCTGTGGCAGCAGCGTCTGTGGACAACGCTGGCCGCGATCGCGGTGGCGGCGGCGCTGCTGCTGGTGCTCTGGCTGCTGCGCGCGCGCCGCGCCAACCGCCGACTGGTGGAAGACATGGCCAACCTGACCGAACAATCCTGGCTGGACGAGTTGACCGGGGTGTTCAACCGGCGCCACTTTGCAGCGCTGATGCAGCCGTACAGCAGCAACGACCCGCCGCAGGTCGGGCTGGTCATGCTGGACATCGATCATTTCAAGCGGATCAACGACAGCTTCGGCCACGACGTGGGTGATGCCGTACTGGTGGAAGTGGCGCAGCGCCTGCAATCGTTCGCGCGCAACCACGACCAGGTGGTGCGCTGGGGCGGCGAGGAATTCGTGCTGGTGCTGCACGACGCCACGCCGCAAGGCTTGCCGCTGATGGCCCGGCGCCTGCTCGAGACCGTGGCCGCGTCGTCGATCGACCTCGGGCAGCACCGGATCGATATCAGCATTTCGGCCGGTTGCGTCGTGCACCCGCTGGAGCCGGGTTGCCCGTGGGAACAATCCTTGCGGCTGGCCGACACGGCGATGTACCGCGCCAAGCGTAGGGGTCGCAATCGCGCCGCCTGCGTGACCACGGTGAACGCGCCGCGGCAGGACATCACCGAAGGCGACCTGGCCGCCGTCATGCGTTCGGACATGACCGTCGTCACCGAAGTGCTCGGGCCGGTCCGGCCGACCTCGACGGTCCCCGCATGACGCCGCCCGCCGCGGGCACATGAAGCTCGGCAAAATGGTGGTCGGCAGCAGCCGCACGTTGCTGCACTTGCCGGCCGCCCCATGTATCATTTGCGGGTTCGCATCTTTCCATCCGTATCAAGGGATATAACGCCGATGAGCCGTTACCTGTTCACCTCCGAATCCGTGTCCGAGGGCCACCCGGACAAGGTTGCCGACCAGATTTCCGATGCCGTGCTGGACGCGATCCTGGCGCAGGACAAGCGCGCGCACGTGGCTTGCGAAACCATGGTCAAGACCGGTGTCGCGATCGTCTCCGGCGAAGTGACCACCGATGCCTGGGTCGATATCGAGGCGCTGACGCGCAAGGTGATCCTCGGCATCGGCTACAACTCTTCGGACGTGGGTTTCGACGGTGCCACCTGCGGCGTGCTGAACCTCATCGGCAAGCAATCGCCCGACATCAACCAGGGCGTCAGCCGCAAGAAGCCGGAAGAACAGGGCGCCGGCGACCAAGGCCTGATGTTCGGTTACGCCTGCAACGAGACCCCCGAACTCATGCCCGCGCCGATCTACTACTCGCATCGCCTGGTCGAGCAGCAGTCGAAGGTGCGCAAGAACGGCAAGCTGCCGTGGCTGCGCCCGGACGCCAAGTCGCAGGTCACGCTGCTGTACAACGAGGACAACACCGTCGCCGGTCTCGACGCGGTGGTGCTGTCGACCCAACACGATCCGTCGGTGAAATACGCTGACCTCGTGGAAGGCGTGCGTACCCACATCCTGAAACCGGTGCTGCCGAAGAAGTGGCTGGATGCGCTGCCCAAGAACAAGCTGCACATCAACCCGACCGGCAAATTCGTGATCGGCGGCCCGGTCGGCGACTGCGGCCTCACCGGCCGCAAGATCATCGTCGACACCTACGGCGGCATGGCCCGTCATGGCGGCGGCGCGTTCTCGGGCAAGGATCCGTCCAAGGTCGATCGCTCGGCCACCTATGCCGCGCGCTACGTCGCCAAGAACATCGTCGCGGCCGGCATCGCCGACAAGTGCGAAGTGCAGATTTCCTACGCGATCGGCGTGGCCGTGCCGACCTCGATTTCGGTGACCACTTTCGGCACTGGCAAGATTTCCGATGACAAGATCGAAAAGCTGATCCGTCAGCACTTCGACCTCAGGCCCTACGGCATCATCAAGATGCTGGACCTGATCCACCCGATCTACCAGTCCACCGCCGCGTACGGCCATTTCGGCCGCAAGCCCTTCAAGCAAACCTACCGGTGGGAAGAGCGCAACAGCGGCAAGCTGGTGAAAAAGTCCGAAGCCGCCACCGCGTTTTCGTGGGAGCAAACCGACCGCGCCGAGGAACTGAGCAAGGCTGCGAAAATCAGGTAGGCCGGAAAGGAGCGCAGCGACAGAACCAGCGATGAGCTTGACCGGAATCGACGGGCATACGACGCAGATCCTGCCGCGCCGGCTCCGCCCTTTGGGCTTGATCCGGCCTACACAAGCTGCGTCGTAGGCTGGATCAAGCCGCGCAAGTGGCGACTGCGCCGCAGGAACGGCGCGAACGGCGAAGCCGGGCCCGAAGGGCCGGAAGGCAGGATGCCTGGAGTCTTCCGGCGCTTCACGCCTTGATCCGCCCCACTTCAATACCAAACGGGCCGCCTTATGCGGCCCGTTTTTTTGTGCGTCGATTGTGCGCGCATACCAACGAGCGCGCATATAAAAAAGACGTATATACGTCTATATCTCTTTACATCGACACCCAAACCGTGCTTTATTCGATGCGCATGCCGGGTTTCGTGCGTCGCGCGGGTTGCCAGGACGGTGCCTGTGCAAGACACGTGTGCCCTGCTGCTTGGCCGGGAGGGTCCCTACCAAGAGAGTCCGTCATGAACGCATCGCTATACGCTTCATCCTTCGAGCACGACAGTTGCGGCTTCGGCCTGCTGGTGCAAATCGACGGGCGCGCCAGCGGCGAGCTGGTGGATCGCGCCTTCGCCGCGCTGGCGCGGCTGTCGCACCGCGGCGCCGTCAACACCGACGGCATCAGCGGCGATGGTTGCGGCGTGCTGCTGCATGGCGCCGACGCCTGGTTGCGCGCACTGGCCGAAGACGCCGACATCGCGCTGGGTGAACGATTCGCCGCGGGCCTGGTTTTTTCCGGCATCCACGATGGCGATGCAGCCCACTGGATCCTTGAGCGCTGCCTTCGTGAGGAAGGTGTCAGTCCCGCGGGCTGGCGCGACGTGACGGTCAACCCTGAAGCCTGCGGTCCACTGGCCGCCGCCGGCCAACCACGCATCCAGCAACTGTTCGTCGACGCCGCACCGCACATGTCGGCGCGGGATTTCGAACTGGCCCTGTTTCGCGGCCGTCGCCGCGCCGAATGCGAATTCGGCGACGCTCAAGCCTGCCATGTGGTGTCATTGTCGGTGCACAGCATCGGCTACAAGGCGATGGCCGCGCCCGGCCGTCTGCGCGATGTGTATCCGGACCTCTCCCACCCTGCACTGACTGCCGACACGGTGGTGTTCCACCAGCGCTTTTCCACCAACACCGCGCCCGACTGGCGACTGGCGCAGCCATTCCGCGTGCTCGCGCACAACGGCGAGATCAACACCATCACCGGCAACCGCCGCTGGATGAACGCACGCGCGCCGCTGCTCGAATCGCGGGCACTGCGCCTGGATGATCTCGGCCCGCCGGTCAGCACCGACGGCTCGGATTCGCAAAGCCTCGACAACGCGCTCGAATTGCTGCTGGCCGGTGGCATCGACATGCTCGAAGCCGTGCGCATGCTGGTGCCGCCGGCCTGGCGCGCGCGCCGGCCGGTCGACGTGGCACTGAATGCGTTCCATATCTACCACGCCGCGGCGTGCGAGCCGTGGGATGGCCCGGCCGCGCTGGTCATGTGCGACGGCGATTACGCCGCTTGCGCACTGGACCGCAACGGCTTGCGCCCGGCGCGCTGGGCGCTGTCCGACGACAACCATCTGCTGGTGGCATCCGAAGCCGGCCTCTGGGACATCCCCGCCGCGCGCATCCGTGCTCGCGGGCGGTTGGGACCGGGGCAAATGCTGGCGGTCGACTTCCGCCAGCATCGCCTGCTGCACGACGCCGACATCAACGCCATCAACCGGGTGCGCGCACCGTACGCGGAGTGGCTGCGCAACGGCGTGCAGGATCTGCCGGACGACGTGGATGAAGCGTCGTTCGACGCGCTGTCCGCCGACGCCCTGCAATGCAGCCAGAAGCTGTACGGTCTGACCCGCGAAGAGCGCGAATCGTTCATCAAGATGCTGGCCGAAACCGGCACCAGCCCGATCGGCGCGATGGGCGACGATACGCCGGTGGCGGCCATGTCGCGCCAGCTGCGCTCGCTGTACGACTATCTGCGCCAGGGTTTCGCGCAAGTCACCAACCCGCCCATCGATCCCTTGCGCGAACGTCAAATGATGTCGCTGGCCACGCGCCTCGGCGCCAGCAGCAACCTGTTTGCGCGCGACGCCAGCCGGGCGCGGCAAGTGGTGCTGCCCTCGCCGCTGTTGTCCGATGGCGCACTGTGGGCGATCGTGGCATTGCCGCGCTTTTCCAACCGTGTCGTGGAACTGGATTTGTGCAATGGCGACGGCGATTCCCTCGCGGCTACCCTGGAGAGCCTGTGCCGACGCGCAGTGGACGCCGTCCGCAACGGCGCGCGGTTGATCGTCTTGAGCGATCGCCATCCGCGCGCCGGCGTGCCGCCGGTGCACGCGCTCGCCGCGACCGGCGCCGTGCATGCGCGCTTGTCGGCGGCGGGCCTGCGCTGTCGCTGCCACCTGCTCGTTGACACCGGAACCGCATTCGAGGCCCATCACCTGGCCTGCCTGATCGGCTATGGCGCCACCGCCGTGTGCCCGTGGCTGGTCTGGCAGACGCTGCAAGAGATGCAGCGCAGCGGGCACGCGAAATCCGACGACGGCTTGGCCGGTCTCGTGCGCAATTATCGCCGCGGACTCATCAAGGGACTACTGAAGATAATGTCCAAGGCCGGCATCGCCACCGTGTCCGGTTATCGCGGTACGCAACTTTTCGAGATCGTGGGTTTGGGGCGCGAAGTCGTGGACCTGTGTTTTCCCGGCACGCCTTCGCGTTTGGCCGGCGCCGGCTTTGCCGAGATGGAAGCCGACCAGCGGCAGCGCGTGGCCGAGGCGTGGAACCTGGCGACGCCGCTGCGCGTCGGCGGCCTGCACAAGTTCGTGCATGGCGGCGAATACCACATGTTCAATCCGGAAGTCGTCGACAGCCTGCAGCAAGCGGTACGCAGCGGACGCATGGACGACTACCGCCGCTTCGCACGCCACGTCAATGCGCGCCCTGCATCAGCCCTGCGCGACCTGTTGCACCTGCGCGAAGCATCGGTGCCGCTGCCGCTCGAACAAGTGGAAGCGGTCGAGGCGATCCTCGCCCGCTTCGACAGCGCCGGCATGTCGCTGGGCGCGCTATCGCCGGAAGCGCACGAAACGCTGGCGATCGCCATGAACCGGCTGGGCGGGCGCAGCAATTCGGGCGAAGGTGGCGAAGACCCGGCGCGCCACGACACCGAGCGCATGTCCAAGATCAAGCAAGTGGCTTCGGCGCGCTTCGGCGTCACGCCGGCGTATCTGGTGCACGCCGAGGTGCTGCAGATCAAGATCGCACAAGGCGCCAAACCGGGCGAAGGCGGACAATTGCCAGGCTTCAAGGTCAACGACATGATCGCGCGGCTGCGGCACGCGTTGCCCGGCACCGAATTGATCTCGCCGCCGCCGCACCACGACATCTATTCCATCGAGGATCTGGCGCAACTGATCCACGATCTCAAGCAGGTCAATCCGCGCGCGCAAATCTCGGTGAAACTGGTCAGCCACGCGGGCGTGGGCACCGTAGCCGCGGGCGTGGTGAAAGCCGGTGCCGACTTCATCACGCTGTCCGGCCACGACGGCGGCACCGGCGCCAGCCCGATGGGCTCCATCCACCACGCCGGCACGCCGTGGGAACTGGGCCTGTCGGAAGTGCGCCAGACACTGGTCCGTCACGGCTTGCGCAAGCGCGTGCGCCTGCAGGCCGACGGCGGCCTCAAGACCGGCCTCGACGTCATCAAGGCGGCCATTCTCGGCGCCGACAGCTTCGGCTTCGGCACCGCACCGATGGTGGCGCTGGGCTGCCGTTACCTGCGCATCTGCCATCTCAACAACTGCGCCACCGGCATCGCCACCCAGCACGAGCAGTTGCGCCGTGACCACTTCATCGGCCTGCCGGAGATGGCGATGAACTATTTCCGGTTCGTCGCCGAAGACGTACGCCATTGGTTGGCGCGCCTCGGTGTGCGCAGCCTCGATGAAGTGATCGGCCGCGCCGAGTGGCTCGCGCCGGGACCGGTCAGCCATCCGCGCCAGGCATGGCTGGACGTGACGCCGTTGCTGGCCGCGCCCGACGCCGTCCCAGGCGCGCCGTTTGCCGACAACACAATCCCGACCGTGACGGTGGGCAGCGCCTTGTCCGCACGCATCCACGTCGATACCGTTGCCGCGGTAAGCGAGCGACACGGCGGTTATTTCAGCTACCCCGTGGCCAACACGGATCGTTCCATCGGCGCGCGCCTGTCAGGTGAAGTGGCGCGGCGCTGGGGTGATATCGGCATGGCGGATGCGCCGATCGAGATCGACCTGACCGGCAGCGCGGGACAAAGCCTCGGTGCATGGAACGCCGGCGGCGTGCACATCCGCGTGCAGGGCGAGGCCAACGACTACGTCGGCAAGGGCATGGCGGGCGGACGCATCGTGGTGCAGCCGCCCGCGGACGCCGGGTTCATCGGCAGCGAAGACGTCATCATGGGCAACACCTGCCTGTACGGCGCCACCGGCGGCGAACTGTTCGCGGCCGGCAGCGCCGGCGAACGTTTCGCGGTGCGCAACTCCGGCGCGTCCGCAGTGGTCGAAGGCGTGGGTGACCACGGTTGCGAATACATGACTGGCGGCGTGGTCGTGGTGTTGGGTCGCACCGGCGTCAACTTCGCCGCCGGCATGACCGGTGGTTTCGCCTGCGTGCTGGATAGCGACGGCCATTTCGTCGAACGCTGCAACGACGAACTGGTGACACTGCAGCGCCTGTGCGGCAGCAACATGGAACCTCCGGCACACCGCGTGAAACATCTGCTGGAGCGGCACCTCGCACTCACCAACAGCCGGCGCGCGCGCCGGGTGCTGGCCGACTTCGAGCACGAACGCGAGCGCTTCTGGCTGGTCATGCCGCGCCGCGTGCAACCGGCGCAACTGTTCGACAGCGACTACGACGGACGCAGGGTCGCATGAACACGCGCGACGATCTGTTTCGCTTTCTGGAAACCCCACGAAGCATGCCACGCAAGCAGCCGGCGTCGGAACGCATCACCCACCATGGCGAAATCCGCGGCCCGTTCACGCCGGACGCAGCCGCGATGCAGTCCTCGCGCTGCCTCGATTGCGGCAATCCGTATTGCGCGCGCGCTTGCCCGGTGCACAACGACATCCCGGGCTGGCTGAAGCTGGTGCACGAAGGCCGCATCATCGAAGCCTGCGAACACATGCACACCACCAACCCGCTGCCGGAGATCTGCGGCCGGGTGTGTCCGCAGGAGCGCCTGTGCGAAGGCGCCTGCACGCTCAATCACACGAATCTCGGCGCGGTCACGATCGGCGGTGTCGAACGTTTCGTGGTGGATGAAGCCGTGCGCCGCGGCTGGCGCCCGGATCTTTCACGCGTGCGCGAAACCGGCCGACGCGTGGCCATCGTCGGCGCCGGGCCAGCCGGATTGGCTTGCGCCGATCGCCTGCGCCACGCCGGCATCGCCGCCGACGTGTACGACCGCCACGACGAGATCGGCGGCCTGTTGATCTATGGCATCCCTTCGTTCAAGCTCGACAAACAGGTCGTGCTGCGCCGGCGCGAGATTCTCGAGAGCATGGGCGTACGCTTCCAGCTCGGCATCGAAATCGGCCGCGACCTGCCGTTTCGCGAACTGCTGGAAACCCACGATGCAGTGTTCACCGCCACTGGCGCCTATCGCGTGCTCGACGGTGGTCTGTCGGGACTGGAGCTGGACGGTGTGCATCAGGCCCTGCCGTTCCTGATCGGCAACACCCGGCGCTTGCGCGACAGCCGCGACCGTGACGGCAGTTGCGATGTCACGGGGCGCCGCGTGATCGTGCTGGGCGGCGGCGATACCGCGATGGATTGTGTGCGCACGGCGGTGCGGTTGGGCGCGCGCGAAGTCACTTGCGTGTACCGTCGCGACGAAATCGGCATGCCGGGTTCGATACGCGAAGTCGTCCACGCGCGCGAAGAAGGCGTCGGCTTCGAATATCGTTGCCAGCCACTGGCACTGGTCGGCAACGCGCTGGCCGTGGTGGGCTCGCGGCGGGTTGAAGGCGTGCGCGTCAGCGCCACCGAGGCCAGCGGTCAAGACGAATCGCGCTGGCGCAACGTTGCCGGCAGCGACCGCGTACTGGAAGCCGACGCAGTCATCATCGCGTTCGGCTTTCGCGCCTCGCCGCCAGCGTGGCACGACGAATTCGGGATAGACAATGATGCGCAGGGCCACACCCGCGTCGGCGGCCACGGCCGTCTGCCACAACAGACCGCACACCCATGTGTGTTCGCGGGCGGCGACATGGTGCGTGGTGCCGACCTCGTGGTGCGCGCGGTACGCGATGGCCGCGAAGCGGCTGCCGCCATCGTTCGGCACATCCACGCCGAAGTCAACGAGGAATTGCAGGCCACCGTTTAAGCCGCAAGACTCAATGAAGCGCACCAGCAAGAACGGCGAGGACTTGAAGCGGTACTGCTTCGGCACACTCCCGCCACGCCGGCTCCACCCTTCGGGCTTGAGCCGGCCTACGCAAACCATGCCGTAGGCCGGTTCAAGGAGCGCAGCGACGGAACCGGCAATGCACCCGAGCCGCATCCCGCAGGATTTCCGCTCAACCCGTGTTCTGCAACCCCCGTGCAACACCATTGACGCATGCGACCAGGCTGCGCAATAGCGCCTCGTCTTGACTGCCGCCTTCGCGCCAACGGCGCAGCAGGTCGACCTGCAGCACGCTCATCGGGTCGATATAGGGATTGCGCAGACGGATCGACTGCGCAAGGCGTCGGTCGCCCGCGAGCAGTTCGTCACTTCCTTTCAGGCGCAGGATCGCACCACGGGTGCGACGAAATTCCTGCTCGATGCGCGGAAAGAATCGCTCGTGCAACTCGCCGGACAGTCGCGAAAAGACTTCGGCAATACCGAGGTCGGCCTTGGCCAGCATCATTTCCACGTCGTCCAGCAGGGTTTGCAGGAACGGCCAGTCGCGGGCCATTTCCGCCATGGCATCTTCGCCAAATTCGCGAATGCCGCGCTCGAGCGCGCTGCCAAGCCCGTACCAGCCGGGCAGGATCGAGCGCATCTGGGTCCACGAGAATACCCACGGGATCGCGCGCAAGTCTTCGACACCGCGCATGCTGCGGCGACTGGCCGGACGTGAACCCATGGCCATGCGCTCGATGACATCGACCGGTGTCGCGGTGCGGAAGTAGGCGACGAAATCGGCGTCACCGACAAACTCGCGATAGACCTCGCGACTCGCCGCCGCCAACACGTCCATGCGTTGCACCCATTCTGCCTCGCGCGGCTCGGCTTCACGCGGACGCAAACTTGCGCGCAGGGTGGCGCCCACGGTTTGTTCGAGGTTGCGCAGCGCCAGCGCGCGGATGCCGTACTTGCGATGGATTACCTCGCCCTGCTCGGTGACGCGCAGGCGCCCGGCCACGGCACCGCGCGGCGAAGCCATCAATGCAGGCGTGACCTTGCTGCCGCCGCGACAGGCCGAGCCGCCGCGGCCATGGAAGAACGTCAACTTGATGCCGGCTTCCCGCGCCACGTCCAACAATTCGCTCTGCGCATGCTGCAGAGCCCAGCGTGCGGCGAGGATGCCGCCATCCTTCATGCTGTCGGAATAGCCGACCATGATCATCTGGTTGTCGCCACGGCGCGCGAGGTGCACGCGATAGACAGGATCGTCCAGCAACGCACGCAAGCTGGCCGCGGCATGTTTCAAGTCATCAATGGTCTCGAACAGTGGCGCGACGTCCAGCGGCACCGCGCCGTCTTCGACCAGTCCGCCGTAACGCGCCAGCGCCAGCACCGCCAACACGTCGGCCGCCGAGCGCGCCATCGATATGATGTAGGGTCCGGTGGCGCCGCTGCCGTAACGTTGCCGCGCATCGGCAAGCGTCGCGAACACCGCCTTGATGCGTGTCACGGCGACATCATCGCTGTCGCCGAAGTCTGCCTCGCTCGCCGCGAACGGGCGCAGACGCTCGGCCCGTGCCGCCGGTTTGCGCCCGGCCCAATCGGCATCGTCCAGCAACACCGCCAGCACGTCGTCGTGCACCCGCGCATCCTGGCGCACGTCCAACCGCGCCAGATGAAACCCGAAGGTGCGGATGCGCCACAGCAACCGGCGCACCGCGAACAACCCGGCGTTCGACCCCTTGTTTGCCGTGAGGCTGTCGGCGATCAATGCGACGTCGGCCTCGAACTCGTCGGCATTGGCGTAGCCCGCGGGAGCATCGTCTTCGGTGGCATCGAGGCGCGCATGCATCAATGTCAGCAGGCAGCGGTACGGCATGTTGGCGTGGCGCGGACGAATCCGTGCAGCCGCGTCGGGCAGGCGTTCACGGTATGCATCGAGCTGTGTGCGAACGCCGTCGGAAACGTCTACGCGATCGTCGGTCTGGCTGAGCCGCCGCGACAACCATGCGCAGCCGTCGCGGTAGCGCTCGAGCACCATCGAGCGTTGCGCGCGCAGTGTGGCATCGATGGTGTCGGCGCCAACATTCGGATTGCCGTCCATGTCGCCACCTACCCACGAACCAAATCGCAGCACGCGCGGCAACTCGACATCGCTGCCGTACACCCGCGCGAGTTCGTGTCGGAACGATTCATAGAAAACCGGCACGATCCGGTACAACGGCTCGGCCAGATAGAACCCGATGTGGTCGAATTCATCCTGCACGTTCGGGCGCACGCTGGAGGCATCAGCGGTCTGCCAACTGGAAGTGAGCGCCATGCGCAAGCGCTCGTGATCGACCGCGCGCTCGCGCGGCGTGCGCGATGAATCGAACCGATCCACCAGCGCGCGCACGATGTTCTGTTCCTTTTCCAGCAGCGACCGGCGCACCGCCTCGGTGGGATGCGCGGTGAACACGGGCTCGACATCCAGCCGCGCGATCCAATCCAGCAACTCGTCGGCGGTCACGCCTCGCGCCTTCAAGGTTTCCAGCACGTCGCCCAGCGACTCCGGTTGCGGCGCGGCGGCGGCACGCTGATAGTCGCGATGGCGCCGGATGCGATGCACGCGTTCGGCGGTGTTGACGACCTGGAACCAGGCTGCGAATGCGCGTGCCAACGTGCCGGCGGCCACCGGCTTGGTGCCATCCAGCAAGGCCGCAAGCGCCTCGACACCCGCTCCGGCTTCGCGGCGCTGGATCGCAGCGGTGCGCACTTCCTCGACGCGCTGGAAAAAATCATCGCCGCCCTGCTCGGCCAGCATCTCGCCCACCAACGCACCCAATTCGCGAACGTCGGCGCGCAAGGGTTCGTCGTGCGGCGCAAACACGATGTCGCGGCGTTCCGCGGGATGCTTTGCTGGCTGATTCATGCTCCCTCCTTGAAATGGATGATTCTGCGGGCGCGACGCGCTGCGATGGAAATAACGCGTCAGCATGTGGTGCGTATTGTCCGCACCCGTAGCCGGCTTGCTGCGGGCACCGCCCGCGCGGGCTACAGCGGCTTGACCGCGCCGGCCTTGGCCTTGCGTGCGTCAGCGGCGAGCCTGCGTTCGAGATGGTGAAGGCTTCGCAACCTTGATCACCGGCTGACGCCAGATGCAGCGCTGCGATGAATTGCAGTCCATGCTCCACGTACAAACTACCACGCATCCGGATCCCTTCATCTTTCCATCGCGACAAACAGATATAATGCCCAATTCGCCGAGGGGCGCTGCAACCGTGCGCAGGCGCGGTCAGGCTCGGCCACCCATCTGCAACAGCGCCCGATCAACCGGAGAAACCCATGAACGCTGTCGCCAAAGAATCCGCGCAACACGATTACAACGTCCGCGACTTGTCGCTGGCCGAGCTCGGCCGCAAACGCATCCAGATGGCCGAGCAGGAAATGCCGGGCCTGATGCAGATTCGCGCGCGTTACGCGCCGCAAAAACCGCTGAAGGACGTGCGCGTCACCGGTTCCTTGCACATGACCAAGGAAACCGCGGTACTGATCGAGACGCTGGCCGCGCTCGGCGCCTCGGTGCGCTGGGCCTCGTGCAACATCTTCTCGACCCAGGACGATTGCGCCGCCGCGATCGCGGCCAGCGGCGTACCGGTGTTCGCATGGAAAGGCGAAACGCTGGAGGAATACTGGCAGTGCACGCTGGACGCGCTGACGCATCCGGGCAGCCGCGGCCCGGAGCTGATCGTGGATGACGGCGGCGATGCGACGCTGCTGATCCACAAGGGTGTCGAAATGGAAGACGGCTCGAAGTGGGTCGACGAACCCGGCGCCAACCACGAAGAACAGGTCATCAAGAACCTCCTGAAGAAGACCCGTGACGAGCGCGCCGGTTTCTGGAAGAAAGTCGCCAGCGAATGGCGCGGCGTGTCCGAGGAAACCACCACCGGGGTGCATCGCCTGTATCAGCTCGCCGAGGCCGGCAAGCTGCTGGTACCGGCGATCAACGTCAACGACTCGGTCACCAAGAGCAAGTTCGACAATCTCTATGGCTGCCGCGAATCGCTGGCCGACGGCATCAAGCGCGCCACCGATCTGATGGTCGCCGGCAAGGTTGCCGTGGTGTGTGGCTACGGCGACGTCGGCAAGGGTTGCGCGCATTCACTGAAGGGCTTCGGCGCGCGCGTGATCGTCACCGAAATCGACCCCATTTGCGCGCTGCAGGCGGCCATGGAAGGCTTCCAGGTCGCGACCGTCGAGGACACGCTGGGCGAGGCCGACATCTATGTCACCACCACCGGCAACCGCGACATCATCACCTTCGAACACATGCAGAAGATGAAGACCCACGCGCTGGTCTGCAACATCGGCCACTTCGACAACGAGATCCAGGTCGAGAAACTGCAGTCCGCCAAGGACGTCCAGCACGAAAACATCAAGCCGCAGGTGGACCGCTACATTTTCCCGGATGGCCATGACATGTACCTGCTGGCCGAGGGACGGCTGGTCAACCTTGGCTGCGCGCACGGCCACCCGTCGTTCGTGATGTCCAATTCGTTCTCGAACCAGACGCTGGCCCAGATCGACCTGTGGGCACACAAGGACAAGTACGAGAAGACCGTCTATCGGCTACCCAAGCAACTGGACGAGGAAGTCGCGCGCCTGCATCTGCAACAGATCGGCGTGAAGCTCACCAAGCTTTCCAAGGACCAGGCCGATTACCTCGGCGTGCCGGTGGAAGGGCCGTACAAAGCCGACCATTACCGGTATTGATCGTTCGAGCGAAGGAACCTCTGATTAATCCCTGTTTTCGTCACCCCGGCGAAAGCCGGGGTCCATTTTGGTCTTGATTTCATTGGAAGAAAATCAAGATGGGTTCCGGCTTTCGCCGGAATGACGAGCAAAATCAGAGTTTCCCTAACGGATTGGCCAAGCAAAAGGCGCGGCGAAAGCCGCGCCTTTTGTTTTCGAAGCGGCGAGCGGCGGCGCCCTTCCGGACTCAATCGCGGGAATGGAGTGTTGTCACGAGGCGACACGGCTGCGACGCTACGATTCACGGTCGGACGGTTGCTTGGCATATGGTTTGTCCCAACCAGACACAATCTGTTTCGCTCCGATGCAATAGGTTGGTTGTCTTGCCTCCAGAGTAGGAAGATCGAAATCACGGTGCAGAAATACGGACGTCGTTGACGTATGGCACTCCGTAACCTTGAAACCCGAAAAATCCACTTGGATCAAACCTGATTTCTTCAGCACGCCGGAACTCATGGGATGCCAGTCCGAGTTGTCCAGAATAACCATTCCACCGGGGGCCAGTTTGGCCAAAGCTTCTACAGCGCAATCGTAGCGGTATCCATACGAATCAATCACGATCACGTCGAACTTTTCCGTTTCATCTCTTATGCGGAACGGAAACCGTTCGGTCTCTTCGAGCACCAATTTGACTTTCTCGTTTTTCATTTGCAACATGGCATCAAACCATTGCCGATTGTTTTCAATGCTGGTTACTGCTTCTGCCCGTTGCATCCAGTACAACGTGGAAGCGCCGGAACCCCATTCGAATACGCGTTTCCCGCGCAAATCGAATTGCCGGAGATACTCGATACAGGGGTAAGTAAACAATGGAACCCAGTTCCCGCTGGCGTCCCGGGGCTCGAATACATTGGTGGATGCAACGAAACCGTGACCATAGCGCAGAATGTTGCAACACGACGCAAGGTACATTTCACCACGCGACATGGCGACAACATCCGGTCGTCGATCAAGAGAATGCGCCTCGATATCTTGGGCAGAGAAGCTTCCCCACAGCATCTTGCCGGCATCATTCATGTTCACTTCGGCCCCATTGCTGAAAAGCACGACGAACGTGGACCCAGTCTAACAACAAACAGTCCTTGGCTGCAGAGCGACACGGACCACCATGACCTGAGGGCCTCGCGCCTGATCCTCATGGCGCGCCACGGCACCACCTTTGGCGAATGACCGATCGAACCGTCACAGGTCACCATGACCGCCTGTTAGAATCGCAACCAACATCGCGCCACGGGCTTCTGCTCGCAATCATGACATCCGACCCGTCCTTTACATTCGAATCCATCAACAGCGAACTGGAAATCGCACGTACCCACGTACGCCAAGGCAATCTTGCCGAAGCGGAACGCGTTTACCGGCATGTCGCGGCGGGGCAACCGGATCAAGTCGAGGCACTACGTTTTCTCGCCAATGCGGCGCTCTCGCGGGGCGACCCCGGTGAAGCGGTAACGCTCCTCAGCCGTGCTGCGCAGGTCGATCGCAGCAACATCGGCGTACTCCTGGAACTCGGGGTCGCCTATCGAAGTGCTCAGCGCATGGACGAAGCGCGTTCCGTATTCGAACGCGCGCTGGAATCAAGCCAAGGCCGCAATACCACGGCACGCCTGCTGCTGGCGAACGTTCTGGAACAGGACAATCGCCCGGAGATGGCCTTGTTGCATTATTTCCGGGCCATTCTCGATGCCCAATCCAGCGGCCAGTGGCGCGATGAATCGACCACTGAGCCAGGGCTGCGCCAGCTCGTTCAGCACGCCATGCGTTATGTGGATACCAGCCGGCATGACCGTTTTGGTGCCGCATTGGAGCCGTTCAAACACGGTATCAATGCCGCGCGCTTGGGCCGAATCGATGCGGCATTGGCATCCTATCTGCATGAGCGAGCCGAACCCCCGGCCGACGCGCGTCAGCAACCAACGTTTCTCCACATCCCGGATCCGGAAGCAACTTGCTTCCTCGATACCGCGGCGTTTGACTGGCTGCCCGATTGGTCGGCGCGCGCGTCTGCCCTGGACGGCGAAGCACTGGCGTGTATCAGCAACGCAATGGAAGAAGCCGCCCCCACCCCTTTCAGTCTCGAGTCGATGACAGTCCCGCAAGACTCCATCACTGTGCCTGCCAGGGAACGACGCATACCTTTGTGCCAGCGTGGCATATATGACGAAACAATCCGGAATCTCGCCCCGGGGTTGTCGAGATTGCTCGACGTTGCACCCCTTGCACGCATTCCCAACTACGCTCCCAATGCCACGATTCTGGCGTTGCATTCAGGCGCACGCACCCAGCCATATCGCGGACGCACCAATGCGTTCTGCGCGATTGCCGTCGGCTTCGCAAACAGCGCGACGTTGCAAATCACGGTCGGTGGAGAACCGCGACGCCTGCAAGTAGGCGAGCCCCTGGTATTCGACTCCAGCTTCGGGGTCGAATACGCTGCAACCAGTGATGAGCAGGCATATGCCCTGGTCTTGGAAACCTGGAACCCGCGTATCTCGCCGCTTGAAACTGACGCTTTGACTGCCTTGATCACCTCGGTCTTGGATTTCGACTCTCATTTGCAGGACCTGGCCTGAGTGCAACGAGATGGCTATACCCTGCTCTGAACTTCCTGTTGCCCGCGACCTCACACACTACGTACAGTGTTTTGACCAAGCCCTGGAGTCCGATTTCTGCCAGCGGATGATCGAGTCATTCAATAACCTTGCTCGGTTCCACGCCCGCAGCGGTCGAGGCGTCATGGCACCGCTCGAACAAAGCGCGTGGACGGAGCTGAATGTATCCAAGGTGTCCGACCCCTCTTTCGAAGAATTCTTTCGGGAACAAACCACGCATTACCTTTCCCTTTACAACGAACGCAGCTCGTTGACACTCCCGATCCCATTGCGAAATCGCCTCGAAAACCTGCGTATCAAACGTTATTCCGTCGCTGCAGTCGACCAGTTCCAACCCCATTTCGACGCGCTTGATTACTGCTCCAACCGCTACATGGTGTTTTTGTGGTACCTCAATGATGTCATGGAGGGTGGCGAAACCGAGTTCTGTGATCTCGGGTTACGAATCGAGGCACGCCAAGGTCGTCTGCTGATGTTTCCGCCGTACTGGATGTTCCAACACGCTGGGTTGCCCCCACGCTCCGGCGACAAGTACATGATTTCCACCTACATGCTGTTTTGACGCAGCCGAAAAAGGTCGAGAGAATAACCCATGGCGGTTTCGCGTTTGCAGGGGCTGAGCATGGAAGCCGCGCAGCAGGTAATGGCGACGGCGCAGGCGATCGAAACAGGCGGTTCCGGCTTGGCCGCGGCAAGGCTTGCACCGCTGCTGGCAGCCTATCCCGAGCACCCCGAAGTTTTGCGCCTGCAGGCAGGTATCCAGAATCTGCGCGGCGATTACTCCGGTGCGATCGCTTCCATGAAGCGTGCGCTGGTGAAGCGCCCGCAAGACCCCCTCTACTACAACACCCTTGGCGCAATTCTTGGCCAGGCGAGTGAATTCGATGTGGCTATCGATGCCTTGCGTCGCGCGTGCGAACTGCAACCTGATCTCGCAATCGCCTGGTTCAATCTCGGCGTGATGTTGACACGCTGCATGCGTCGCGTCGAAGCGACGGAAGTGTTGCAGCGTTCGGTATCGCTCAACCCGAAATACATGCCGGCCCGCGTGCTGCTCGGTGACATGCTGCGTACGGAAAACCGCATCGACGAAGCTGCTGCGGAATACCGCCGGGTCATTGCCGAGCAACCCTGGACCGGAATGGCTTGGTGGGGGCTGGCTGATCTCAAGATACTGCGCTTCGCCCCCGGCGATATCGAACAAATCCGGAGTGCGATGCGCGATCGCCGGGCCCACGATGGCGACATGATTGCCATGGGCCTGGCACTTGCAAAGGCCCTCGAGGACGAAGGCCGTTACGCCGAATCAATGGCTGCGTTGGAACAGGCACACGCCGTCGCACGCCGCCGGCAAATCTGGAACGCGCAAGCATTCAGTGACGGCATATCCCTGATTCTCGATGCTTTCACACCACCGCCCACCCCATCGCCCGCGGGACGATCTGGTCACAACGTCATCTTCATCACCAGCTTGCCGCGCTCCGGCTCCACTCTGGTCGAGCAAATCCTGGCCTCGCATTCGATGGTCGAAGGCCCCGGTGAACTGCCAGACCTTCCGGCAGTGCTGACGGAAGAATCGCACCGCCGCGGCAAACCGTACCCGATTTGGGTAAAGGACATGCAGCCGGAAGATTGGCAGCGCCTCGGCGATCGCTACATGCAGCGCACTGCCCACTGGCGCGAACGCCGGCCGGTGTTCACCGACAAGTTACCTGTCAACTGGTATTACACCGGCGCCATCCGGGCAATGTTGCCCGAAGCAAAAATCATCTGTTGCCGGCGCGATCCGCTGGAAACCTGTTTCTCGTGTTATCGCCAGCATCTCGATAACCACGAATATGTCCGCACATTCGCTGATCTGGCGGCGTATTGGCGCGACTTCGATCGCAGCGTGCGGCACTGGCACTTCCTGCATCCAGCGCATGTCCACGAACAAGTCTATGAGGATCTGACCGCCAACCCGGAGGCAGCCATCCGCACGTTGCTGGATTTCTGTGGTTTGCCGTTCGAAGAAAGCTGCCTGCGTTTCCACGAGACCAGACGTGACGTCAGCACGCCAAGCGCGATGCAAGTGCGTCAACCTCTGCGCACCGATACTGCCCGCGCCCCGCGTTACGGTGCTCTGCTCAACCCGCTGAGATCAGCGTTGGGCTTGCCGTCATTTACGGGCTGAGTATGCTGCCCGATCCAAATACAGAGCAAGCATGGCTTGAGCAAGCACGTGCACTGATGCTGCGGGGAGATCTTGTCCATGTGGAGTTGGTGATTGCGCGCGCGCTGCAGTCGTACTCAAATTCGTTCGAATTGCGGCGCCTGCTCGCTGGCGTTTATCGCCAAACCCACCGCGAAGCCATGGCCGAATCGCTGCTGGCGAAACTGCATGCGGAGCGTCCGGGTGACGCGGGGACGGCGTTCACGCTGGCACGCATGCTTGTCGGCCAATGTCGCAGCGCTGCTGCTTCCGTAGCCATACGCACTTGTCTCAAGAGTGCGCGGCACGACATGTCCGTAACCATCCAGGCCATCGAACTTCTCGACGAGTGCGGGCGCAAACACGACGCCGCAGCAATCGCCGATGATGCAATCATCGCCCATCCAGCCGAACCGCGGCTGCATGCTTACGCGGGAATGCTGGAAATCCAATTGGGCGAGTTCGGGCGCGCACGCGCGCATTATCTGTTTGCACTCGAACATGACTCGGACGCTTGCGAATGGCACGTCCCGCACGAGCTTGCCCTGATGCAACGCTACCACGACGCGCAGCACCCGGACTTTGCATGCTTTCGTGCCTGCCTGAAACGCAGCAACCTCACTGACAAGGCACGCTCAAGCTTGCTGCTCGCGTTGGCCAAGGCCCACGATGACGTAGGCGAGTATGCTCAAGCTGCAGAGTATTCACGCCAGGCCAACATCCTTGCGCATGCCCAGACGCAATGGTCGCGCAAGCAGTGGCGACGCGCGATTGAGGCGCGATTGAACGCCCGACCAGCTCAATCCGCAGCGCCGCCGCAGACAGACTTTGTCCCGGTGTTCATCGTGGGCGTACCCCGCTCCGGGACGACACTTGTGTCGGCGCTTCTTGCACGATACCCGAGGGTGTGCAATCGCGGTGAGTCGCCATGGCTGGCGAAGCTTGCACAAGACGCGGACCTCGCTGGCACTCCTGACCGCTCAACGCTGCAACGTGCGGCCATGCTGTACGCAGCGCAACTGCGGCAAGACGACACACAAGACATGCGCTGGTTTATCGACAAACAGCCACTCAACTTCCGGTACGTGGACCTGATGCTGTCTCTGTTTCCCGACGCCAGAATCATTTATTGTCGACGCAACGCACGTGACACAGCCTTGTCGCTATGGATGCAGGCATTCCATGAAGAAGTGCAGGGCTACGCCTGCGCTTTTACCGATATCGCGCTCGTGCTGCGCGACTGCGAACGATTAATGGCACATTGGTGCAAGCTGTATCCTGACTCCATTCGGGAAGCGCGTTACGAGCAATTGGCCACGGCGCCCGAGACGACCGTCGCCGAGCTGGCGGCATGGATCGGACTCCCCGCGTCGGGATCACATGGGGACGCCACGCCAGCCTCGATCATCACCACATCCAGTCTCTGGCAGGCGCGCCAGCCGGTCTACACTCGTTCCGTCGGACGCTGGAAAAATTACGTGGCCCATTTGCCAGAGTTGCTGAAATTCGAGGCGGACGCTTCGCCCGCCAACGCCGGTCAGCTTGGTTCGAATGGAAACATCATGTAGGTTGACAGGATGTACTTTTCACCTGAAATGGGCGATCGTCCCGCGTGCTGGAACATCCAGTACGGTGGAAACATCAGCAGTCGCCCTGTCCGTGGGGCTACCTTGATGTCGAGCCCACTGAACTCGGTCTCACCGCCTTCTTCGACATTGTTCAAGTACCACAGAAAGACGAGATAGCGATTCGCCACCTCGCCTATCGAGTCGAAATGCAACTGGAATTCTTCCGCGGCCTCAGGCAGATAACGTTTGATCCGCAATGGAGCAAGCAGCGTGCTTGCAGGCACCGGTATCGCCAGTCCCAAATCCGTGTTGTAGCGCCCAAGATATTCTTCAATCTGGCGAGAGAAGAACCCCTTCAATGCCGCATCAGCCAGCGGCGTGATATCGAGCTCGGTCCACGCGCTGGTGTCGAGGCCAGCGCGCCACCCACGCTCACGTTTCAGGTGGCGTGTGGACTCCTGCTTGAAAGACGCAATCATCTTCTCGCAGAACACCGACGGCAACGCATCGTCGTACCACCGCACGTAATGGCGCAGATTGGTACCTGCAGCAGCGAGTTGTGTGGGAGGATCAGGCATCGTAGCCCCAATGCCGCATGGCCGGTTCCAGCAACGGCAGGATCGGTTCGAAATATTCGCGGTAACGTTGCCAGCGCCCGATCGAACTCGCGTACACCGGCTGCACGACCTGTGCATAGCTCGGCGTACCGATGTAGCCCTTGCGCTTGGCATGTTCGCTGAATTCGCGCAAAGGTGCGGTGTCATCCAGTTGCAAAAACGCACCCAATCGTTCGACGTGAGTGTCGAAGTCACGCACGACATCCTCGTAGCGCCACTCGAACACCTGCGGCCCAAGCAGCTCGACGTGCTGATTCCAGAATCGAATCGCATTTGCGTAGCCACTTGCCAACCGGGATAGCGTGGAACACAAGGCAATGTAAGCAGGTGCGTTGAAGTTCTGCATGTAATTGCTGAACACAACGTCGCATGGATGACGCACCACAAAAATGATCTTTGCGTTGGGAAACAACCGCATCAGCAAAGGCAATCGAAGCATGGTCAACGGGTTCTTGTCCACCAACCGCTGGCTCGGACTCAATCGCACCACCTTCGCGACTGCTCGCCAATAGACATCGCGCAGCGTGTTGCACTGCGTGACATCCAATTCGCCAAGTTGCTCAGGATATTGCACCCCCATCTTCTGCATTTGTTCGATCACTCGTTGCACGAACGGCTGTTCGTCCATCGACACCATGCCGGGGTGCGCATCCAGCATTTGTTCCAGCATGGTTGTACCCGAGCGCGGGAACCCAAGCACGAAGATCG
>JBOHYW010000028.1:0-26994 GCA_050738155.1 Rhodanobacteraceae bacterium
TGATCCAGCAGGTCGCGAGTGAGCCTGAGCACGCGTCGGATGACCGGGCTCGCGGGATCGAAACCCGCTTCGTGCAGTCGATCCTCCATCGGTGTCTCGCCGTTCCACCAGCCAATCGCGAAACTCAATTTGTTGACCGCATCCGTTGGCAGGCCAAGTGCCTTGGCGACATCGCGCACCGCACTCTTGCCCCGGTAGCAGATCACCGTGGCGGTGAGCGCCGCCCGTTCACGCCCGTATTTGCTGTAGATATATTGGATGACCTCCTCGCGCCGTTCGTGCTCGAAGTCGATGTCGATGTCAGGCGGTTCGTTGCGCTCCTTCGAGATGAAGCGCTCGACCAGGGTGTTGATGCGGGCGGGATCGACCTCGGTGATCCCGAGCGCAAAACACACCGCCGAGTTCGCGGCCGAACCCCGGCCTTGGCAAAGAATTCCTTGCGAACGTGCAAACCGCACGATGTCGTGGACGGTCAGGAAGTAGGGTTCGTAGCCGAGCTCGGCGATCAGCGCGAGTTCGTGTTCAACCTGCGCGCGCACGGGTGCGGGCTCGCCTCGCGGCCAACGCCAGCGCAAGCCTTGCTCGGTGAGCTCGCGCAACCAGCTTGTCGGAGTGTGGCCAACAGGCACCAGCTCCGAAGGATAGCGGTACTGCAACTCATCCAGCGAGAAAGTACAGCGCGCGGCGATGCGTAGGGTTTCTGCGAGCAGGGCGGGCGGGTAGATCGCGGCCAGCGTTTCGCGCCGGCGCAGGTGTCGCTCGCCATTTCGGAACAACAGTCCACGCGCTTCGACGAGAGTCTTGCGGCGACGGATCGCAGTGAGGGTGTCCTGCAAGGTGCGACGCGAACGCACGTGCATGTGTACGTCGCCGGCGGCGACCGCGGGAATCCCGAGTTCACTGCCGAGTTCGAGCAGGCCTGCGAGCCTGGCCGCATCATCGCCGTCGTGGGTGAGTTCCACGGCCAGCCATAGACGTTCGCCAAACAGATCGTGTAGCCACGTACCGTGCTCGGGCTCGGGAGCGGCATCAGGAATCCACAGCGCGAGCGTCCCTGGCACGCCGTCGGCAAGATCGGCGCGGGTCAGGTGATAGCTGCCCTTCTTCGAGGCGCGCCGGCCGCGGGTGATCAGCGTGCACAGGTGGGTGTAACCGATCCGGTTCTCGGCTAGCAGCACCAGCCTCAATCCGTCGGCAAGCCGGAACTCGCTGCCGACGATCAGGGGCACGCCGGCGTCATGCGCGGCTTGATGCGCACGCACGATCCCGGCCAGCGAGCACTCGTCGGTGATGGCGAGTGCGCTGTAGCCGCAACGTTTGGCTCGCTCGAACAGCTCAAGCGCGCTGGAGGCTCCACGTCCGAACGAGAAGTCGGACAGGCAATGCAGCTCGACGTAGTCAGGGACAGTCACGCGAACCACCCGTGCAACATGAAGGCGCCACGCTCGCCCGGTGGGCTGAATACCCACGCACGTTGGCCGGTCGGAAGCTCCACCACGTAGTAGTCACGGCGGATATCGCCGCCATCCCACCAGCCGGTCTCAAAGCGCTCGGGACCGGCGAGGATTCGGGGAGGCGGGCCACGTAGTGGAATCGGGCGCGCCAGCAGCCAGGTCGGGCGCGATGGCAGTCGAACCCGCTCGTTGCAGCCCTCGCCATCGCTGTCGCGCATGGAGGCGCGCTCCGGGCGCGGATCAGGATCGGTAGCGATGCCGTGTACCGCGTCTTCGCCAAGCCGTGCGCGCAAGCGTTCGCGCAGTGATTCCCACGGCAACATGTTGGCGGGACGGGCGTCAAACAGATCGCGGCCCGGCGGTACCAGTGGCGGCAGAGCCGCCGCGTGCACGCCGAGTTCCAATACCGGTTGCGCGAGGCGCATGGATTCGAGACGGAGCTTGGCAACCTCGAACAATGCCGCACCGTCGCGTTCGGGTGCGAGTAAGCGGATCGTCAAGTCGGTGCAGGGCTTGTCTGCGTGTCCGAATCGGATGACAAACTGTTGCACCCCGCCATCGCGTGCCGCCACGAAGGCCGCAAGATCGGCAAGCATCCGCCGTAGCGGAAACAGCAGGCCTTGGGTGTGGCTGACTTCGGCCGGAAGTTCTATTCGCGCATCGAAGCGAACCGGCGGCTGGTAGCGCGCAAGGCCATGTGGCTGGTGCCCAAGCAGGACATTGAGCGCCACGGGAAGACCCTCACCGAACCGGCGTTGCAGTGCAGCGCGCGGCAAACTCAACAATTGCCCCAGGGTGCGGATGCCCATGCCAGGTAGCGTGTCGATCGCATCGCGCGGCAAACCGGCCCGCGCAATCGGAATGCGCGTGAGTGCCTGCTGCAGGATGTCGGGATCGGTGACGCAGGCGCCGTCGCGTATCCCGGCCAGCACCCGTGCCGCGTGAGGCGTTGGTGCCAAGGCGATCCGGTGGCGAAAGCCGAGCAGGGTGAGTTCCTTGCGCAACCGCACTTCGAGTTGCGGCCATGGTCCAAACAAGCGCAAGCTCTTGCCGACTTCCAGCACAATCGCGCGCGGCGGATCGAGCGCTACGTCCGAGGAATAGCGATACGCCCACGCAGCTGTCAGGGAAAGATCACGTTCGAGTCGGCGCGGGTCGTGATCTTCTGTCAGGAGATCCCTACAAACCGCCTCGGCTTCGGCAAGGCGCTGGCCGGGGTGCAGGCCTGCGGCGTGGGCAAGGTCATTGACTGCGAACAGCCTGCGTTGTTGCGCCGGGCCATGCACCAGCGCGAAGGGCTGCGCGAACGGCGGGCACCTGCGAAGGGCGCCATCCAGCGCCAGTGACGGCAAAAGTACGCAAGCCCACAGCATCGCGTACCTCCATCAGGCGCGATGCGCGAACGCGATCGGCGCCGGCGGATTGCCGCCGCGACACTTGTGGATACGCAGACGTGTGGGCTCGACCTCGATCCGCAAGGCGGCGGGCGAGGCATTGCCGAGCATGCTGCGGTCGCGGAACACGAAGCCCAACGCCTGTCCGGTAGTGGCTGCGACCTGCAGGCGCCGCAACGTCCTGTCGTTCGACTGCGGCAACCAGCCCAGTACCGCGGCGCAGGAGCCCGAACGCAAGGCTTGTTCTATCGCCCATGCGACTTCAGCGTGTAACGCGTCCACGATTGCAAGGTAGGTAAGGGCGACGCCCGCCATCTGCCACGCTGGTGCGTAGGGAAGATACGGCGGCGACACCACCACCACGTGTTCGCCGTTCCGGGTCAGTCGTGCCAAGGTCGGCAACACCAGTTGCAGCTCGCCGATCCCGTCGGCGGGCAGCAGGATCTCGGTCAGTGACGCCTCCGGCCAGCCGCGGGTAGGCAGTGCAGAATCCAGATCGGACCAGCCGGTGGGCTGCGTGCTGGGCGGCAATCGCGCCGGTTGTCCACGCCAAACACGGCGTTCGCGGATCAGGTCATCGAGGGCGACGACGGCATTCACGTCAGGCGACCCGCACCAGGCCGCAATACAGCCCTTCGATCGCGAACTCGCGGCTCGCATCCACCTCGATCGGCGCATAGGCTGGGTTGCGTGGCAACAGGTGAATACCACGCCGGTCGCGCTTGAACACCTTCACTGTGAAAGCGTCATCCACCCGTGCCACCACGATCTGGCCGTTGCGCGCCTCCGGCGACTGCCGTACCGCGATCAGGTCGCCATCCAGAATCCCGGCATCGACCATCGACTCGCCTTGGACGCGCAGCAGGTAATCCGGTTCGGGCTTGAACAACGCACGATCGACTCCTAGGGTGCGCTCGATGTTTGCCTCGACCAGGATCGGCGCGCCCGCCGCGACCCGCCCTACCAAGGGCAGACGCAGCGTGTTTACATCGGCGGCAAGGCCACCACCGATCAACCGGATTCCACGCGCGGTGCGTGCCGGCAGTTCGATGATTCCTTGCGCTTCCAGTGCACGCAGGTGCTTGGCCGCAGCATTCGGCGATGCAAAACCGAACGCGCGTTGGATCTCGCGCACGCTTGGCGGATAGCCGTGGCGCGCGAGATGCGTGCGTACGAAACGCAGGACCTTGAGTTGAGCTGGGGTAGGTGTCATGGGTGTACGAATGTACACCTATTCCAGTCTCGCGAATCGAGACTCGGAGAATCAAACGGATAGCAGCGAAAGCGACGGGTCGGGATGAACTTCAGTCAGAATTCGGCGCTCGCGGTGGCGCCTCGGCTTCTGACTCACGCATCGAGATGGCCGGGATGCGCCGAACATGAAGACGGCGAATAAAACGCGCCTCCTTCGCCAATAGGATATTGAACTTGTACATGTAGTTCCGATTCCATCCCCGTGCGAATGCCTCGGCAGCCTCCACTTCGGTCAACGCGGGCGCTCGTCTTCCGCGTGTGTTCGCCTTACGCGCTTTTGCATCCTTGCGGTGCGGTGCGTCTGAGACAGACCTCCAAGCTCAACTCTCTTGGTCCATGGCCGTGGTCACTGCCTGAAGCTCGCGGGCCATTGGTTGGCCGTGCCTGGCCATCAACTCGGCGATCGAGCGGTAGAACCAGAGTGTGCCGTCCTTGCCGCCAGTGAACCGCTGAAACACACTCTCGCCAATCTTTGGATCTTGCAGGTCTCGCAAGATGGCCCGCGCGTTGTGCAGCTTGTCGGCGCCGCTGACCAACAAGACGTCGTCTTGCGCGCGATCTAGGTGCTCCAAGTAGCTTTTCTTGCGTCGGTCCCAGTCCATCCGCTTTTCTTCCGGGGTTTGCGCATGGGCTTTCTGCTCCATGGTCCCGTCCGTGCATGCTTCGACAATCCGTGCAACGCGCTCCCCGAACTTGCTGCGCACGATATCGATGTGATGGGTCCCCTGGTCCTCCACGACGTCGTGCAAGAGGCCCGCGATGGCCTGGTCTTCATCACCGCCGTGGTCAAGCACCAAACTGGCGACTCCGAGCAGGTGCGCCAAATAGGGGACGTTTGTGCCTTTGCGAACCTGGTGCGTGTGTGCTTCACGCGCGTAGTCTGCCGCCTCCGTAAAGCGATGGGTCAGCACGGTTCCCATGGCTTCGTCGTCAACGCTCGTCGTCTCGCTATTGCCCACTGCGCTTCTCCTTGGTTGCTTTGCAGTATCTGGTAGTCGGTCGCGTCTCGGTGATTCGTTGCAACTTTCATGTCGCGCTAATCTCGCCCGGAAATCGGACCATTCTAGGAGCTACTGTAAAGAGGACCGCGGGCTCTGGACGACGCGCGCCTAGGCGTCTTCCCGTGCCCCATTTGGGCCTTGGGAATCTGGCACGCAAGATGTTGGCCAATGCCTGGGTCGAGACAGGCGGCTTTCGACTAGACTGGGGCGATGGGAGAGCAGCGCACGAAGGGGGGCCTGGCAGCACCAGGCATGCGGGTGGAGATTCGCGACGCGGAGTGGCGCGTCAGGCGGGTCGATCACAGTTCGGATGGTGGACACGTACTGACGTGCGAAGGACTGTCTGAACTGGTACAGGGCGCTGAGGCGCTGTTCCTGGATCAGTTGGAACACGTCCACATCCTGGAACCCGAACGTACCGAGCTGGTGGATGACACGTCCAGCCACTTCGACGCCAGCCTGCTGTACATCGCCTCCCTGCTGCGCAAGAGCGCAGCTTCGGATGCCGCCATCCATTTGGGCGATCAGGCGGCACTGGACCGCATGCCCTATCAGCTCATGCCTGCCCTGCAGGCGCTGGCACAGCCACGCCAACGCATTCTCATTGCGGATGCCACGGGTCTGGGCAAGACCTTGGAGGCCGGCATTCTGGTCAGCGAGCTGATTGCGCGTGGCCGCGGCAAACGCATCCTGGTACTCGCTACCAAGGCGATGATGGGGCAGTTCCAGCAGGAGTTCTGGAATCGCTTCACCATTCCGTTGGTGCGGCTGGATTCGCTGGGCCTGCAACGCGTGCGCAATCGAATCCCGGCCAATCACAACCCGTTCCATTTTTTCGATCGTTCCATCATTTCCATCGACACCCTCAAGCAGGACATTGAATACCGTCATTATCTGGAACAGGCCTACTGGGACATCATCGTCATCGATGAAGCCCAAAATGTGGCCGACCGCGGGAGCCATTCACAGCGCGCGCGACTGGCCAAGTTGTTGGCCGCACGCTCGGACACATTGATCATGCTTTCGGCCACGCCGCACGACGGCAAGCCGGAAAGTTTCGCCAGCCTGGTCAACATGCTCGACCCCACCGCGATCGCCAACCCGCACGACTACGCTCGTGAGGATTTCAGCGACAAGGGTCTGGTGGTACGCCGTTTCAAGAAGGACATCCGCGACCAGCTCAGGGACAACTTCCCAGACCGCGAAATCAAGCTGGAAAAGGTCGCTGCCAGCCAAGCTGAGGAAGCCGCTTTCGACCGTCTCATGGAGGTCAGTTTCCACACCCTCGACGGTGGTCAGCGCGGCAGTGGGCAGTTGTTTCGCACCACGTTGGAGAAAGCACTGTTCTCAAGCCCGGCTGCCTGCCTGTCGACCGTGGAAAACCGTATGCGGCGTGTCCAGCGCAAACTGGAACGCGTGCGTGATGAGGAAACGCGCACCACGCTGATTGAGGATCTCGACTCCCTGCAGGGGCTGCAATTTGCGCTCAAGGCCATTACGCCTGATCAATTCAGTAAGTACCAGTTGCTGAAAACGCTGCTGCAAGGTGGCCTTCAATGGTCGCCCAGTGATACCGGTGACCGCTTGGTGGTGTTTACCGAAAGCCTGGTCACGCTGGAGTTTCTGTACAAACACCTCTCGCGGGACCTCAAGCTACCCAAAGACGCCGTTGCAGTCCTGCGCGGCGACATGCGCGACCGTGAACTGATGGACACCGTCGAGCAATTCAATCGCCGCGAAAGTCCGATCCGTCTGTTGTTGTGCTCGGACGTGGCGTCGGAAGGCATCAACCTGCATCACCTAAGCCATCGGATGATCCACTTCGATATTCCCTGGTCGCTCATGGTGTTCCAGCAGCGCAACGGGCGCATCGACCGCTATGGCCAAACCAGCCAACCGCAGATTCGTTACCTGCAGACCACAAGTGCTCATCACAAGGTGCGCGGTGATCAGCGCATCCTGGAAGTGCTGGTGGAAAAAGACGACATGGCCGGCAAGAATATCGGCGACCCGTCCGAGTTCCTGGGCGTGTTTGATCAGCAAGCCGAAGAAGAAAGGGTCGGCGGCTTCATGGAGACCGCCGGAGATGGCGATGATCTATGGCAACAATTTCTGGCCGGTGTTGAAGGGCAGGCGGAAGGCAGCGAAAGCCCGCTAAAGCTGTTCCTCGGCAAAGGACCCGTGCCATCGGCCGAATCCACCCAACCGCTGCCACGCTTGTTCGACAGTGAGCTCGAGTACGCCGCGGCCGGTTTGCGGTGGCTCGCCGAGCGCGGTGATGCAATTACCGGCGGCATCGAGGGTCAGGTGTTCTGGTTGCAACCACCCAAAGATCTGGAGCAACGCCTCAACTACCTGCCGCCGCAGATTCGGCCCGAAAACAATGAATTTCGCCTCACCGCCGACAAGCGGGTGATCTATGACGAACTCGAGCGCGTGCGCGCCGATGAGGAAAACGTATGGCCGCAGCTCCACTACCTGTGGCCGCTGCATCCGGTGATGGATTGGCTTACCGACCGCGCGCTGCACGCCTTCGGTCGCCACGCCGCCCCGGTGCTGCGGCTGCCCGCCAAGCTGGCAGCTGATGAAGCCATTGTATTGGTCCATGGGGGCTACCCCAATCAGCGCGGTTACACCTTGGTGCAGGCTTGGGTGGGCGTGCACTTCAAGGACGGCAAGGTGACCGACTTGCTCGACTGGGTTGCGCTGCAGGATCGTCTGGGCCTCAAACCCGGCCAGATGCCCAATCGCGGTCACACTGGCGATACCTCTCCGCTGGCCAAATTGTTGCCAGATGCGGTCGCTGCCGCACGCAAGCGCCTGCACGAAATTCGCGCGCAATTCGTCGCCGACCGCAAGTCGAGTCTCGACGTCCAGGCTGAGCGTCTGCAAGAACTGAAATCGCGTCATCAGTACCAGTTGCAACTGGTGCTGGACAAAAGCGAGCAGTTGCAGGCCGTCAAGGCATCACGCAAGGAGCAGGGCCAGCAGCAGATCGAGCGCATGTTTGCGGATCATCAGGCCTGGCTGGACAACACCCAGACCATCGAGGACACGCCCTACCTGCAAGTGGTCGCGGTCTTTACCGGCAAGGAGGCCTGAACGTGGACCTGTTGGGCATCGGCAACGAAAACGCCTTCTACTCCGACCACTATCTCTCTGAAATCTTCAGCGGCGACATCAAGGACGTATTACAAGCCTGGCAAACGCAGGAAGCCGAGCAACGCGAAGTTTCCCGCGACAAGGACGAGGGCGGCAAGGGCTACCAAGGCTTTCGCGCGCCTGCCTCGCGACTGGACAGCGTGGCCCGCGAATACCTTCAAATGCTCGCCGAGGCCGAGCGCCGCAAACAGCCGCGCCGTCGCCTGGAAAAATACCGCGACATGGCGCGGCTTCTCACCGGCATCTTCGATCTGCCTTTCGATCCGCGGCGCCAAGCTCTAGACGACGGTAGCGAGATCCCACTGCTGGGCGCGCTTTACACCCCGCAGGGCGAACCACTGCTATGGATCCTCGAAGCTCTGCCACCGCCGCTAGCCGAACCCGATCAGGACCCTCTGGCCTGCACCATCTGGCCTGAGCAACTGGAAACCCTGGGCGATACACCGATGCCCAAAGACGTCGGCGCCAGCGATGCGCCGGACTGGCAAAAGCGCCTGGGTCACCAGATCTTCAGTCAGCCGCACCCACCGCGCTGGGTATTGCTGGCCGGCCCGCGTCAGTGGTTGCTGCTGGACCGCGCCAAGTTTGCCCGCCATCGCCTGCTGCGATTCGACTGGGTGGAGCTGTTCACGCGTCGCGAACGCGACACACTGAAAGCCGTCAGCGTGCTGCTGCACCGCGATTCGCTGCTCGATGCGCAAGGTCAGTCGTTGCTCGACAACCTGGACCAAAACGCTCACAAGCACGCCTACGGCGTGTCCGAAGACCTCAAGTACGCCCTGCGCGAATGCATCGAGCTGCTCGGCAACGAAACCGCGCGGCAATTGGAAGAACGCGCCCGTGAGCACAAGAAGAGTATCTATACCCCCGGCGACGACTACGCGCTGGATGCCGGCGAGCTCAGCTTGCAATGCCTGCGCTACATGTACCGCATCCTGTTCTTGTTCTACATCGAGGCGCGCCCAGAGCTTGGCTACGCGCCGGTGGGCAGCAACACATACCTGAAAGGCTACTCGCTCGAACACCTGCGCAATCTGGAACTGGTACCGCTGACCAGCGAATCGGCTCGCAATGGCCATTACCTCAACGACTCGCTGAAGCAACTGTTCCGCCTGGTCCACGACGGCTATCAGCCCAAGGGCGACATGCTTGCTGAGCGGTCAGCTCAAACCGGCCGCGATGCTTTCGAAATGCAGCCGCTGAAAAGCCATCTGTTCGATCCCGAGCGCACCTCGCTCTTGAACAAGGTGGACTTTCCCAACTGCATTGTGCAACGCGTGATTGAGCTGATGTCGCTGTCGCGCCCGGCGAAGGGGCGCCGTCGTCGCGGCCGCATTTCCTACGCCCAGCTCGGCATCAACCAGTTAGGCGCGGTGTACGAGGCCCTGCTCAGCTACCGCGGCTTTTTCGCCAAGACTGACTTGTATGAGGTCAAAGCCGCCGACGAGGATCCGGACCCGCTTGGCGTCGGCTACTTTGTCAGCGCCGAGGCGCTCGACGACTACACCGACAAGCAAAAGGTCTACGTCAAAGACGACGCCGGCCACAAAAAATTGTTGTGCCACGCGAGAGGCAGCTTCATCTACCGCCTGGCCGGGCGCGACCGCCAGAAGTCGGCCTCCTACTACACCCCGGAGGTACTCACCCACAGTTTGGTGAAATACGCCCTAAAAGAAGTCTACGCCGAGCAGCTGGATTCGCTACCCGATGACGCCACCCGGGCCCAGCGCCTGCTGGAACTGACGGTGTGCGAGCCGGCCATGGGCAGCGCCGCGTTCTTGAACGAGGCCATCAACCAGCTGGCCGACAAATACCTGGAGTTGATCCAGTCCGCGCGCGGCGAGCGCATTGCTCAGGCCGACTACGCCGGCGAAAAGCAGAAGGTCAAGATGTACCTGGCCGACAACGCCGTGTTCGGCGTGGATCTGAACCCCGTGGCCGAGGAACTGGCCGAAGTCTCGCTATGGCTGAACGCCTTGTCCGCCGACCGCTTCGTGCCCTGGTTCGGCCTCCAGCTCCATCAAGGCAATTCGCTGATCGGCGCCCGCCGCGAGGTATTCGCCAAATCGCAACTGGTGAGGAACAGCGATGACCCATGGACCCAGGCCGCACCCACGCGCCTGCCACTGGGTAGCGAACGCACGCCCGGCCAGATTTGGCACTTCCTGCTGCCCGACAAAGCCATGGCGCTGTACAACGACAAGGACGTCAAGCAGCTCTACAAGGACGAAATCAAAACCATCAGTGATTGGCGGCGCGAGTTCACCAAACCTTTCAGCAATGTCGATATTGCGCGTTTGGAAACCCTGAGCCAGCGTATCGACGAGCTTTGGCGAGAACACGCACAAGCACTGGCCCGCCTGCGCCAGCGCACCACCGATCCCTACGACATCCTCGGCCACCACTGTGACGGCGAGGCCACCGATCTTGCCTACAAGGATCGCGCCTACGACCAGGAACTGCTGGCCAGCCAATTCGACAACGCCAGTGCGTATCGTCGCCTCAAGCTGGTGATGGATTACTGGTGCGCACTGTGGTTTTGGCCGATCGCCGCCGCAGGTGAATTACCCAAACGCAGCGACTGGCTCAATGAACTGGAAAACATCCTGCTGGCCGACACCGTCAACACGCAGGCCGTGGGAGAATCCAGCCCGCTATTCGCCTACACCAACCCCCAGCAGGGCCAGGTCTTCGTGGACCGCTACGGCGTGCTCAACCTGCGCACCCTGTTTGCCGCCTTCCCGCGTCTGGCACGCGCCAACGCCATGGCCGGCCAGCGCCGCTTTTTCCACTGGGAACTGGCCTTTGCCGATATTTTCCTCGAGCGCGGTGGCTTCGACCTGATTCTGGGCAACCCGCCCTGGATCAAGGTGGAATGGAACTCCGGCGACGTGCTGGGTGACTACGAGCCGCGCTACATCCTGCAGAAGATGAGCGCGCCGCAATTGGCGAAGCTGCGGGAAGCCACCTTCGAGCGCATCCCGGAGTTGAAGCAGGCTTGGACCGAGGAGTTCGAGGAATCCGAGGGCACGCAGAACTTTCTCAACGCACAGGTCAACTATCCCGAACTACTTGGCGTGCAGACCAACCTCTACAAGTGCTTCCTGCCGCGTGCGTGGTCCAATGGCAGCGTGCAGGGTGTGAGTGCATTTTTGCACCCCGAAGGAATCTACGACGATCCCAAAGGAGGTGCATTCCGGCGCGCGATGTATCCGCGCCTCAGGGATCACTTCCAGTTCGTTAATGAGAAAAAGCTCTTTGCCGAAGTACACAACGAGACGTTATTTAGTATCAACGTGTACGGGCCGTCTGGCGAACCGAACTTCGTCAACGTGGCGAATTTATTTGTTCCCGCTAGTCTGGATATGTCTTTTCGGCATGACGGATCGGGAGACGTTCCGGGCATCAAGGACGAAATTGAGTTGCCCGCGGGGCGGGTTCTAGTGCGATGGAGCCTAGAGGGACATCGCGACCGAATCTTGCATCTGGGGAAGAATGAGCTGGCGCTGTTTGCCCGTCTCTACGATGAAGCTGGCACCGAAGCGCTGGAAGCGCGCCTCCCATCTCTACACGCACGCCAGTTGCTGGGCGTCTTGCAAAAATTCGCCAACCAGCCGCGCCGGTTGGGCGACCTACAAGACGAGTACCTGTCGCTGGAAATGTGGCACGAAACCAACGCCCAGAACGACGGCACCATCCGCCGCGACACCTGTTTCCCGGATTCGCCCGAGCAGTGGATCCTGTCCGGCCCGCATTTCTTTGTCGGCAACCCGCTGTTTCAGACACCAAAGCGGGTCTGTGAGACGAACCGAGCGTATGACCACTTGGACCTCCAAACCCTGCCCGACGACTATCTGCCGCGCACCAACTACGTTCCCGCCTGCAGCCCCGACGACTACCGCGCCCGCACCCCCAAAGTCCCCTGGATCGACCCCGGCTATACCACCCCGCGGCCAGTGACCGACTACTACCGGTTTCTCAGCCGAGAGATGATCGGATCGTCTGCTGAGCGCACGCTAGTCGGAACGATGATTCCCCCGGGACCGGGAAACGTACATACCTGTATCCAACAGGTGTTTCAAAACACCGATGATCTATTGACGTTTCTCGTCGGAGCGATCTCACTACCTGTGGATTTTCAAGTCAAAACTACCGGTGCGGGTCATGCCAACAAAAGCGTAATCGCCAAGTTTCCTCTAGTAGAACTTCTTGGTCAGCAAAGAGTGATGGCGCTCATTCGTATGCTGGGCTTAGTTTGCATCACCAATGCCTACCGAGACATTTGGGCAACCGTTTGGCAACCGGCCTTCGCAGAGCAGCAATGGACTGTCCCCAATGGTAGTGAGCAATCGGGCACGAACGCGTTACCCCAAGACTTCTTCGCCAATCTCACCCCAACCTGGCAACGCCACTGCGCCCTGCGCAGCGACTACGCCCGCCGCCAGGCGCTGCTGGAAATCGACGTGTTGGTGGCAAAGGCATTGGGCCTGACGCTGGACGAACTGCTCACCATCTACCGCGTGCAGTTCCCGGTGATGCGCCAGTACGAGGCCGAAACCTTCTACGATCAGTCCGGCCGCATCGTGTTCACCCCGAGCAAGGGTCTGACCGGCGTCGGTCTGCCACGGAAGGCCCGCAACGCCGACTTTTCCAACGACATCCGCTATGCCATTGACAGCCCCGGGCGCACCGAATCCGGCATCGCCCTGGGCTGGGAAGACATCCGCGACCTCAAGCAGGCCACCGTCACCAAAACCTTCCCAGACGACACCCGCCCCGGCGGCCCCGTCCAGCGCGACATTACCTACACCGCCCCCTTCTTCAAACCCGACCGCGAACAGGACTACCGCATCGCCTGGACGTATTTCGAACAACAGGGAGACAAGTCGTGACCCAACACGTGACCTTGCGTCTGGCGTGGCACAACGACGGATGGAACGGTCGTATCTGCCGCAATCCCGAGAAGAACACCTATTGCGTGGGTTGCAGCTCTTTTCCCGGCCAGATGATTCGCGAACAACGTGACTTGACATGGGAGAAGCAACACGCTGGCGAGCGCATCAGTGAACTGGATCAGAAGCCACCGTGCATGTACAGCATCAATGCCTTTTCCGACGAGGCGGCCGAGATCTATGCCGATCCACCGGACTTTTTCAAGGATGATACGGAGCGCAAGACATGGGACTTGGCTGCTGCGAGCGCATGTACGTGGCCGTACGAAGCCATGTACAACCAACCCCATGTCAAAGGGCCGGATGGAAAATACGACTATGACAAGCGCCTGAAGTATGCGGAGGAGCACTTTGCTGCGATCGAGCCAAACCGTAGCTTGGTGTTCTACTACGCCAATTTCTCCAATCCGTTGAGCAGCGATGAGAAGTCGGTGTATCTGCTTGTTGGCGTGGCCAAGGTCAAGCAGGTGGGCAAGACGCTTTACTACGACAACTGCTCTGAAAAGACCTTGGAGCGTTACAAGGGATTTGTCTGGGAACGTTCGATCAGCAGCCATTACCCGGAACAGGGTGTGCGTTTGCCCTACCACCGGTATCTGGACGATCCGGACACCTTACAGAAATTTGCCGCTGTCCCGGAAAATCCATTTGTCTGCCAGTACGCCAGTCGGTTGGCGAGTGACGACGATGGTCTGGCATTGTTGGAGCAAATTCTGCAGTCGTTGCGTATTGTTCGCGACGATGTGCAGGACGACAGTGAGAACTGGACCCAGCGCATTGAGTGGGTAGAGAGTCTTGTCAGTGAGCTGTGGAAAAGCCGCGGCGCCTATCCCGGTATGGCAGCCGTGCTCGAGACCCTCGGATTGAAGGAAGCCATCAGTGGCTTTCGTGCCCAGGTGGGGGCTGGCAAGGAGCAAGACGCGGTCGAAGAGATCCGACGCTTCGTGAATGGCGACGCCGGCGCTGTCATGGGCTACTACCCCGAGAATCTCTCTGCAGTACGAAGGCGCCTGAAACTAAACGTCGCCGGCAATCAGAAGTTGTGGCTGGATGTGCTGGCACGCTGCGCGATCACATCCAAGCAGATCCAGCGCGTTGTAGCCGATGATCGCGACAAGTGGGGGATTGCGGCAACACTGGATGAGATCGAAGCCGATCCCTATCTGTTGGCCGAACAATACGTGGGGGCCGATCCGGGCGACTTGATCCGCTGGAGCACGGTGGATCGCGGCATGCTGCCCTCGCCCGAATTGGCGGCCGTGCCGATGTTCGACAAGGATGCGCCGCAACGGCTGCGCGCTTTGTTGCTGGAGACTTTGCGCGGCAACCACCAACAGACTTTTCTTTCAGCGGCCGAGCTGCTCGTTCAAGTCAATTCGCGCATCAAGGCACAACCCGAATGGAAGGAGAACCTGGTCACCGAAAAGTATCTGAAAGTAGATCGTGAGTTCTACGACGGTGCGTTGTATCAACGCGAGGAGGGCGGCGTCGCGTATGTCTACGATTTGCAAGTCTGGGATGACGAGCGCGCGGTTCAGAGCGTGATCGACGAGCGACTGACTGCTGCGGACATCAAGCTGCCGCGTCCTGTAGGTGAGAGCTTTTGGAAGAAGACGCTGTTCTACGAGGACAGCCCGCTGGCAAAAAGCGCGCGTAAGGAATACGAGGAGGCTATCGACCGCCAGGTCACGGTGTGCGAGAAGATTTTCAACAAGCGTTTGTCGGTGCTGACCGGTGGGGCGGGTACCGGCAAGACCACCTTGGTCAGTGGGTTGATTCGCGCCATACGCAAGGTCCATGGCGACGGCGAGCGCGTGGCGGTGCTGGCGCCAACCGGCAAGGCAGCAGATAGGTTGCGCAGCAAACTCACGGCTTCTGGTGTGGAATCTGTGGATACATCCACAATCCACTCCGTCATGGCGAAGTTCGGCTGGCTGAACGACAACCTGACTTTTCGGCGCCAAGGTGGCAAGCCGATCGGTGGCTACGGGACCCTGATCATCGATGAGTGCTCGATGATCGATTTGACGCTAATGGCTGCGCTTTTCCGCGCCGTGGACTGGGACACTGTCAGGCGGTTGGTTCTGGTGGGCGATGCAGCGCAGCTGCCGCCAATCGGCGTTGGCAAAGTGTATGCCGATGTTGTAAGTCACTTGCGGCATGCGTTTCCCGATTACCTGGTCGAACTCAAGGTCAATCTGCGCCAGATGGAAAATCGGGTGGCGGGGCGCGGCAACGGTATCCTCGACATGGCCGACTGCTTCATCAATTCGGCCGTACGCGGTGGCGGGGACGAATCGGAGGAGCAGAAGCTGGCACGCGAGCAGTTGGCCATCAAGCTGCACGAAGACGGCAACGTCGATCAGGATCTGCGGGTGGAGTACTGGGACGACGAGCAAGCCCTGCATGAGTGCATCATCAAGGCCGTGACCAACGACTTGCGGGCTGATGGCCAGGAAGAGCTTGAAGCGGGCCGGGTGTGGGACGAAGCGTTCAAGAAGAACATCAACTGTGTCCAGATCCTTTCGCCGGTCCGTGGCGAGCTGTTTGGCACAGAATCCATCAACGAGGCCGTGCAGAAGCTGGTCAGTGGGAAGATGCTGACACGGAAGGGGAATGTTGATGGCTTCACTTTGTTCGACAAGGTGATCCAGGTGGTGAACCGACCCGCATCGAATCCTCTACATGGTTGGGACTTCGATGCCAGGCAGAAGTGCAAGCAGCAGGTATTCAACGGCGAAATCGGGCGTGCAGTACCGACCGGAAACTGGAAAGAGGTTCTGGGCTCCTCTTGGAAGAAGATCAATCAGTTTTCCGTGCAGTTCACAGACAAGGAACACGTCAGCGTCAACTACGGTAGTGGCGGTGCCAGCGCCGAACTCAACCTGGAGCTGGCCTACGCGATCTCCGTGCACAAAGCGCAGGGAAGTGAGTTTGAGCGGGTGTATCTGGTGCTGCCCAAGGGCAAGCACTCAGCACAGACCATGGAGCTGATCTATACCGCGCTGACGCGCGCATCGACGCACTGCACCGTATTCGTACAAGACAATGTAGAGACGCTGGTCGATGCCATGCGGCCGGAGCAGTCGGCCCTGAAGCGCATCAATTCATCCCTGTTTGAGTTCAGGCCTATCCCCGCCGAGCTCGCCAATCGCCGCGACTGGTATGAGGCGGGCAAGATCCACGAGGCCTTGACCGGGGACATGGTGCGTAGCAAGTCGGAAGTAATCATCGCGAACATGTTGCACGACCGTGACATGACGTTCTGGTATGAGCGTCCGTTGCTGGCTCCCGATGGAACCATGTATCTACCGGACTTCACCGTCCAGTACCAGGGTGATACTTGGTACTGGGAGCATCTTGGCATGTTGTCTGACAAGAAGTACCAGGCGCACTGGGAAGACAAGAAACGTTGGTACGAAAAGCACTTTCCGGGCCAACTGGTGACAACCCACGAAGGGCCTGACCTATCCAAATCTGCCGCTTCGGTGATTGACGAAATCCGCGCGTCATAGGGGTATCGGAAGTGCGCATCGCAGCGAGTGTAGGTAACTGGTCAATTGAACTATTTGACGGCCAGTGCGTGCTAGAGAAAAGAGCGTCATGCTCCCAGCCGTAGTCGCCAATGAACTGCGCGATGCCGTGGTGCAGTTTCTGCGCGGTGCATTTCCCATTGCCACTAGCTATTTTCAGCGCGTGGGTGACCAGGGCGGTGGACACAACCCAACGGCGCTTATCGATGAATTGGTGGAACGAGAAGGTGCGCTGTTCAAAGGGCCGTACCTGGACATCCGCATGCCGTTTCGGCGCACGGATGAGGCGCTCCCATTCAGCCATTTAAGTTTGCCGTTCCAGCCCTTTCGTCATCAGTTTCTGGCCTTCCAGCGGCTCGGCGGTGCGCACCCCAAGTCCACCATCATTGCCACCGGCACTGGCTCCGGCAAGACGGAGTGCTTCATGTTGCCGGTACTCGACGATTGCCTGAAGCGCCGGAAGCAGGGCATCAAGACGGTGGTGATTTACCCGATGAATGCGCTGGCCAGCGACCAGGCGCGCCGCTTTGCCGCCGAGGTCCGCAAGCTCGATACGCGCATTACGGTGGGCCTGTACGTGGGTGGTGAGCAGGGCGACGCGCACACCAGCATGGGGCCGGACCATGTCATCACCGATCACAAGACGCTGCGGCGCAACCCGCCCGACATCCTGCTGACCAACTACAAGATGCTGGATTTTTTGTTGATCCGGCCAAGGGACCAGCCGCTGTGGCGGTTCAACAGTCCGGGCATGTTGCGTTATCTGGTGGTGGACGAGCTGCATACGTTCGATGGCGCCCAAGGCACCGACCTGGCTTGCCTGATCCGCCGCTTGCGCGACCGCCTCGATGCGCGCGACGAGCTGGCCTGCGTGGGTACGTCGGCGACGATGGGTAGTGGCACTAGCGAAGAGCTGCTCCGCTACGCGCGCACGGTGTTTGCGGGTGACTTTGACGCCGATGCCCTGATTGGCGAAGACCGCCTGACCGTGGATGAATATCTGCGTGGCGCGGATGCGGGAGAGTCGAACGCAGCAAAGCCCGACCCGAAGCATTTTCAGTGGCCCGCTCACAACGATCCACGCCTGGACCCCGATGGCTATGACGACATGCGCGCGTACCTGCGCGACCAGGCACAGATGTGGTTTGCCGACGCCGAAACTGATTTCGCCGGGCTGGCATCGGAGTCTCATCGCACGCAAGCCGAGGCGTCGGTAAAGCTCGGCGAGTACTTGCGAAAACATCAGGCGTTCCATGATCTGCTGCACACCGCCAGCGATCTGACCGACTTGGCCGTGCTTGTCGGTGACTGGCGGCGCAGGCTGAACCTTGCTGACGAGCGCCAAGCGCTGCGTCTGCTGGCCAGCCTGATCTCGTTGGTCGCCGGCGCGCGAGTATGGATCGAACGCGATAGCGATGATCCAAAAAAATGGTGTGCGCCGTTTTTGAATGTGCGCCTGCAGTTGTGGTTGCGTGAGCTGCGGCGCATGGTGTGCTCGGTGCCGGTCGACAGGGAATTGCCGCCCACGCTGCAATTTTCCGACGACCTCAAGGATCCTCTACAGCCGCTGCACTTGCCTCTGGTGCATTGCCGCGAGTGTCAGATGGCGGCATGGGGCGCAGTGCAAAAGCGCGGCGACCCGCATCTCGCGTGCGAGCTGCAGACCTTCTATCAGGAGTGGTTTGGATACTCACCGCAGGCGCGGCTGCTGGTGCCGGTAGGAGCGAATGACGCCGGTCGCGATGGCGTAAAGCAGTTTTGCCCTGCCTGTCTGCGTCTTCAGAACGGTGCAACTGGCAAGTCCTGCGATGAATGCGGTAATGAGGCCCTTCAAACGGTTTGGGTGCCGGACATGGTGCGCCAAAGGCAGCACCATGGCGCGACGGTAAACGAAGGCGACCACAGTTGCCCCGAGTGCGGCGCCACCGACTCGCTGGCGGTCTTGGGTTATCGCGCCGCCACGCTGATCAGCGTCATGGTCGGGCGCCTGTTTTCCACCCCCTACAACGATGACTTCAAACTGATCGCGTTCTCCGATTCAGTACAGGACGCCGCCCACCGTGCCGGGTTTCTGGGCGCCAACAATTGGCGCGTGTTAGTGCGTCAGGCGATGACCCGGTGGTTACAAGAGCAAAACGGCGCGGTAAGTGTTGCGGAGATGCGGGAGCAATTTCCAGCATATTGGCGCGAGCAACTAGGCAGCCCAGAACGCTTTTGCGGCATGTTCATCGCGCCAGACATGGTTTGGCTAGACGCTTACCGGGGCTTGGAGGAAAGTGGCAAGCTGCCGCCAGGGAATGACCTGCCCGGCATGGTCGACAGGCGCTTGGCTTGGGAATGTGTAGCCGAGTTTGGCCGCCGCGGTACGCTGGGTCGGTCCATAGAGCGCACTTGCGCTGCCGCCATCGGTATAGACATCACCCGCCTTCAGGCTGATATCGAAAAACTGGTGAGCGTGTTGCGTGAGGAAATCGAGGCACTGCGTGAGGTTTCCGCGGTCGCAGTGTTGCAATTTGTGGTGGGTTGGCTGCACCACATGCGTCAGATGGGCGCTATCTATGTCCCGGTGCTCGATGGTTATCTAGCGAACAAGGGTAATGATTATCTGCTCAACAGGATCTTGTGGATGCCGGGCTTTGGCCGCGCCCATCGCCCCCCGGCTGCAATCAGCTTGGTGCATGTCTCACAAAACTTCGAGGCCCTGGTGCTCGGCAATCGCGATACCTGGTCGGTAGGATGGTTGAAGAAAACTCTCGCGAGTGAGCACATATTCGCGGCGGCCGAGGCACGCCAAATCTTTGATTTGTTGCTGCGTACCCTGTCTCGCAGCGGCTGGTTGCACGAGCACCCGTGTGCTGGCGATGTCGTGTACTTGCTGGAACCGGCACGCCTGAACGTGACGACTGACGTGGCGACAGCAAGTTGCGACGCCTGCCGTCATGCTGTGCATATTGCTGGCGACCTTGCGAACGTGTACGAGGGCATGCGTTGTCCGCGGACGTCCTGCATGGGCCATCTGTCGACAGGAGAGCCACAATTGCTGGCGCGAACGTTCGGGCGCAGCGAGCCGCGCCGTCTGGTGCCCCACGAGCACACCGGGTTGCTGCCGCGCGATACCCGCGAGCGGATCGAGTCATCCTTCATACATGGCCATGAGCCGTGGGATTACAACCTGCTGTCGGCTACGCCGACGCTGGAAATGGGCATCGACATTGGGGCCTTGTCGTCGATATTCCTGTGTTCGGTACCGCCAGCCCAGGCCAACTACCTGCAACGGATCGGTCGCGCCGGACGCCGCGATGGCAACGCGCTGGCGCTGACCGTAGCCAACGGTCGCAACCACGACCTGTTCTTCTACGCCGACCCGCGCGAGATGATGGCCGGCCAAGTGCACACGCCGGGTGTGTTTCTGCGTGCCATTGCCGTGCTGGAGCGGCAATTGATTGCCTATTGCTTTGATCGTTGGGCCGCTTCGGGAATTGATGACAGCGCCATCCCGGGCAAGCTGCGTCATGTGCTCAATGCCGCGGAGAACGGTCAACTGGACCGTTTTCCTTACAACCTGTTCGATTTCGTGAAAGCAAACAGGGCACAGATTCTGGACGGCTTCTTCGGCTTGTTCGATACGTTGACGGACGATGCGCGCGGCTATCTTGCGGCCTTTCTCGAACCGTCCAGCGCCCATTCGCTCAGCCATCGACTTTTGGAGCGCCTCGCACGCCTCAGCCGGGAGCGCGAATCCCTGGACAAGCAGGTCAAGCGACTCAAGCGCGAGCTGGACCGCCTGCGCGAGCAACCCAAGGATGAAGCCACCAACGAGTTGCTGAAAGCCATGGAGCGCGAACGCAGCGCGCTGCTAGCACTAATGTCAAGCATCAACAGCCGTCAGACCCTCAACTTCTTTACCGATGAGGGCCTGCTACCGAACTATGCGTTTCCAGAGGAGGGGGTAACCCTGCAATCGGTCATCCTGAGGCGCAAGACGCGCGGTCAGACAGACGAAGACGGCTCACCCTACGAGCGCGTCGCATACAGTTTCCAGCGGCCGGCACAGGCGGCCTTGGGCGAACTGGCTCCGGATGCAACGTTCTACGCCGTCAGTCACCGCCTGACCATCGATCAGGTAGATTTGCAATTGTCGGAGCCAGAGGACTGGCGTTTTTGCGATCAGTGCCAATACAGCGAAAACGTGGCACGGGAGGACCGGCATAGCGCCTGTCCGCGCTGCGGCAGTGCACAGTGGGCCAATATTGGGCAGAAGCACAAAGTGCTCAGACTGCGCCAACTGTATTCCACGGTGTCGGATCGACGTGACCGGATTGGCGACGATTCGGAACAGCGTGAACCCACGTTTTTCAACCGCCAGATGCTGGTCGATATCCCCACCGGAGGCAATCAGGGCGGTTGGCGGCTCAAGAGCGAGACGCTGCCGTTTGGTTTTGAGTTCCTGCGGAAGGTGGTGTTGCGCGAGGTCAACTTCGGCGTCCGGGGTGGGCAGTCCAATAAATTTTCGGTAGCCGGCGAGGAGCAGTCCCGCCAAGGTTTTCATATCTGTCGGCATTGCGGCAAGGTGCAGAAGGCACACTCACGGGCAAATGAAAAACAACACGCTTACGCCTGCAAGCTGTATCGCCATCCCGATCAAGCCAGCGACGAGGATTTTCTGGACAGCCTGTACCTGTACCGCGAGCTGGAATCTGAAGCCATCCGTATTCTGCTGCCGCTGAGCGAGGTGGCTTATTCGGACGTGAAACTCGATTCGTTTGTGGCTGCGCTGAACCTAGGTCTTAAGCTGCATTTTCGCGGCAACGTTCACCATTTGCAGGTTACTCACATGCGCGAACCGGCCAGTGAAGGCAGCGGTGAGCGCCTGTATCTGCTGATCTACGACCGGATTCCGGGCGGAACCGGTTATCTCAAGGACCTGATGCGCGAGCCCGGCATCATTTTCAACGTACTGGCGTTGGCCCACCAACACCTGCTGGAGTGCGCGTGCGTTGAGGATGTGCGCCTGGACGGTTGCTACCGCTGCGTGCTTGCCTACCGCGACAGCCGCCATATGCCAACCATATCGCGCCGTGCCGCCGCCGAGTTGCTGGGCGATATCCTGCTTCTGCGTGACCAGATCGAGTCCGTGGCAAGTCTTGGTGAGATCAGCACCAACACGCTGATTGAAAGCAAGCTGGAACAGAAATTTGTCGATGCCTTGGCGCGTCTGGATGGTGCGCAGATGAGCCACGAAGTGTTCCACGGCAAGAACGGTGAATTGCTTAGCGTGCCCGGCGCAGATGGTCACCCGGTTGCCTGGCATGTCGAGCACCAGGTCAAGGTCGGCCCGGGGCAGGGCGTGGCGGCCCAAACTGAAATTGATGTGTTGTTGACTCCGGCTCGTAGCGAAGACGCGCGCCGCTACCGCCCAATTGCCGTGTACATGGATGGCCTGCAATACCACCACGATATTGTCGATGAGGACGTGTACAAGCGCATGGCGCTGCTGTTGAGCGGACGCTACTGGGTGGTGTCATTGAACTGGGACGACTTGCCTGAACCAGGACAGATGGCCAAGCCGATAGAAAATGACCTGATGCGTGCGCATGGCCCGCAACAACCGATGCTGGAACGATTTTGCGAGACCTTGTATGGGATCGATCGCAACCCGACACCCAATGGCAGCATGCAGTGGTTCTCGGGTTGGCTTCGCGCGCCCGGCTTCGCCAGCGGCGACGGTACCAACAAGGCACTGCGCAGCGGCTTCACGCTGCTGTACAAACCCGACGAGCCGGATGCTTCTGTGCGTCGAGCGGTGGCAGACGAATTGCAGCAGATTGCGCCAACGCCGGTATGCCAGATGATGGATGTGCAGTCTTCACAGGTCTTGGTCGGCGGCGTTTGCGAAGCATTGAGGGGACCGCCATCGACCAATGCGATGGTTGTCAGCCTACCGCAGGCCGTGATGCAAGCGGCGCTGGAGGCAAAAGAGCCGACCGGTATAGCTAAAAGTCTGCACTGCCACCTGTGTTTCGATGACCGCGACACGTCCATGCACGATGACTTCAAGGCGCGTTGGCGCGCTTTCTGGTATGCCGCTAATCGCCTGCAGTTCGCACCGGCGTTCTCCATGGCAACGCGGTCGGCGATTGATACGGGCCAGCTAGATCATCTCTGGTCCGTCGCGGCCAGCCTGCGTGAGGAACAAGCGCCGCCAGAGGCGGAAACCGGGGGAGACACCGATCCGGCTTGGCGGGAGGTGAAGGAGTTGTCCACACTGGACGGGACCCTGCTTACGGCGTTGCGCGAGCTTGGCTTGCCAGCACCCGAAGTGGGTGTTGACCTGGTCGATGCCACCGGCGAAGTGGTGCTGGGTGGCGATGCAACCGAGCTGGTCTGGCTTGCAGCGCACGTCGCAGTATCGACTACTCCAGTCGATAACGCGCCTGCGCCGTGGCATGTAATTCCGGTCGATGAGAACTTGCTTGATGCGCTCGGCGAGTTGCAGTCTCAAGGAGTGTTCAAGTGAGTTCGATAAAGGTCGCCATATCGCAGGATTTTTTGACCGCCTTCACCGATATTCCGAAGGCGCAACAGAAGAAGGTGCAGGCGTTTGTCAGCAAGTTCCGTTCCAATCCGCAAGCGCCCAGTATCAACTATGAATCGATCCAGGATGCTGCCAGTCCCGACTATCGCTCGGTAAGAATTGACCAAGCGTACCGTGGCATCGTGCTCAAACCTGAGCACGGCGATGTGTACCTGCTGCTGTGGGTAGCGCGGCATGACAGCGCCTACGACTGGGCGCGGCGTCACACGTGCCAGATCAACCCTGCCACCGGCAGTTTGCAGCTTTATCAAGTACAGACGGAGCCCGAGCAAATAACCGTACGCAAGCCGGTTGTCACAGTGGCCGACACGCCGCTGTTTTCCGTGCGTGATCGGGAGCTCACGCGGCTGGGTGTCCCAGCCGAGCGCCTTGCGCAAGTCAAGGCACTGACTTCGATGGCCGAGCTTGATCGTCTCGCGCCGAAGCTGCCTGTGGAAGCCCATGAAGCCTTAAGTTTTCTTGCTGATGGCATTCCGCTGGACGAGGTCATGGATGAGTATGCATTGCCGGACGGGCCGGCAGCCGTCGACACGAGCGATGTGCCTGCCGCATTGCAACGCGCACATAGCCAGCGGCGATTCCACGTGGTCGAGGACGATCAGGAATTGCAGCAGATGCTGGAAGCACCGCTGGAGCAGTGGCGCGTGTTTCTTCACCCGACGCAGCGACGTTTGGTGGAGCGCGACTGGAGCGGGCCGGTGCGGGTATTGGGTGGCGCAGGAACCGGGAAGACGGTGGTGGCCATGCACCGCGCCCGTTGGCTGGTGCGCAATCGGCTCAAGCCTGACGAGCGCCTGCTGTTCACCACCTTCACGCGCAATCTTGCGATGGATATCGAAGCCAACCTGCGGTCTCTGTGCAGCGCGCAGGAAATGAAGCAGGTGACGGTGGTCAACATTGACGCTTGGGTCAAGGGCTTTCTTGCGCGCGAAGGGCAACCGGCACGTATCGTTTACCCCGGTCAGGACGCCTTGGATAAATGTTGGGATCGGGCCATGCAGGTGGCCGATGGCAGCCTTGGGCTTTCCGATGAGTTCATTCGGGAGGAGTGGCAGCAGGTCGTGTTGCCGCAGCGGATATTGGATAGGGCAGCTTACTTTGCGGCTGGCCGCAAGGGGCGCGGCACCCCATTGACCCGCAAGCAGCGCGCTTTGCTATGGCCGGTCTTCGAGGAAGCGCGCTTTCAACTTCACCAGGCTGGGCTGCTGACGTCAGAAGATGCGATGTATTTGGCGATGGATCTACTCAATAGCGGTGAGGCGAAGCAACAATTTCGGACGGCTGTTGTCGATGAAGCGCAGGATCTCGGACCCGAAGCGCTGCGCCTGATTCGGGCGCTGGTTCCCGAAGACACCAACGATCTGCTGATCGTGGGGGACGGACATCAGCGTATCTACGCCCGTACCACCTCGCTCGGGAGTTGCGGTATTAATATCCGTGGTCGCGGCCACAAACTGCGGATCAACTACCGCACTACCGACCAGATACGCAAGCTGGCCACGGCCATACTCGAAGACGTACCCATCGACGATTTGGATGGCGAAGCGGACAGTCAGGCCGGTTACCGCTCGCTGGTCGAAGGGGTCGAGCCGACTTTGAAAGGTTTCGACTCGTCCGAGGAGGAAGCGACTTGGGTAGTCGAGGAGATCCAACGCTCACATAGTGAAGGTATGCCGCTGCGCGAAATTTGCGTTGTTGCGCGAACAAAGACGCAACTGAAGCCGACGGAAGCCGCCTTGCAAGCTGCGGGGGTCAAAGTGGTAGCCGTTAGTCGCGAGGCTGCCGACGACGCAACTCGGTCGGGCGTACGCGTCGCCAACATGCACCGCATCAAGGGCCTTGAATTTCGCATCGTCTTTATCGTGGCTGTCCAGGACGGCGTTGTGCCGCTGGACTATGCAATGAACAGTGCCTCAGACCCCGTAGAGCGTCGCAGGCGCGAAATCAACGAACGCGCACTGCTTCATGTCGCCGCCACCCGCGCCATTCGCACGCTGACGATCTCCTGGAGCGGCACTCCGAGCCGATTCGTTGACCAATAGGTATTTTCTGTAGCCGTCAACGGCAGCAGTTCGCACTTTTTACTCGCGGTTTCTACTTGAGCAAGCGTTGCAGCGTCTTTGCGTTGCGCTGCCCCTGATCCTCGTAGTTGTTGTTGAACACCACCTGCACCAATTCGACCTGCTCGGCAAGGCGCCCGATCTGCTCCGCCAATTCACCAAGCTCGCGATCCGGATAGTCGTAGTTGAAGCGATCTGACGCCGCAGTCGTGCCTTTCACGTTCCAGGTTTCCGTGTTGCGGCCGTGAAGGCGCACAATTACGAGTTTTGGACTAGCGACTTTCCAAACTTGTGGAACACTGTTCTTGAAGCCTTGCGGAGCGTCCACCACCACGTGTGCGAAGCCGTGCTGGCGTTCGAACGCCAGTGTAGCGTCGCGATGTTCGGTATCGAACCACGTCTGCTGCCGGAACTCGGTGGCGAGCTGGTAGCCGGGAAGGCGCGCTGCACACTCCTCGAGGTGGGCGTGCCAGTCGCGGCTCGGCACCACCCACGGTGGGAATTGGAAGTGCACGGCGGTCAGCTTTCCGGCATCGTGCAATGGCTGGACGCCACGTTCGAACCGCGCCCACAGGTCCTCGCGGATTTCGTCCGGCAAGTCCTTGTAGTAGATGTTTCGCTTGCTGGCGAAGTGCCCCTTCAACGCCTCGCCGATGTCCTTCGGCAACGCCTGCGCCAGCGTCTGGTGTCCGGTGAAAATCCGGAATGCCTTCACGTTGAACTTGAACTCACGCGGTGTGCGCTCGACCCAGAGTTCGGCATTGCGTGACGACGGCAGCGCGTAATAGCTCGAATCCACCTCGACCATTGGAAACTGCGAGGCGTAGTAGCGCAGCCGCTCCTCCGCGCTGCTGCAGCCCTTCGGGTAGAAGCGCTTGGAGTCGATCAGGCTCTTGTCGGTCCAGCTTGCTGTGCCGATCTGGATTGATCCGTGTTTTGCCATGCCAGTTGCTCCCTTCGGCCGTTTCACTCGCTTTAGCGTAGGCCTGTGAATCGATGCGTGTGGCCGGCCCACCGTTGCGAGAGCGAGCGGCGACTTCGACAGCCGCGACGGAATTATGCGGTAACCCCAGTTTCGTCGCGACCGTTGCTTCAGCGTGGTCGACGGGCGTGTTGCCTTCGTGTTTCGCTTTGCCAAGGACAGCGCGTTCGGCCGCGGCGATGCCTTGCCGATCGCTGCTGCGCCGATAGTGGCTTCTCGCCCGCCTTGCGTGCTGCGAATCCTACGGCGCGCGTGTGCGCGTCCTTTGGGGGACGCAGCGCTGGTGCGCCGCTTTCCCCCTCCGGCGATGCCGGCGGCGCCCCCTTGCCTTGCCTGCGCTTGCGGCTTGCTGCGTCAAGCGGCTTTCGCGGCATAAACGGTATCCCTCCCGCTGCACGGGCCCCTCCCATTTATTCCACGACCGCTTGACGCCGCCGCGCGCTCCGGCGGCTTGGCTTTCGTTCCGAAACCTGACGCGGCCAACCGGCCGCTGGCTTCGGATCGAGAGAAGGAGAGCGTTATGGGTATGAAGGCACCGCAGTGGAACGGTTCGCCGATGGTTCGGATGCAGGAACGGGGCGCGCACAGCTTGACCGCCGTTGAATTG
>JBOHYW010000029.1:0-25971 GCA_050738155.1 Rhodanobacteraceae bacterium
ACTTCGGCGATCACCCCAGCCCGCTCCACTTCCCGTTGCGACATGCCCACCTCCATGCTCATCCCCATCTGGAAAAAGGGGACACTTGTACCTTGCAGAAAGGGGACATTACTAACTGGCGGCTACACACTACCCGCTTTCTGGTTGACTTTGTGCAGTGCGGAATTTAACATTCCCGGATTATGTCCGCGTCCCTGCCAGCAGGTGTGGACGCCGAACGCATGGTCGCCGGGCGGCGATCTTTCGAAGGTGTCTTGCCGGTCGCGGAATTGCCGCGATTGGTGGAGGCGTTGGCGGATGATCGCGGCGAAATCGCCTATCGACTGGATTTCGAACAAGGTGAGCTGGGCGGCCCGCAGTTGCGAGTCAGGCTGCACGCGGGGTTGACGTTGCAATGCCAGCGCAGTCTCGAGCTGTTCGAGTTTCCGGCCGAAGTCGATACCCGGCTGGGGTTGCTCACGGATGAACGGGACGCGAATGCGTTGCCGGGCGATTGCGAACCGCTGCTGCTGGATGGTGGCGGGCTGTCGCCGCGGCGCGTGATCGCGGACGAATTGTTGCTGGTTTTGCCGCTGGTGCCGGTCAAGCCCGGTAGCGAAGCCCCCAAGGGCGCGTGGAAAGCGCCCGATGAACATCCGCAGGATGCGGAGCATGGCGACGCGGTAACGCATCCGTTCGCCGATTTGCGCAATATGCTGGAAGCGCGTCAAGACAAACATCGTTGAAGTATCGTCAGGAGAGCCATCATGGCTGTTGCCAAGAGCCGTACATCACCTTCCCGTCGCGGCATGCGCCGTGCGCATGATGCATTGGGCAAGGTACAGCTCGCCACCGACCCGACGTCGGGCGAGGTCCATCGCCGCCACCACATCACCAAGGACGGCTACTACCGTGGCCGCAAGGTGATCGAGGACAAGCAGGCGGTCGTCGACGAGGACTGATGTCCTCGTGGATGCAGATGCAAAGCTACGCGCGGCGCTCTTGGGCGCCGCCGCGTTTTTTCATGCCTGCAATGCTTGAACGGGGATCCTTGCCTTGACCTACGCCCGCATTCTTGCCACCGGCAGCGCACTGCCGGAACGCGTCGTCACCAATGCCGACCTCGAAAAGATCGTCGACACCAGCGACGAATGGATTCGTACCCGCACCGGCATCCGCGAGCGGCACGTGGCAGCCGATGGCGAGACCACCGGCGACCTGGCATTCCGCGCCGCCGAACAGGCGCTGGCTGATGCAGGCGTCAAGGCATCCGAACTCGACATGGTGGTGCTGGGCACCACCACGCCCGACATCATTTTTCCCGCCACCGCCTGCCTGATCCAGAACCGGCTGGGTGCGAACGGTTGCATGGCGTTCGACGTCAACGCCGCGTGTTCGGGCTTCATGTACGCGCTGGGTGTGGCCAACAACTTCGTGCGCGCAGGTCAAGCGAAGAAGGCGCTGGTGATGGGTGCTGAAACGCTGACCCGCATGGTCGACTGGAGCGAGCGCGAAACCTGCGTGCTGTTCGGTGATGGCGCCGGTGCGGTGGTGCTGGAAGCCTCCGATGAACCTGGCATCCTTGCAACTTGCCTGCACGCCGATGGTGGCTACAAGCACCTTCTTTACAACCCGGTCGGCGTCTCGGCGGGTTTCACGGACGAGAAGAACCACGGCGTGCGCATCCGGATGAGCGGTCGCGAGGTCTTCAAGGTTGCGGTGAAAACGCTCGACGCACTGGTGGACGAAACCCTGCAGGCAGCCGGCATGACCGCCGACCAGCTTGACTGGTTCATTCCGCATCAAGCCAACCTGCGCATCATAGAAGCCACCGCCAAGCGCCTCGGCATGCCGATGGAGCAGGTGATCGTTACCGTCGACAAGCACGCCAACACATCATCGGGTTCGGTGCCATTGGCACTGGACGCCGCGGTACGCTCGGGCAAGATCAAGCGTGGCCAGAACCTGTTGCTGGAAGCCTTCGGCGGCGGGTTTACCTGGGCCTCGGCGATGGTGAGATTCTGACGGGACTCGGGACTCGGGAGAGCAGTGCCCGAGCCTTGTTGAGAATGACAGTACGTTTAGCCATTTGCCCGACAGAGTGCGGATCGAACCGCCGGCCTGCGTCCAGCGAGCATCCGGCCATGACAGGTAGCAGACGATGAGTGAAACAAATCGAGTCCCGAGTCCCGAGTCCCGAGTCCCGGCTCTGGCTCTGGCTTTCGTCTTCCCCGGCCAGGGCTCGCAATCGGTCGGGATGCTGGCCGAGCTCGGCGCCGAATTTCCGGAAGTCCGCAAGACTTTCGATGAAGCATCGGAAGGTGCCGGTTTTGATCTCTGGGCCTTGTCGCAGAACGGGCCTGACAGTGAACTCGGCAAGACCGAGAACACCCAGCCGGCCTTGCTGGCCGCGAGCGTCGCGGTGTGGCGGACGTGGCAGGCCGCCGGTGGTGCGCTGCCGGCGCAAGTGGCGGGGCACAGCCTCGGTGAATATTCGGCGCTGGTGTGCGCCGGCGCCTTGCCGTTGCGCGAAGCCGCGGCGCTGGTCGCCGAGCGCGGGCGCCTGATGCAGGCGGCGATACCGGCCGGCATCGGTTCGATGGCAGCGGTGCTGGGCGCCGACGACGAACTGATCGAGAAAGTCTGCAAGGAAGTTTCCGGCGAAGAAATCGTTACCCCGGCCAACTACAACAGCCCCGGCCAATTGGTGATCGCGGGGCACGTTGGCGCGGTCGATCGCGCCGCGCAGCGACTGGCCGAACTCGGCGTGCGCAAGGTCGTCAAGCTGCAGGTGTCGGTGCCCTCGCACACGCCGTTGATGCGCGAAGCCGCGCAGCAACTCGCCGCGAAGATGGCCGAATTGCCGTGGCAGGTGCCAAGCATTCCCGTCCTGCAGAACGCCGACGCCAAAGCGCACGTCGGCGTCGAATTCATCCGCGCCGCGCTGGAGCGCCAGTTGTACATGCCGGTGCTGTGGACCGACAGCGTGCAATCGCTGGTCGCCAATGGCGCGACGAAAATCTTCGAATGCGGTCCCGGCAAGGTGCTGGCCGGCCTGTGCAGGCGCATCGACAAGTCCATCGACGCGCGCGCGCTGGGAACGCCAGATGAATTGCGTTCTGCACTCGCGGAGGCTCAGGCATGACGAGCAAAGGCCATGCCGTCAACCCGCCGGATGGACTGCCGGTTTATCGGGTGCTCACCGGCCCGGACGATGCCGCGTTCTGTCACCGCGTCAGCGAAGCGTTGGCGCTGGGTTACGTGTTGTACGGATCGCCCGCGGTTACCCTCAATGGCGAGCGCGTCGTGGTGGCGCAAGCCATCATCTGGCCCGAGTCCTGAACATTTCGCGGAGCAAGGCATGACAGGAACATTGCAAGGCGAAATCGCGCTGGTCACCGGTGCCTCGCGCGGCATCGGCGCCGCGATCGCGGACGAACTCGCGCAACAGGGCGCCAAGGTAATCGGCACTGCGACCTCGGATGCCGGTGCACAGGCGATCGGCGAGCGACTGTCCGCGCATGGCGGCGAAGGCCGTGTCTTGAACGTCACCGATGGCGCCGCGGTGGAGGCGCTGATCGAAGCCATCGTCAAGTCCCACGGCGGTCTTTCCATCCTCGTCAACAACGCCGGCATCACCCGCGACCAGTTGCTGATGCGGATGAAGGACGAGGACTGGCAGGCCATCCTTGACACCAACCTCACCTCGGTTTACCGCACCTCGAAAGCGGTGATGCGCAGCATGATGAAGGCGCGCCACGGCCGCATCATCAACATCGCCTCGGTGGTTGGCGTCACCGGCAATCCCGGTCAGACCAACTACGCCGCCGCCAAGGCTGGCATCATCGCGTTCTCGAAATCACTGGCACGCGAAGTCGGTTCACGCGGCATCACCGTCAACGTGGTCGCGCCCGGTTTCATCGATACCGACATGACCCGTGCGCTCGGCGACGAGCAGCGCAAGGCGCTGGAAGGTTCCATCGCGCTGGGCCGCCTCGGTGCGCCGGCCGATATTGCCCATGCCGTGGCTTTTCTGGCGTCGCCGACGGCCGACTACATCACCGGCGAGACGCTGCATGTAAATGGCGGCATGTACATGAGTTGATTTTGCGATCGATCCCTGATCGCTGCCGGGCGGATCACCGCACGAGTGCGTGTTGCGGGTGGCCATGTGAGTCCAGAACGGCCAAAGCCGCCGTCCCTGGCCGAGAGCTCCATGGCCTGACTTTTCACAACAGCCGCTTCGGGCGGGGCTTTGGATGGGTCGACCAGATGGTTCCCGTGGCGGCCGGAACCCGGTACTATTGCAACTTTCGTGTCGCGGTCAAAACCCATCGACGGCCGCGGAATCACCACGTCGGCCCCATGGCGGGCCTGATTTGAATCTGTGCCGTGTGGATCCAACCGGGTGCGCGCGGCTCAAATGGGGAAGGGCATCACCCGACCTCGAACGCAATTGTCCCGGGAGGCACTGTCTCATGAGCAGCATCGAAGAGCGCGTCAAGAAGATCGTGGTCGATCAGTTGGGAGTCAAGGAAGAAGACGTTACAGCGAACGCGTCGTTCGTCGACGATCTGGGCGCTGACTCGCTGGACACCGTGGAACTGGTAATGGCGCTCGAAGAGGAATTCGAAACCGAAATCCCCGACGAGGAAGCCGAAAAGATCACCACCGTGCAGCAGGCGGTGGATTACATCAAGGGGCACGTCAAATCCTGAGCTTTGGCATCGGCGCATGCCCCATGGCGGCGCACAATGGTGTCAGGCGGCAACCCGAAAGCTGCGCCCTTCGTGCGCAGCTTTCGCTTTGATGGGGTCGGGACTGTGCGCCGGGGTATGGCATCGAGTGCAACCATCCGCATGCCGACCCACCCTTGAAGGGTAGGAGGAAAAATCACCTCCTTCAAAATGAAAGGGCGCGCGCGCAGCGCGGGGAGATGCCGCGCAGGGCGCACGAACTGACTTCGACGAACATTCGAATCACGGAGTTCCCATGAGCAAGCGACGTGTTGTGGTCACCGGTATGGGCATGGTATCGCCCGTGGGCAACGACGTGGCGACGGCGTGGCAGAACGTGATCGCGGGCAAAAGCGGCATCGGACCGATCACCCATTTCGATGCCAGCGCATTTCCCACGCGCATTGCCGGTGAAGTGAAGGACTTCGACGCGGCGCAATACATTCCGCCGAAAGACCTCAAGAAGATGGATACCTTCATCCATTACGGCATCGCCGCGGGCGCCGAGGCAATGAAGGATTCCGGCATCGAAATCACCGAGGCCAATGCGCCGCGGATCGGCGTCGCGGTGGGTGCCGGCATCGGCGGCATCGCAAGCATCGAACGTACCACCCACGCCTATTACGAAGGCGGCCCGCGCAAGATTTCACCGTTCTTCGTGCCGGGCTGCATCATCAACATGGCTTCCGGCAACCTGGCGATCATCCATGGGTTGAAGGGTCCCAACATCGCCTGCGTGACCGCGTGCACGACGGCGACGCACAACATCGGGTTGGCGATGCGCATGATCCAGTATGGCGACGCCGACGCGATGTTGACCGGCGGCGCCGAATTCTCCGTTACGCCGACCGCGGTCGGCGGGTTCTGTTCGGCGCGTGCCATGAGCACCCGCAACGACGATCCGACCCGCGCCAGCCGGCCATGGGACAAGGACCGCGACGGTTTCGTATTGTCCGATGGCTCCGGCTTGCTGATGCTGGAGGAATACGAACACGCGAAAGCGCGCGGCGCGCACATCTATGCGGAACTGGCCGGTTTCGGCATGAGCGACGATGCGTACCACATCACCGCGCCCAGTCAGGGTGGCGAGGGTGCGGCGCGCTGCATGGACGCGGCGGTGAAGGATGCCGGCGTCGATCCGGCCGACGTGCAATACATCAACGCGCACGGCACCTCGACCCCGCTCGGTGACGTGGGCGAAGTGCTGGCCGCCAAACGCGTGTTCGGCGAGCACGCCAAAAAGCTCGCGATGAGTTCCACCAAGTCCACCACCGGGCATTTGCTCGGTGCGGCTGGCGGCGTGGAGGCGATCTTCACGCTGCTGGCGATGCGCGACAACGTGCTGCCGCCGACCATCAACCTCGACGAACCCGGTGAAGGCTGCGATCTCGACTTCGTGCCCAATACCGCGCGTGACGGCAAGATCGATATCGCCATCTCCAACTCGTTCGGCTTCGGCGGCACCAACGGCACCCTGGTGTTCAAGCGTGTTTGAGCTGTTGCGTGTCGCGCTGCATCCGTGCGCTATCATTTAGACTGACCGGATGATTCGAGCCACGAAATATTGCGGCACCCATCATGCGCGTGCTCATGTCGCCGGCAGTGTAATCGTCCGCGTGTTGCTGCTCGCAATCGTGCTGGCGATCGCCGCTGCCGTCGCCTGGGAGGGAATTGCGTACCTGCATTTCACGCGCACGCCGTTGAACGTGCGCAGCACCGGCCAGACCATCGAGATTGCCAAGGGCGAAGGCTTCAAGGATATCGTCCGGCAACTGCGCGACGAAAAGCTCACCGAGGCGCCGCCGCTGTTGTGGCGGGGGCTGGCGTTGCGGCTCGGCGTGGCCAACAAGTTGCACGCGGGCGAGTACGCGCTGGCACCGGGCATGACGCCAACCGTGTTGCTGGAAAACATGGCGGCGGGCAGGGTGTTGCATCACCGCATCACACTGGTCGACGGCTGGACCTTTGCACAGGTACAGGCCGCGCTCGAGAAAGCCCCCAAACTTGCGCAACCGAAGCGTGGTTTGAATGGTGCCACGGTGATGGCAAGGCTCGGCAAGCCTGGCCAATCGCCGGAGGGCGAATTCATGCCCGACACGTACGATTACGTGCTCGGCATGTCCGATTTCGACATTCTCGCGCGCGCCCACAAGACGATGCAGACGTTCCTCGCCAGCGAATGGGCGGTGCGCGACGAATCGATTCCACTGAAGACACCGTACCAGGCATTGATCCTTGCCTCGCTGGTCGAGAAGGAAACCGCGGTGCCCGCCGAGTTGCCGCGCATCGCTGGCGTGTTCGAACGCAGGCTCAAGATCGGCATGCGGCTGGAAACCGACCCCAGCGTGATCTACGGGATGGGCGCGGCCTACACCGGCAAGATACACCGTTCCGACCTCCAGACCGATACGCCGTACAACACCTATACGCGCTACGGCCTGCCGCCGACCCCGATCGCCCTGCCGAGCCGGGCCGCGATCCACGCGGTGCTGCACCCGGCCGCGGGCGATGCGTTGTACTTCGTGGCCAAGGGCGACGGCACCCACCAGTTTTCCGCGACACTGGCCGAACAGAATGCCGCGATCCGCAAGTACATCCTGAGGAAAAGGCATTGATGCGCCTGAGACAGCCATTCCCCCGCCGCTGCGCGGCGACCCCCTTCCGTTGGAAGGGGGGGGACGGCGAAGATCACTCGACGCAGCAACGAATACCCGCTTCGGAACGAAGGGCGGAGCGGAGCGAACGCGCGCGCGCGCGCAAGCGCGGGCCGCGCAGCGGCGGGAGAATGGGGTGGAGAATGCGCGCGTGAGTCCCATGGCGCGCACCGCCCCGCCGAGCCGCGGTCGCTTGATCTCGCTGGAAGGCGGTGAGGGCGCAGGCAAAAGCACCCTGCTTGCGGGATTGCGCGAGCATTTCGCAAGCAACGGCCTGGACGTGCTGTATACGCGCGAACCGGGCGGCACGCCGGCGGCCGAGGCGATCCGCAAGTTGGTGCTCGACCCCGCGCATCGCGGCATCGCTGCGGAAACCGAATTGCTGCTGATGTTTGCGGCGCGTGCGCAGTTGGTGCGCGAGCTGTTGCGGCCAGCGTTGGATGCCGGTCGCTGGGTGTTGTGCGACAGGTTTACCGATGCCAGCTATGCGTACCAGGGTGGCGGTCGCGGCATCGACGCGGCACGCATCACCGAGCTGGAACGCGTTGCCACCGGCGGACTGAAACCCGATCTGACCCTGCTGCTGGACCTGCCGGTTGCGCACGGTCGTGCACGCGCCAGCCAGCGTGGCGATGCCGACCGCATCGAAGCCGAACGCGACGACTTTTTCGAACGCGTCCGCGCCACGTATCTTTCTCGCGCGCAAGCCGAGCCCGATCGATTCCGCGTGATCGATGCATCGCAATTGCCCGAACACGTGCTGCAAGCCGCGGTTGACGCCATCGACACTTTGCGGGCGAGGTCGGCTGTTTGACTGCGCCCCTAAAATACCCTGTGGCGTCATTCCTGCGAAAGCGGGGATCCATTTTGATCTTGTACAGCAACCTGGATTCCCGCTTTCACGGGAATGACGCGAAAAAAGACGGTGGTTCGAGACTCCAATGAGTGACGCCGACGAAGCCGTCACCAATTCCGCTTTCGCGCCGGGCGACCCGTTGCCGCCCTGGTGTGAACCGTTGTGGGACGTACTGGCCGCGCGTGCCGCCAACGAAACCCTGCCGCACGCATTGCTGTTGTGCGGGCCGGCCGGGCTCGGCAAGCGCGTGCTGGCGGACGCTTTCGTGCGTGCGCGCCTGTGCGGGACGCCGGAAGATGGCCGCGCCTGCGGGCACTGCCGCGCCTGCCGGCTGCTCGCTGCCGGGACGCACCCCGATCGCGTGCTCGTGGAGATCGAGGAAAACCCCAAGACGCACAAAATGCGTACGGAGATCGTGATCGACCAGATTCGCGCGCTGTCGGCGCGGTTGGCGATGGCGAGCCAACTCAATGGCTGGCAGGTCGCGGCGATCGATCCGGCCGACGCCATGAATCCCGCGGCGCAGAACGCGTTGTTGAAAACCCTGGAAGAGCCGAGCGATGCCAGCCTGATCGTGCTGGTTGCCGATCAACCGTGGCGGCTGTCCGCGACCATCCGCAGTCGTTGCCAACGCCTCGATTTTGCGGTGCCGTCGGCGAACGACGCCTTGGCGTGGTTGTCCGCGCGCGCTGTGGAACATGCCGATGCCATGCTGGCGGCGGCGGGCGGCAATCCCGGCGAGGCGTGGCTGCTTGCCGAGAATGGCGGCATGCAGCGCCGCCAGGGGGTCGCGCGCGACTTGCTGGCGTTGGCGGCCGGTCGCGGCGATGCGCGCGCGATCGGCAAGGCATGGGCAGACGACCAGCCCGTGCAGCGGCTGGTGCAGGCTGCCCGTTTGCTGGAGGGTGCGATGCGCGCGCGCGCGTCGGGAAGTCGCTCGCGCTTCGACCCGGGCTGGGGATCGGTCGAACTCGAGCGGGCCTTCGAGCACGCCAACCGTTTGCGGGTGCTGTTGAATGGCCCCTTGCGCGCGGACCTTGCGCTGTTCGAGTGGCTGGATGGGCTGTCAGCCGCTGCACGCTAGACGGCTACAGTGCGGGTGCTTGTGTTTCATTGGCCAGCGTTCTGGTAAATGCTGACCATGTTGACTACCGCGCTGGGCGCTCACCAAGGCTGGCACTGGCGACGCGCAATTGCCAGCCAGAATCAGCCAGTCACACCCACGGTCGAGTTACCCGATAGTGGACGTTGGAGCCCAGCCGTGATGGCGCAACGTTTGCGCCATGTGCCCGTCCCCGGGCGGCTCATCTGACGATTTGCCGCATCATCACCAGCTAGCTGACAACGCCGCGTTCGCGTCCCCAGACAACCGCAGCACTGCGTCGTTTGACCCCAATCTTGCTGTACAGGTTCGCCACGTGGTTGCGGACGGTGTTGCGCGAAAGTTTCAGCGTACTCGCGATCTCGGCATCGCCCTGTCCCCTGCAGATGAGCCCGAGGATTTCCAGCTCGCGCGGTGTGAGTGCAGCCAGTTCGCTGCCGCCACTGCCGGGGTGGCGAATCTGTGCAAGCTTCTCCATCACGGTATGACTGAACCAGGACGTGTCCTTCATCACCGTCTCGATGGCATGGATCAGGTCGGCCTCCGAGCGCTTGCGTTCGGTAATGTCCTGCACCACGCACAGCACGCAGGCTTCGTCCTGGATGGTCACCGGCTCGACCGAGAGCAGGCCATCGAGTACGCCGCCGTCGCGCGTGACCAGTGACACGTCGAGGTTGCGGACTTCGCGTCCAGCATCGAGCGTGACCCTCAGATCCTCGAGAACCCGGGACCGCTTCCAGAGCCCGATCTCACGAATGGACTGCCCCTGGATTTCCGGGTGCTGGTAACCCGTCAGCGCCGCAAACGCATCGTTGACCGCGACCACGCGCCAGCCCGATCTCGCACAGATCAGCATCGGTACGGGCGCCAGCTGGAATGCTTTGGCAAATTGTTCCTCGCTTCGGCGCAGTGACGTCTCGGCCCGCTTGCGTGCGTCGAGATCGTTGAAGGTGAACAGCATGCAGGCCGCTTCGCCCATGTAGATCGGCTGGGCGGCGACGATCACGAATTTGTCGACGCCGTCGCTCACCCGCAGCAGCGCCTCCTGTTGCGCGATGGTGCGATGCCCGCGCATCGATTCGAGCGCCGCTTCGCGGTGCTCGGCCTCGCGGAGTACGTCGAGTTCATGGAACGGGCGGTCGATCAGCTGTTCCTGCATAAAGCCTGTCATGTCGAGGAAACCGCGATTCACCCTGACGTAGCGTGAGTCATCGAGTCGCAGGATCACCGCCGGTGCCGGATTGGCCGCGAACGCGCGTTCGAAGCGGTCATCGGCGCTGACCCGTTCGGTCACATCCTTGATGACGAGCGCCAACGATTCGATCACCTGCAGCGTGCTGATGACCGGGAAGCCGCGCAGTTCCAGCACGCGACGGAATTCACCTCCTGATCGGTGCGTCACTTCCACCGTCACGTCGTCGAAGTGTTCGCCCGACACGAGCCGATCCAGCGGATATTGCCTAGCCACAAGCCGATGTTTGTTGAGATAACGCAGCACGAAGTGCTTGCGGTAGCCCGCCGTGCCAGCGCCCAACTGTGCGGGCTGCGTGCAGCCGTGCATGCCCAGTGCGGCGTCGTTGGCCCATATGATCGTGCCGTCCAGTTCGACGACCAGCACGCCCTGGATCAGATTCGCGAGAATTTGCTGAAGCTCGCTGCGGTCCTTGGGTGGTTTTGATGGTTTGGCGCTCATGGCAAGCCCGCAAGCCTTCGGATGATGGCCATTTCGCGCGCGAATGGCGCGCATTGCAACCGGTAGAAACCTACCAGACGCGCTGGTAGCAACTTCTCTATCACCGTGCGCGCCGGAATCGTAATCTTTCTTCCAGCCCACGCTGGGCCATTCGAGACAGGAGTTTTTCATGCAATCCAGTCAGCCCGATAAACCGAAACGGTCCGGCCAACCCGATCACCCGGAGCAGTCACCGGCGCATTCATCGCAGCGGCGGTCCCAACGCCATGCGCCCGGCCGTGAAGATCGCGATGACGATCGCAGCCCCGATGCGCCGCGTGGGCCGAGCCGCGACAAGCTGGCGGAAGTCCGCAAGCCTCCCAACCGCCGCTGAATCAGCTCGCATTGGCTGCAACCTTGCGGAGCGTACCGCAAGCGCTGGTCCAGGCTCACTGAAAGCGACTTGGCAATCGATCACGGCGACATCGGCTACCTCTCCGTGTGCTGCGTCATCGGTATGAAGTTGACCGCTTCGAGGCTTGGAAACAGATCCACGAGTTCAAACCCGATCCCTGTTTTTTGGAAAAGTCGGCCAAATCGAGGCTGGCGCTTTCTGAAGGTCGGGGATCGAAATGTTCCGACGAGGAGGAATCCATGAACGAAGACAAGATCAAGGGCCAGTGGAAACAGCTGCACGGCAAGCTGAAGGCGCGCTGGGGCAAACTGACCGATGATGACCTCGCGGTTGCCGACGGCAGCACCGAATACCTCGCCGGCAAGCTGCAGGAACGTTACGGTGTTGCCCGTGACAAAGCGAAAAAACAGATCCTGGAGTTCGGCCGGGATCTGTAGACGTTCGGTGCGCGGACGTTTCCATGGATGGGACGTTCGCGTAGCCGACTTCTGAAATGTGGAAACGTCTTCAGGGCGATCCCGTTGCCGCGGGCGTGCTGTGGCCATCGACCCGCTCTTTCAACCGAGTCCGCGCCGTCGCGAAAACCTCTTCGGTGGTGCACGTACGCAAACTCGTCGCGCGCCTCACTTGGTGGCTGTATCTGCGACCACAAGAATCCCGAAGCTGCCGGGCTTCACCGTCGGCCGCGGATGCGGCTCGGCGCTGGTGGGCGCGGGCCGCGGGCCAAGCTCCGCCGCCGACAGGTACACGTGACCGGTGGCTTCGTCGAGCGCCATGGTGCGCGCGCTTTTCTGGGTTGGAACGTTCGCGATCACTTGGTAGTGGTCGGGCGTTTCCTCGCGCACGACGGTCAACGTGCCGCTGCGGCCGTTGGAACTCAATACCAAGCCGCGTTGCGCATCGAAACGTGCCGCGTCCGGTCCCGCGCCGATGGGCACGCTGGCGACTGGCTTGCCGTTTTCGGAATTGGTCACCGCCATGACGTTGTTCTGGCAAACCGAGAACAGGCGATGGTGCGCGGTGTCGATGGCGAGTCCCGAAGGATGGCGACAATCCTTCAGCGGCCACGTGGCGGTGACCTTCATGCTGACCGGATCGATCACGGCAAGCTCGTTCTTGTCGGTGATGTTGTCGAACACGTGTCCGTGGCCGTCGCTGACCGGGAACTCCGGCCGGCCCGGCAACGCGATGTGCCCGAGCAGTTTTCCGCTCACTGCATCGATGACGCTGGCATCGTTGCTGTCGCCGTTGAACGTGAACACGCGTTTCGAGTACGGGTCGTAGACGATGCCATCCGGGTCCTTGCCGCCCACCGCAACGGTCTGTTCGACCTTCAGCGTAGCGGGATCGAATACCGTCACGGTGTTCGCATGCCCGTTGCTGATGAACCCGCGGTGCAGGTCGTCGGCCAGTGCGACGCCGTGCACGCCGGAAAGGCCGTCGATCTCGCCGACGCGCTTGTTGTCGCGAGCGTCCAGCACGATCACGCGATCGGAGTGTGTGACGTACAGGCGCTGCGCGGCTTGGTCGAGCGTCAGGTAGTCCCAGAAGCCTGAGCCGCTGAGTGGCACGTGTTGCACGACTTTCCAGCCGCTGCCGGAGGCGGCCAGCGCAAACGCTGGCATCAGAACCAGGCAAAGGGCGATCGTGGATCGTTTCATGGGACTCTCCAATTGGCGGGCTGGACGGCAAGGGTTTCTGTGCATTTAACCGTGCCGAGTGTAATCCTCTGCGTGCGCGCCGCCATGGGGCGTGCGAAATGGGCAGATCCGACGCGCGGTGGTCGGCGGTTCCGGAACGACCGTTCGGTTGGACCGGAACAGCCGTTGCAACACCGGTCAGCGCAAGGTCAACTGATTCCGGGCACAATCGCCGCCCGAATGTGTGGCGAATCCGCCACCCGGGATGCGCGAAGGACGAGCCGGTTTGCGTCTGGAAAAACCCTCCGATTTGCTCGACCCCGACGCGCTGCTGAAACGTCCGGGTGCCGCCTTGATGGTGCTGGCGCCGCACCCGGATGACGAATCATTGGCGGCCGGTGGCTTGATCCAGCGCGCGCTGGCGTACCGCGTGCCCGTCAGTGTCGTGTTCGTCAGCGATGGCGAAAACAATCCATGGCCGCAACGCGTACTGGAACGCCGCATCCGGGTCGGCCCGCGTCAGCGTGCGGCATGGGGCGTCCGGCGCACGGCCGAGGGGGACGCGGCATTGCGCGTGCTCGGTGCCGGTGACGTCCGGGTGCATCGGCTGGGTTGGCCGGACGGTGGCGTGACCTGGAAGTTGCTCGATGACACCGCGTCCATGTTGACGCGGATGCGCGAACTGGTCACGCACGAACAACCCACGTTGCTGGTGCTGCCCGACCTGGTCGACCGCCACCCCGACCACAGCGCGATGCATGTGTTGATGGAAATGGTGTTCCAGGGGATGCCGAAACAGGCGCGGCCGGATTGCCTTGGCTATCTCCTGCATGGGCGTTCGCGCCCCGGTGTGCCGCGTCGCGCCGTATTCACGCTGACGGACGAGGAACTTGCCCGCAAGCGCGAAGCCATCGAAGCGCATGCCAGCCAGACCGCGCTCGCCCGTACGCGTCTATTGCGGTTCGCGACCGACAGCGAAACGTTCGTGGCGGGCCTCGATTGCCATGACCGCATCGGGCCGGGGTTGCCGTGGCTACCCTTCAAGGCCTTGCATCCGTGGCTGGCATTGCTGACGGTCGATGCGGGCGGCGGCGAGCGCTTGGCGCTTGGCAGCGGCGCCGATGCGAACCTGTGCTGGCGCGACGGCAGCCCGGCCGCGCGTTCGCCGCGGACCCTGCGACCACCGTATTACGTCAAACTTTATTCGCCGCTGCCCTCGCCATGGATCTTCGACGGCTGGGGGTGGTGCCGGTTTGGTGTCGAACGCGCTTGACCAGCCGGGGCCGGTGGCGGCAAGCTGGCGTATCGGTTGTGACGGGGATGGAACATGGCGGTTTCCGGCGGCGCGGGCATGGGACGGCAGGGCATTCTGCCGGTCGTCATCAAGGACAAGAACACGCTGTACCAGTCGTACATGTCGTTCGTGAAGGGCGGCGGCTTGTTCGTGCCCACCAACAAGCGCTACAACCTCGGTGACGAAGTGTTCCTGCTGATGAGCCTGCCGGACGAAACCGAGCGTGTGGCAACGACCGGGCGGGTGGTGTGGATCACCCCGATCGCGGCGCAGGGCAACCGTCCCGCCGGGATCGGCGTGCAGTTCACCGAAAGCGCGGATGGCGACAACGCGCGCACCAAGATCGAAACGTTGCTGGCCGGCCTGCAGGGTGGCGACAAGCCGACCTACACCATGTGACCCGCCGTCAGGGCTGCGTGAGTGCGCGTTCGGCGTGCGCCTTGATGGTCTTCACCATCGAGGCCAGGCCATTCGAGCGGGTCGGCGAAAGATGCTTGCCCAGACCGATGGCATTGATGAACGCGGGGTCGGTATCCAGGATTTCCTGCGCACTGCGTCCGGAGTACACGCGCAGCAGCAGTGCGACCAGCCCCGACACGATCGCCGAATCGCTGGTGGCGCGCATGTCGAGTGCGCCGGCGTCGCCCGATACCACGATCCACACTTGTGACTGGCAACCGTCGACCTTGTTGGCGTCGGTCATCTCCGCCTCGGTGAGTGACGGCAGTTTGCGGCCAAGGTCGATCAGGTATTGGTAGCGACCGGTCCAGTCGTCGAAGAACCCGAATTCCTCGATGATTTCCTGCTGCATGTCCTGAATTGTCGGATCGTTCATGGGTTCGCGGTTTTCCAGCGGGTACCTTGCGGGCCGTCCTCGATCGCGACGCCCATGGCAGTGAGTTCGTCACGGATCGCATCGGCGAGCGCGAAGTTGCGTGCGGCGCGCGCGGCGCGGCGTGCTTCGATCAGTGCGTCCACTTTGGAACCATCGATCTGTGCATTGCGCGCCTGTTGGAACCAGTCCTCCGGGTTGTGCTGCAGCAAGCCAAGCAGTTTGCCGGCGCCGAGCAATTTTGCCTTGAGCTGGGTCAGCTCACTGCGCCCGGTGTCGACCGCTGATGGGTTCGAATTGGCCAGCAGTTGCCGTGCGTTCGCCGCAATGCGGTTGATCGCCGCCAGTGCGACAGGCGTATTGAGGTCGTCCTCGAGCGCCGCCTCGACTTCTTCTGCCGGTGCCGGTTCGGCGGTGAAACCCGCCAGATCGCGCAAGGTGCCATACAACCGGTCCAGCGTCGCGATGGATTGCTCGATCAGTGTATCGGACCAGTCCAGTGGCTGCCGATAATGCGCGGAGAGCAGCGCGTAGCGCAGCGCCTCGGGCGGATATTTTTCCAGCAGCGCGTGCAATTGTCTGACGTTGCCGATGGACTTGCTCATCTTGGCGCCGTCGAAGGTCAGCATGCCGTTGTGCAGCCAGAAGCGCGCGAAAGTCTTGCCGCCATGCGCACAGGTCGATTGCGCGACTTCGTTTTCGTGGTGCGGGAACAGCAGGTCGTTGCCGCCGGCATGGATATCGATGGTCTCGCCAAGGTGCGCCGCCGCCATCGCCGAGCATTCGATGTGCCAGCCTGGGCGCCCGCGGCCCCATGGACTGTCCCAGCCCGGCAATTCCGGCGTGGACGGTTTCCACAGCACGAAGTCGGCGGGGTTCTTCTTGTAGGGCGCGACTTCGATGCGCGCACCCGCGATCAGTTCGTCGGTGGAGCGTCCGGACAGCCTGCCGTATTCGGCGAATGTGGCGACATCGAACAACACGTGCCCTTCCGCGGCATAGGCGTGGCCCGATGCAATCAGGCTTTCGCACATCGCGATGATCTGCGCGATGTGCTGCGTCGCCAGCGGCTCGACGTCGGGTGGCGCCACCGCGAGCTTGGCCATGTCCTCGCGATAAATCGCCGCATATTGGTCGGTGATCGCGGCGATCGGCAGACCGGCCTCGGCCGCCGCGGCGTTGATCTTGTCGTCGACGTCGGTGATGTTGCGCGCGTACACCAGCCGCGGGTACTTGCGCCGCAGCAGTCGTGCCAGCACATCGAAAACCACCGGGCCGCGCGCGTTGCCGATGTGCACGAAGCTGTACACGGTCGGTCCGCACAGGTACATCGTCACGCGGGCGGGATCGGCGGGCGCGAATGGCTCGACACGGCGGGTCAGCGAGTTGTGGAGGGCCAGTGCCATGCGGACGGGGGTCCAAAAAAGGAAACAAGTTCGCAATTTTATCAGGGCGGGTGGTTTGCTTGAGCGCGGATTCAGGCTGCGGGTGGTTCAATGGCGCCGTTCAAAAAGGGGCGGTGCGCCCGTCGTGCCGGCATTTGGGTAACGAAATGCGAAAAATATTGATTGCCATATTGTTGCTGGGCATCGCGGTTGCCGCGCATTCGCAGAATTACGCGCCACCGCCGCCTGCGCCGAACGTGCACTACGGCTGGGCCGAGGTGCTCAGGGTCGATCCCGTGTACGCGGCGTTGGCACAGCCCCCGCAACAGCAGTGCTACCCGCAGACGGTGACCCGCCAGGATGACAATCATGCTGGTGGCACCGTGCTCGGTGCGATCGTGGGCGGCGTGCTGGGGCACACGGTCGGCAAGGGCGACGGACGCACAGCTGCGACCGTTGCCGGCGCCGTGGCCGGCGGTGCGGTCGGCAACCGGGTATCCGCCGCGCACGACCGCAGCTACACCACCCAGCAGACCGTGTGTCGCCCGGTCGGCAACTACGCGCCGCAACAGCAGATCGTGGCCTACGACGTCGAGTACCGCTACCGCGGCGAGGTCTACATGTCGCGACTGCCGTACGATCCGGGCGAGCGGCTGCGGGTGAGAGTGACGGTGGCGCCGGCAGATTGATTCGAAAGCTCTCTTGCAGCTGCCTGCCAGCGAGCAATCTGGATGCAGACCGCGTAGCCCGGATCAAGCGCAGCGGATCCGGGAGGAGCCTTCGTCCATGCCGACATGCCCTGGATTGCGGTAGTGATTCGGTTTGAAAATGCCGTTCGTCCTGAGCGTAGACGCGAAGCGTCGAAGTCGAAGGACAATGACTTGGCGCTTCGACTCCGCGTCCTTCGGCCGCTACGCTCAGCGCGAACGGCTATCCGGAATTTTTGAAACCAAAAAGCGTTGGCCGGGTTGCAGGGTGGTTGCACGGCACCAGATTGTGTGCGAGGATTCGTCGCTCATTGTTCAAGTCAGCCATGGCGAACACCATTTTCAATCAGCCGATCATCCTTACCAGCGCCCGTGCGGCCGCTGGCATGACTTCGCGTGCGCGTCGACCGGAGAGCTTCCATTCGGCCGGGTAGGCAGTCGCGCGCGTTGGTGTTGTATCGAACGACAAAACCCGGCCCTTGTGCCGGGTTTTTTGTTTTGTTTCAGCACGCATCCATGCGTGCGCAAACCAAACCGGTCATCCATGACCGACTTTCCACAAGAGCATTGGACCCGTGACCATCCGACATTTCATTACCACCCAGGACTGGAGCCGCGCCGAAATCGACGCGTTGCTGGATCGCGCCGCCGAGTTCAAGCGCTCGCCCGTCGGCAACCAGCTCGCGGGCAAGTCGATTGCGCTGTTGTTCTTCAATCCGTCGATGCGTACCCGCACCAGTTTCGAGCTGGGCGCGTTCCAGTTGGGTGGCCACGCGGTCGTGTTGTCGCCCGGCAAGGATGCATGGCCGATCGAGTTCGAGGTCGGCACGGTGATGGACGGCGAGGCCGAGGAGCATGTTGCCGAGGTCGCGCGCGTGCTGTCGCGTTACGTCGACTTGATCGCGGTGCGTGCGTTTCCGAAATTCAAGGACTGGTCGGTGGATCGCGAGGACCGCGTGATCAAGGCGTTCGCGAAGTACGCCACGGTGCCGGTGATCAACATGGAAACCATCACGCATCCCTGCCAGGAACTCGCGCATGCGCTGGCGCTGCGCGAACACCTCGGCGAATTGCAAGGCAAGAAATACGTGCTGACCTGGACCTGGCACCCCAAGCCGCTGAACACCGCAGTCGCCAATTCCGCGTTGCTGATCGCGACGAAAATGGGCATGGACGTGACGTTGCTGTGTCCGACGCCGGACTACGTGCTGGACGAGCGCTACATGGCCTTCGGCGAGCAGAACGCGCGCGCGAACGGTGGCTCGTTGCGGGTGAGCCACGACATCGAGGACGCCTATCGTGGCGCCGATGCGGTCTACGCCAAAAGTTGGGGGGCGCTGCCGTTTTTTGGCCAGTGGGAAAATGAAAAGCCCATCCGCGATGCGCACAAGCACTTCATCGTCGACGAAGCCAAGATGGCGCTGACCAACCATGCGGTGTTCAGCCACTGCCTGCCGCTGCGCCGCAACGTCAAGGCCACCGACGCGGTGATGGACGCACCGTACTGCGTCGCGATCGATGAAGCCGAAAACCGCCTGCACGTGCAGAAGGCGGTGATGGCCGCGCTGACGCGCGGCCGGGAATAGGAAATCGGGATTCGTTTTCGTCAATCTGACACGGGATTCAAATCATGAGCCACGCACACAACTACCGAGTCAACGTGGAATGGACCGGCAACCATGGCAGCGGCACCGATGGCTATCGCAACTACGGACGCGAACACGTGATCCGCATCGACGGCAAGCCCGACATCGCGGGCTCGTCCGATCCTGCGTTTCGCGGCGACGCGGCCAGACACGATCCCGAGGAGATGCTCGTCGCCGCGCTGTCCACTTGCCACATGCTGGCCTACCTGCATGTCGCGACGGTCGCGGGCGTGGTAGTGACGGCGTACACAGATGCCGCCGAAGGCACCATGGTGACCGAGGGCAACGGCGGACATTTCGCCGAAGTGGTACTGCGGCCGGTGGTGACGATCACCGCGGCCAGCGATCCTGCGAAAGCGACCGCCGCGCACGCGGACGCGCACCACGGCTGCTTCATCGCCAGCTCCATCAACTTTCCGGTGCGCTGCGAGCCGCGGGTCGTGGTGGAGAATCCGGGACTCGGGACTGGGGAATCGGAACTCGATTAAATCTGCCGCGCGTAGGCGCTGCTCTCTCGATCAACATTTGTCAGGAAACCAACATGTCATCGCAATCCGCTTCCGCGAGTCCCGAGTCCCCAGTCCCGGGTCCCGCGGGCAAAGACATCGTCCTCGCCTTCTCCGGAGGCTTGGACACCAGCTTCTGCGTGCCTTACCTCAAGGAACGCGGCTGGGCCGTGCACACCGTGTTCGCCGACACCGGCGGCGTGGGTGCCGAGGAGCGCGCGTACATCGAGTCGCGTGCGCATGAACTTGGCGTGGCTTCGCACGTCACCGTGGATGGTGGTCCGGCGCTGTGGGAGCACTTCGTCAAACCCTTCGTATGGGCGGGTGAGGGCTACCAGGGTCAATATCCGCTGCTGGTTTCCGATCGCTACCTGATCGTGGATGCGGCGCTGAAGCGCGCAACCGAACTCGGCACGCGCGCCATTGCCCACGGTTGCACGGGCATGGGCAATGACCAGGTGCGCTTCGACCTCACCGTGAAAACGTCGGGCGACTGCGAGATCGTCGCGCCGATCCGCGAAATCCAGAAGCAACACACCCAGACGCGCGCCTACGAGCAGGGTTATTTGAAAGAGCGCGGCTTCGACGTGCGCGCGAAGCAGCAGGCCTACACCATCAACGAAAACCTGTTGGGCGTGACGCTGTCGGGCGGCGAGATCGACAAGTGGCAGGCGCCGGGCGAGGGCGCACGCGGCTGGTGCAAACCGCGCTCCGAATGGCCGTCCGAACCGCTGCGGGTGAAGATCGGTTTTGTCGACGGCGAAGCAAGGACGCTGGATGGCGAACGCGTCGCCGGACACATGTTGCTGGCGAAGTTGAATGATCTGTTCGCGCAATACGGCGTTGGTCGCGGGTTGTACACCGGCGATACCACCATTGGTTTGAAAGGCCGCATCGTGTACGAAGCGCCGGGCCTGATCGCATTGCTGAGCGCACATCGCGCGCTGGAAGAAGCAACCTTGAGCAAGCAGCAGAATCGTTTCAAGCCCGAAGTCGCACGCAAGTGGGTGGAACTGGTTTACGAAGGCTTCTTCCACGATCCGCTGAAAACGGATATCGAAGCATTCCTGGCTTCGTCACAGCGCTGCGTCGATGGCGAGGTGACGCTGGAAACACACGGCGGCCACGTGGACGCAGTGGCGGTCGATTCGAAGCATGTCCTCAACGCCAAGGGCGCCACCTACGCGCAGTCGGCAGACTGGGGTGTCGAGGAAGCGGAAGGTTTCATCAAGCTGTTCGGGATGAGCAGCACCCTGTGGGCCGAGGTCAATCGCACATGAAGCGGGACCCGGGACTCGGGACTCGGAACTCGGCGCTACTCGACGCCACGCTCAAGCATTTGCACATGCTGGTCGGTTTTGACACGCGCAATCCGCCGCGCGCGATCGGTGCAGATGGCATTTTCGATTACCTGCGCACGCAGTTGCCGGGGTTCGATGTCGAGATCACCGACCACGGCGCCGGCGCGGTCAGTCTGTTCGCGACGCGCGGCGAGCCCAAACTGCTGTTCAACGTGCACCTCGACACCGTGCCGGATTCGCCAGCGTGGAGCGCGAGTCCATTCGCATTGCGCGTCACGGATGATCGCGCGATCGGGCTTGGCGCATGCGACATCAAGGGTGCGGCGGCGGCGCTGCTGGCGGCGGCGAATGCAGGCAGCGGCGATCTCGCGTTGTTGTTTACCACCGATGAAGAGGGAACTGATCCTCGCTGCATTCGAGCATTCCTCGATGCTTTTCCCCCTCTCCCTTCGGGAGAGGGCCGGGGTGAGGGTACGAGCGGAGCGAGACTTGGCGGTGAATCCGAACCCTCACCCCAACCCCTCTCCCGGAGGGAGAGGGGCTTTAGGGCTGTCATCGTTGCTGAGCCTACGCGCGGCAAAGCCGTGCTTGCACACCGTGGCATCTTGTCGGGGTACGCGCGTTTCGCCGGGCGGGCGGGGCATGCGTCCGCTGAACAGAAACCGGGCGACAGCGCGCTGCATCAAGCCGTGCGTTGGAGCCATGCCGCGCTGGATTTTGCGGATGCCCAGTCGCAACAAGGTTTCGGTGAATTGCATGGCCTGCGCTTCAATCTCGGCCGCATCGAAGGCGGCATCAAGGCCAACATGATCGCGCCCTCGGCGGAGGTGCGTTTCGGCATGCGGCCGCTGCCGTCGATGGACATGGATGCGCAACTCGAACGGTTGCGTACGTTGGTCGAACCCACGCCGGTCGAGTTTCGCGAAACCTTCCGCGGCCCGCCACTGCCCGCCGATACGGCAAATGCGAACGCACGTCAGCAGGACGCGCGGGAACTCGCCGATGCCCTGGGCATTACGGTCGGCGACGCCGTGGATTTCTGGACCGAAGCCGCGCTGTTTTCGCGCGCCGGCTACACCACCTTCGTTTTCGGTCCCGGCGACATCGCGCAGGCACACAGTGCGGACGAATGGGTCGCGCTGGACCAGCTCGAAACGGTTGCGACGACTTACTTGCGGATATTGGAGAAGACCCGATGAACGTACGCGTGGTGGATGCCATGGACGTTGCAAATTCCGAGGCCGGCCAGCGGAGGTTGCTTCCGGCATGCGCGACAGGAGCCGATACTCAGCATGACTGACGTTCGTTCCACCATCGTCCGGCTGCTGTCGGCCATGGGCAGCGCCAAGGAAGTGCAGCAGTACCTCAAACGCTTCTCGCAGCTCGACGCCAAGCGTTTCGCCGTAGTCAAGGTCGGCGGCGCGGTGCTGCGCGACGAAATGGCCGAGCTGGCGTCGTCGCTGACTTTTCTGCAGCGGGTGGGTCTTACGCCCATCGTGCTGCACGGCGCGGGTCCGCAGCTCGACGAGGAACTCACCAAGGCCGGCATCGAAAAGCGCACCATCAATGGGCTGCGTGTAACACCGCCGCAGGCGCTCGGCATCGTGCGCCGCGTGTTCCACCAGCAGAACCTTGCACTGGTCGACGCGTTGCACGCTATGGATACGCGCGCGACATCGGTGGTGTCGGGCGTGTTCGCGGCCAGCTATCTCGATCGCGAAAACTTCGGGTTGGTCGGCAAGGTCGAGCGCATCGAATTGGCGCCCATCGACGCCAGCTTGCGCATGGGCTCGATTCCCGTCATCGCCAGCCTTGGCGAAACCGAGGAGGGGCAGATCCTCAACATCAACGCCGACTTCGCGGCCAACGATCTCGTGCGTGTGCTGCAGCCTTACAAGATCGTATTCCTGACCGGCACCGGTGGTCTGCTCGATGGCAGTGGCAAGCTCATCGATTCGATCAACCTTTCGACGGAATACGAACACCTGATGGCGCAGCCGTGGGTCGGCGGCGGCATGCGCCTGAAGATCGAGCAGATCGCCGACCTTCTGCAGGATCTGCCGTTGACGTCTTCGGTGTCGATCACCAAGCCCGCGGAGCTTGCCAAGGAACTGTTTACCCACAAGGGTTCCGGCACGCTGGTGCGACGTGGCGAAAAGGTGCTGCGGTTCGAGTCGTGGGAAGGCGTGGATCGCGAACGCCTGCGCGGTCTGGTCGATTCCAGTTTCGCGCCGCGCAAGCTGATAGGCGACTATTTCGAGCGCACCCAACCGTATCGCATCTACGTCAGCGAGAATTACCGCGCGGCGATGATCCTGACGCTGGAACACGCTGGCGACGGGCAGGCCGGCGACGGGCAGGGCATGCCTTACCTCGACAAGTTCGCGGTGCTGGACGAGACCCAGGGCGAGGGACTGGGTCGCGCGGTGTGGCAGGTGGTGCGCGAGGAAAATCCGCGGTTGTTCTGGCGTTCGCGCAACGGCAACCAGGTCAATGCGTTCTACCACGAGCAATCGGACGGCTGCCTCAAACAGGCCCGCTTCAAGGTGTTCTGGTACGGACTGGATGAGGATTTTGCCGCGATCGCGCGTTGCGTGGCGTTTTGCTCGCAGCGGGAACCCACGTTGCTGGATTGAAGCGAAATCATCAAACCGTCATCCCCGTTTGCGCGGGAATGACGAATAGAAAAGTCGCAAGAGGTTCGAGAGGCATGCCGGAGAATACCAACAAAAAGCGCATCGGTATCGTCGGCGCACGCGGCCACACCGGAACGGAATTGATCCGCCTGGTTGCGGCGCATCCGGCGCTGGAGCTCGCGTTCGTGTCCTCGCGCGAGCTGGATGGTCAGCCGGTCGCCGATCACAGCGACGCGTACAAGGGTGCCTTGCGCTACGAAAACCTCGACGCTGAAGCGGTCGCGGCGAAGCGGGCAGATGTGGTGATACTGGCGCTGCCCAACGGCAAGGCTGCGACGTATGTGGAAGCCATCGACAAGACCAGGCCGGATACCTTGATCGTGGACCTGTCCGCAGACTACCGGTTCGATGGCTCGTGGTATTACGGCCTGCCCGAGCTGACCCGCGCTGGCGGAAACAATCAACGGCGCATCAGCAACCCGGGTTGTTATGCCACTGCGATCGAGCTGAGCGTCGCACCGCTCAAGGACGTGCTGGCCGCGCCGCCGGTGTGCTTCGGGGTTTCGGGATATTCGGGCGCCGGCACCACGCCATCGGACAAGAACGATCAGGAAAAACTGCGCGACAACCTGATGCCGTATGCGTTGACCGGGCATGTGCACGAAAAGGAAGCTGCGTTCCATCTCGGCATTCCGGTGGAATTCATGCCACACGTCGCGCCGCATTTTCGCGGGCTGACCGTGACGACCAATCTCTATCTGTCACGCGCGATGAAACGCGACGAAGTGCTGGAGCGCTTTCGCGATGCTTATGGCGATGAAAAGCTCGTGCGTATCGTGGATGAGCCGCCCTGGGTCAGCCGCGTTGCCAACCAACACCATGCCGAGGTCGGTGGCTTCGCGATGTCGGCGGACGGCCGACGCGTGGTGATCGTCGCCACGCTGGATAATCTGTTGAAAGGCGCGGCGACGCAGGCGATGCAGAATATCAACCTCGCGCTGGGGGTGGATGAATTGACAGGCATACCGCTTGAAACCCCTTTCCCGCCGGGAGAGGGGCAGGGGTGAAGGTCCGCCATGTGTGCAATCCTCCATGAAATCTCGAACCCTCATCCGGCGCTTTTGCGCCACCTTCTCCCGCAGGGAGAAGGAAAAAGCAGGAGAACGCAGGCATGTCTGACCCCCTCTGGCAAAAACCCGACAGCAAGGTCGACGCAAAAATCATGCGCTTCCTCGCCGGCGACGACGTGCTGCTGGATCGCGAGTTCTTCCTGCATGACATCACGGCCAGCAAGGCGCATGTGGAAGGCTTGGCCAACATTGGCGTACTGAATGGCGATGAGTGCGCGTCCTTGAAGCGTGAACTGGACGCGCTGGCGGAGGACTGCCGATCCGGCGCGTTCGTGTTGGACGAGCGTTTCGAGGACGGCCATTCCGCGATCGAAGCGCGCCTGACCGAACGCCTGGGCGACATCGGGCGCAAGGTCCATACCGGGCGCAGCCGCAATGACCAGGTATTGGTTGCGACGCGGCTGTGGCTGAAGGGAAAACTCGCCGAGCTGGAATCGCATTGCAAGGCCATAGCACGGGTTTGCCTTGACCGCGCAGCGAACGAATCGCTGCCGATGCCGGGCTACACGCACCTGCAGCGCGCGGTGGTGTCGTCGACGTCGATGTGGTTCGCGGGTTTCGCCGAAGGTTTCATTGATGATGCGCAGCGTGCCCGTGATACGCATGTGCTGATCGACGCCAATCCGCTCGGTACGGCCGCGGGTTATGGCGTGAACCTGAAACTCGATCGCGAGCACACCACGCAAGCACTGGGATTTGCGCGCATGCAGGTCGCCGCGACCTACGCGCAGCTCTCGCGCGGCAAGTTCGAGATGGCGGTGCTGGAGGCGATCGGCAGCGCCTTGCTGGATCTGCGCCGACTCGCGTGGGACCTGTCGTTGTTCACCACCGCGGAGTTCGGTTTCGTGAAGCTGCCGGACGAATACACCACCGGTTCCTCGATCATGCCCAACAAACGCAACCCGGACGTGGTCGAACTGCTGCGCGCCAGCTACGCCAGTGTCGCGGCCGCGCGCACCGAGGTCGAACAACTGCTGTCGCTGCCATCGGGCTATCAGCGCGACCTGCAATTCAGCAAGGGCGGGATCTTCCACGGCGTACACCGCGGCCTCGCCGCGCTGGAACTGGTGCCGGACCTGCTGGCACGCATGCAATGGAACGAAACCGCGATGCGCGCCGCCATCGAACCCGCGATGTATGCCACCGATGTCGCGATCGAGCAGGCAGCGCAAGGCGTGCCGTTCCGCGATGCCTACCGCGCGGCCGCCGGAGCCGCGCAATCGGCGGGGCAGGGACGTACGCCCGAGCAAAGCCTGGCCGCACGCACATCGCCCGGCGCGCACGCCGACTTGCGATTGGAAGAATTGCGCGCGCGCCTGGATGTCCTGTAACAGCGCTCACGCAAAGGTCTCTTCGTAGACACTCTGTTCCGAGTCAACCCATTTCGAGGTCTGGATACAACAGCGTCGTGTCGTAGGGTTTGGGGTCTTTCATGATGGCCCAGGCCGCGGTGAGCATCTTGCGCATGATGGCGACGTTG
>JBOHYW010000030.1:0-25542 GCA_050738155.1 Rhodanobacteraceae bacterium
GTGCACAACAGCGGTTGACACCAGGGGCGAGTCCATACATAGGTTGGGCTGATCCCGGGTTTCATCCGGGAGAAGCCCAACGTTTCCGCCACGCGTTGATGTTGGGCTTCGCTGTGCTCAGCCCAACCTACGCAGAGCATCTACGCTGCCGCGAACGCTTCGCGGGTCAGGTTGAGTGGCGCGCCGTCGGTGCAGACGACGTCGTCCTCGATGCGGATGCCGCCGTATTTGCGGAATGCGTCCACCTTCGGCCAGACGACGTCCTTCGCGGCAGGCTGGGCTTTCAGTTCCGCGAGCAGCATGTCGATGAAGTAAAGTCCCGGTTCGATGGTGACCACCATGCCGGGTGCGAGCGTGCGGGTGAGGCGCAGGTAAGGATGGCCTTCGGGTTTGGGAATCGCGCCACCGGCTTCGTCTGCCGCAAAGCCGCCAATGTCGTGCACCTGCAGGCCGATCGAATGGCCGAGTCCGTGCGGAAAAAACGTGCGCGAGATGCCGTTCGCTACCGCGGCTTCGGCTGAGCAGGTGATGAAACCTTGGGTTTGCAGCGCCTGCATCAATACGTGGTGCGCGTGGACGTGCAGCTCGGGATAGCTTTGTCCCGCGCGCACTTTTGCGCAGAACCCCTGTTGGGCGTTCTCCACCGCATCGATCAACGCCTGGAATTCGCCCGCGTCGGGTGACGCATACGTGCGCGTAATGTCCGAGTTGTAGCCGTGGAACTGGGCGCCCGCATCGATGAGCAACGAGTGTGCATGGGTGGGCGGATTGCGGTCGAAGTGCATGTAATGCAGCACCGCGCCGTGTGCATCCAGCGCGATGATGTTGCCGTAGGGCAGCTGGTGTTCGGTGAGGCGGGTGGCTTGCAGGTATTCGCAGTCGATGTCGAACTCGGAAAGCCCCGCGCGAAATGCCTTCTCCGCGGCGCGGTGGCCGTGCACGCCGAGCTTGCTGGCGACCCGCATCATGGTGATCTCGTAGGGAGTCTTGATCGCGCGCCGAAAATGCAGCAGGTTCATCAGCGGCGCCGGGTTGTCCGGCGCAAAGTCGCCGACCGCAGCGTTGGCTTCACCAACGATCGCGCAGGTACCGGGATCTTTCGGCAGGTGCGCGCGCGCTTCCTCGGGTTTGCGGATGACCATGATGTCGAAATGTTCGACCCAGTATCCCGAAGGCGAGGCGGGAACGACGTGCCAGTAGTCGTGCGGTTGCAGGAAGATCAACTTCGGCCTGTTGCCGGGCGTATACACGACCCAGCTTCCCGGCGCGTCGGTCAATGGCAGCCAGTTGAGGAAGTGCGGATTCGCCTTGAACGGGTAATCCTGGTCGTCGAGAAACCGGCCGTGCGGCATGCCGGCGGCGACCGCCAGGGTGTCGCGTCCGGTCGCGGCCAGTGCATCGGCGCTGCGTTGCTTGATTTCGGCGAGGTGCGCGGGATACAGCGCGGCGAGATTGTCTTGTGGGGAGGCGGTCATGACGGCGGTCGCGGCAAATCGGAACCGCCATGATGCGGCGAAGCGTGGCACAACGCAAAGTACCAGCAGCGGGTGTGCGCGGGTGCTGACTCAACCAGCGCCTCGTTCGAAGCGGCTTTGTGGAAAGTCAGCCCACGGAGGGGCGCTCTGATGCGCCGTGTGCGAGAAGCCGACAAGGCACAATGGAATCCAACAAAGCAGCGATCATGGACGATCGCAAAAATCTTGTGGAAAGTCAGCCCATGGAGGGACGCTCTGATGCGCCGTGTGCGAGAAGCCGACAAGGCACAATGGAATCCAACAAAGCAGCGATCATGGACGATCTTGCCCCGCGCCGCCCTCCAGCCACCGATCCAGCGACGCGGCGTCAGGAGCGCTGATGGAAATGATCCTGAGGCCCGACCATTGGTAGCCACCGGTGGTGGCCTGTTCGGTCCACATCGCGTGCACGCCGGCTTCGATTTCCACTTCGCTGCCGCGCGAGTCGGGCAAGCGGAAACGCAATTGGTAGAGTGCTTCATCGTGCAGTGGCTGGTGGCAGATCAACATGATGCCACTGCGGGAAAGGTTGCCGATGCGGCCGATGGTTTCGCCGGTGATGTTGTCAATGACATCGACCGGAACACGTGCGGCCTTGCGCGGGGCGTTGCGGCGCTCGTCGTTCATGGCGCGACCTCCGGGGTCTTGCTGAATTTCCGCAGGCCCGCCACCAATGCGGTCCACGCGCGATCGAGCATGCCGTTGTCCTGCGGCGGCAACAGGTTGGCCTGGCCGCGCGCCATCATCCGCGCGACCTGTTCGAGGGTGCGCTCGGGCGCGGCGGCGCCGCGGGCGTTGACCAACAGGCAACGGCCGCTGACGGGTGCGTACCAGGCCAGTTTGCGGGCGATCTTCTGGCCTTGCTGATTGACGGTGAATTCCAGCCAACTGCCGAACGGCAAGGCTTTCAATTTGTCGAGCGCCTTGCGCTCGCTGTGGGTCAACGGCAATTTGCGCGGAGCCGCTACGGTCTCGGCCGTGGTTTCCTCGGGTTTCTGGCGCGCCTTCAGGCGAATCAGCAATTCGGTCTGGCTGACCTGCGGCGTGGCCGACTGCGCCGCCGGGGGAATTTCGAGCGCATGGCGGGTGATCTGCTCGGCTTCGCTGGCCTGCAGTCCGACCTGGGTCAAACCATGGTTGAGATCTGCGGCGAGCCGTGCGTTGTCGCGTCCGGTCGGCGAAGCCAGCAATTGATCGGCCGCGGCCAGCCGGCGCCGATAGGATTCGCTGTTTTCACCGTCGCGCAGCACGGTGAGGGTGAGCGCGTCGGTCCAGGCGTGTTCGAGCAGCGCGCGAACCAGTGGCGTGGTCTTGTGGTGCGCAAGGCGTTTGTCGATGGCTGCGCGGGCGGTGCTGCGGGCCGCCTGCAGGCGATCGCGCCCTTGCGCGGCTTCGATCTGCCGACGCTCGGCGATTTCCGCGCGGCGGGTCAGCAGTTTGAGGTGGGCGTCGAGGTCGTCGGCTTCACGTTCGATGACACCCAGGTCACCCTTGTAGTCATGCACGACCCGCTGCACGCTGCGCTGCAGTCGTTGGTTGAGTGCGGTATCGAAACTGCCGTCGCTGCGGTCGAGCCAGAGGTTGGCGGTTTCCAGCACCGTGTTCAGCAGGCGCCGCGCCGGATGGCTGCGGACGGTGAAGAATTCGCTGTCGGACAATGCAACGCGCAGCAACGGCACTTGCAGGGCCGACAGCAGGTGCTGTGCGGTGCCTTCGGCGTGGGTTTCATCGAGCAGGCGATCGAACAGCAGCGACATCAGGTCCATGGCGTCGCGGTGTTCCGGTTGCAGCCGCGGCGCGTCGTCGCCGGGTGAGGTGCGTCGCAGTTGCGCCAGCAGGTCGGTCTGCAGGCGTTCGCCGGCGTGCGGCGCGGCGGGACGGGCCGGTTGCGATTGCATGGTCGCCAGCGCGGCTTCGAGATCGCCAAGCGAAGCAGCATGGCCGGACGCCGTGCCCTCGCCACCGGATGCCGGGTTCAGCGCGTGCCGGCGCGCATCAAGCAAGCCGTGCAGGGTGGTCATGTCCGGCGACGGCGCAGCCGCGACCTCGGCCTGTGGCGGCGAGAAATCGGTGACCGGCGCCATCGGTTGCGAAAGCGTGGACGCGTCCGGGGCGGGAGCATCCTCGACGCTCGACGCGGCGGCCGGCGCGCGTCGTGGCAGGTAACTGCGCAGGTACGGCAGGATGCCGGCTTCTTTCAGGTGATCGTTCAGATGGCCGTAGAGCGATTCCGCCGCCGCGAACAGGCGGCGATCGCATAGTCGGTAGAGCAGTCGGCGGTGGTGGCTCTCGATGCCCAGCGTCCGCGCGGCTTCGCCCAACACGTCGGCCAGTATGTGTGGGCCGGGCGGCAACGCGTCGCCTTCCAGTGGGGCCGCGGCAATCAGCACCGCGTAGCGATGGCACAGCTCGAACAGCGCATTGCTGGCGTGCAGCTCGGTGCGCGAGGACAAATCACCCAACGCCATGGTTTCATCGAATTCGTTCGGATCGACCAGTTCCAGGTCACTGGACGATATGCCGGTGTGCGCAGTGCCGGGGTCGGACTCGCCGACGGTGGTAAAACGTTGTTCCAGCAGCGCCATCAGGTAAGCATGAAAGCCCGGACGGGTGCGCTTGACCTCGCGCAGCGCTTCCAGCGCTTCGTGCTGTGCCTGGCCGCCCGAGGACTGCTCGGCGATCCGGAACAGTTCCTGTTCGAGGTCGTCCAGCGCGCCGCGCAGCAAGGGTTCCAGCAGTTGGCCGCATTCTGCCAGTTGCTGTGCCAGCAGTTGCCGCGCGCGTGGGGCGAGGTCGCTGCGGCTGGCGAGTGTCGGTGTGATCGACTGCATGTCCCGGAATCCCCATCGGCTCGGATGCAAGCTGCTTCAACCAAGCGCCCCCGAAGGGAGGATTCTATGCAAGCCGGCGGGAAAGTGCCATGGCTGCCATTCCGAGGCAGTGGTCATTCGTCCCCGGTTTTGAGACGAATAGCAACCTCATCGCCTGTGACGTGCACCTGGACCTGCATCGGTCGGCAACACACCGGGCAGTCCTCGATATAGGTCGCGGACCCCGCCGAGGCGTCAACGAAAAGCTCGATGGGTTCACCACAATAGGGACAAGACGCGGATACGAGGTCAGACATGCCGGGGCTTCGCTGGGTGGGGTGGCAGGAACAGCTCGATCAGGTCATTGAGGAAACGCCGGCCGAGTGCGCTGGCTTGCAGTTGGGCGGGATCATCCTGCAACCAGCCACGAGTGCGGGCATCGTCGAGCTGCGCTTCGATCGCCGACATCGCCAAGCCGGTGCGCGCGGTGAACACGTCGCTGGCGACGCCGTCGTTCAAGCGTAGCGCGTTCAACATGAACTCGAACGGCAGTTGCGATGGATCGATCGTTTCGCCGCCGCCGATGCGGCGCGCGCTGCCGATATTTTGCAGGTAAGCGACCGGCGAGCGGATTTTCCAGCGGCGGTGGATGGGCACGTGCCCTGCGGTCGGTGCTGGCACTTCCGATCTCCGGTCCCTGGTCCCCGGTCCCGAAATCTTCCCATGCGCCCCCGCTCCGATGCCGAGGTAGTCGCCGAATTCCCAGTAGTTGAGATTGTGTGCGCAGCATCGACCCGGCCGTGCGTACGCCGAAACCTCGTATTGCGCGAACCCCGCTTCTCCCAGACGCGACTGACAGGCTTCCTGCATGTCCCACGCCGCGTCGTGGTCGGGCAGTGGTGGCGGGTGTTTCGCGAACGGCGTGCCCGGTTCCAGCGTCAGCTGGTAGTGGGAAATGTGTGCGGGAACCAGCGCGAGCGCGTGTTCGACGTCGCGCAGTGCGCCTTCGAGGGTCTGCTTCGGCAGCGCGTACATCAGGTCGAGATTGATGTTCGAGTAACCCGCGTCCTGCGCCAGCTTGATTGCACTTTCAGCTTCGGTCGACGAATGGATGCGTCCCAGCGCACGCAGTTTGTCGTCATCGAAACTCTGCACCCCGAAACTGATCCGGTTGACGCCGGCGCTCATGTAACCGTCAAAGCGACCATGCTCGACCGTGCCGGGGTTGGTTTCCAGCGTGATCTCGCAGTCGTGCGCGAATGCAATACGTGCGCAAGCGCCATCCAGGATTTCCGCGATCGAGCCGGGTGCGAACAGGCTGGGCGTGCCGCCACCGAAAAACACGCTGCCGATTTCGCGGCCCGCCAGCGCATCGCCGAAATCGAAGAGATCCGCGTCCAGGTCCGCCAGCAACGCGGCGACGTATTCGCGCTCCGGCATCGCCGCGCGCAACCCGTGCGAGTTGAAATCGCAGTACGGGCACTTTTTCACGCACCAGGGGATGTGGATGTAAAGCGAAAGCGGGGCCGGCTCGAATGAGCCCCTCTCCCCTCGGGAGAGGGGCTGGGGTGAGGGTCCGGTGTCGCCAAAATGCTGTCGCAAGTGCGTACCCTCACCCGCCCTTCGGGCACCCTCTCCCGGAGGGAGAGGGAAAAAGCATTCCGCGCAACTCCGCCAGCGCCTGCCCACGGTGGCTGATGCGATTCTTCACCGCGGGATCGAGTTCAGCCGAGCCCAACCCGCCGCCATCGTCGGGCAGGAACACCGGGTCGTAGCCGAAGCCGTGTTCGCCGCGCGGCGCGTTGAGCACGCGGCCGGCCCAGCGGCCGGTGGCGATAATTGGGTCGGGATCATCGGCGGACCGCAGCAGCGCGAGTACACACACGAAGTGCGCCGTGCGTTTTGCATCCGGGATGCCGTCGAGTTCGCACAACAGTTTCGTGTTGTTGGCGGCATTGTCGCCGTGCACACCCGCGTAGCGGGCGGAATACAGTCCCGGCGCACCGCCCAGCGCATCCACGCACAAGCCGGAGTCGTCGGCCAGCGCGGGCAGGCCCGATGCGCGTGCGGCGTGGCGGGCTTTCAGGATTGCATTCTCGACAAAGGTCAGGCCGGTTTCTTCGGCATCGCCAATGCCGAGTGCGGACTGCGCGACCAGCTCGATGCCGCTGCCGGCCAACAGCTCGCGCAGTTCAGCGAGTTTTCCGGCGTTGCCGCTGGCGAGCACGATCTTGTGCATTCGACGACCTCATATGGTCGTCATTCCGGCGAAAGCCGGAATCCACTTTGCTTTTGGTCCCGGGCGCGAAGATCAAAGTGGATTCCGGGTTCTGCGTGCGCTGCGCGCGCGCAGCCCCGGAATGACGAATTTCTACGGCTTGTTCGCCAGCGCTTCCCGTTGTTTCGCGACCAACTCACCGATGCCTTTCTGTGCAAGACCCAAAAGCGTATCCAGCTCGTCGCGGCGGAACGCGTGGCCTTCGGCGGTGCCTTGCAACTCGATGAAACCACCACCGTCGTTCATCACCACGTTCATGTCGGTATCGCAGTTCGAATCTTCCGCGTAGTCGAGATCGAGCACCGGCGTGCCTTGGTAAATGCCGACCGACACCGCGGCAATCGCGCCGTGGATCGGGTTGCGCTTCAGGGCGCCTCGCTTCATCAGCACGCCGACCGCGTCGACCAGCGCAACATAGGCGCCGGTGATCGACGCGGTACGGGTACCGCCGTCGGCCTGCAGCACGTCGCAGTCGAGCGTGATCACGCGTTCGCCCAATGCGGCGCGATCCACGCAAGCGCGCAGGCTGCGCCCGATCAGACGCTGGATTTCCATGGTGCGGCCGCCCTGTCCGCCGCGCGTGGCTTCGCGTTGGGTGCGGTCGCTGGTGGCACGCGGCAGCATCCCGTACTCGGCGGTGACCCAGCCTTCGCCCTTGCCGCGCAGCCACGGCGGCACGCGTTCTTCGACGCTGGCGGTGCACAGCACTCGGGTGTCGCCACAGCCAATCAGCACCGATCCTTCGGCGTGGCGGGTGTAATGGCGTTCGATGCTGATCGCGCGCAGTTGATCGGGCGCGCGGCCGGAGGGACGGGTGAAGGGCATCGCAAAAGTATCCGCGCAGGGCCGGACAGTTTACCATCGTGTATTGCCATACCGTTCCGGGGAGCACCAATGATCCGCAGCATGACCGCGTATGCGAATGCGGAAGACACTACGCCGCAGGGCTGGCTGGCGTGCGAGGTGCGTGCGGTCAACCATCGCTTTCTGGAAACCGGCATACGCCTTCCTGACGAATTGCGCACGCTGGAGCCGCGATTACGCGAGCACATTGCGGCGCGCCTGTCGCGCGGCAAAGTCGATGCGACGTTGCGTTACCGCGCGCCGGCCGCGACCGCCGATCTATTGCTGGACGAGCGCACTGCAACGCAGCTTGCACAGCTTGCCGAGGGCATGAAGGCGCAGTTTCCGCAGCTCGCAACCGACTTCGCGGGGCTGCTCGACTGGCCGGGACTGCTGGTGAAACCGGAACTCGATCAGGACGGGCTGATGACTGCCGCGCTCGATTTGCTCGATCGCACGCTCGACGAATTCATCGCCGGGCGCGAACGCGAGGGCGCGAAGCTCGCCGCCGCATTGCGCGAACGGCTGGACAGCATCGAGCGCATAGTCGCAGAGGTGCGGGTGCTGTTGCCCGATATCCGTGCGGCGTTGCGGGCCAAACTCGAAGGCCGTTTGGCCGAGCTGAAGCAATCAGCCGACCCTGGCCGGTTGGAACAGGAACTGGTGCTGCAACTCTCGCGCATCGATGTCGACGAAGAACTCGATCGGCTCGCCGCGCATGTCGGCGAGGCCCGTCGCGTGCTGGCGCTGGACGAACCGGTCGGGCGGCGGTTGGATTTCCTGATGCAGGAATTCAATCGCGAAGCCAACACGCTGGCTTCCAAATCCGCCGACCAGCGCACCACCCGCGCTGCGGTCGACCTGAAGGTGCTGATCGAGCAGATGCGCGAGCAGGTACAGAACCTCGAATAGCGCTGCGCCCCGCAAGGGGGGGCGCAAAAGTCGTGAGGCTGGCCCGAAACGGCGCGCACGCAATATGTGCGCCGTCGCCAACGAGCACGGATGGCCGCAAACTCTTGAGTGGGCGGAGATTCCTGCCATTCGAAACGCAAGCACTCGGAGCTTGCTGGTACACGGTGCGCGGCGTATCACATGCGCGGCGACGGATCGCGTCACTTCCTGACGTGATCCTGATTCAGGGATGCTGAAGATTTGCTCGTCGCACGTTCTTCGGGCGGCATGATTCTTGCGTGCAAGCGCAAGGAGTCTTGGGGAATGCTTTTAAATCATGAATCTGATGTATCGCTTGTGCTGGAACCGCGCTCTTGGTCAATGGGTCGTGGCATCGGAACTTGCGCGCTGCCATCACGGAGGCACGACACGTCCAGGGGTGACAGGCTGGCGCGGACTGCTTCGCTCGCTGCTGTGGCTGTCGCTGGCCATAGCGGGAGTCGCACACGCGGGCAATGCTCCGACGGGTGGGCAGATCGTGGCCGGCTCAGGCCATATCCAGCAGTCGGGCAACATCACCACCATCCGTCAGAACAGCCAGACATTGTCGCTGAACTGGCAAAATTTTGACGTCGGCGCCGCGCAAACGGTGCAATTCCTGCAACCGGGCGCCAACTCGATCGCGGTGAACCGCATCCTCGGCAACACCGCCAGCAAAATCGACGGTCACCTCAAGGCCAATGGCCAGGTCTGGTTGATCAATCCCAACGGCGTGTTGTTCGGCCGCAACGCGCAAGTCAATGTCGGCGGGCTGGTTGCCTCCACGTTGTCAGTGGACGATTCGACCATCGGGTCCGATGACGTCCGCTTCGCCGGCGACGGGACCGGCAAGGTGGTCAATCGCGGCAGCATCACCGCTGCCCCCGGCGGCTACGTAGCGCTGCTCGGCAATCAGGTCTCGAACCAGGGCGTGATCCGCGCCCGCCTCGGCACCGTCGCGCTCGGCGCCGGTACCGCCGTCACGCTCACCTTCGCCGACCACCACCTGATGCACCTGCAGGTGGACCGGAACACCATCCGCAGCCTCGCGGAGAACCGCCAGTTGATCGTCGCCGACGGCGGCTCCGTGCTGATGACCGCTGGCGCGCGCGACTCGTTGGTGGCCAGCGCGGTGAACAACAGCGGCACCTTGCAGGCGCGCAGCGTCGAGGAACACGACGGCACCATCACCCTGCTGGCCGGCATGCAAGCCGGCACCGTGCGGGTCGGCGGCATTCTCGATGCCAGCGCCCCGGACGGCGGCGACGGCGGTGAGATCGAAACGTCCGCGGCACACTTCGAACTGGCCAGCGATGCACGCATCACCGCCGCCGCGGCCGATGGCCGCGCCGGCACCTGGCTGGTCGACCCGGTTGACCTCACGATCGACAGTGCGGCAGCGGCCACGATTTCCAACAGCTTGAACGGTGGCACCAATGTCACCGAACAAACCACTGCGACGAGCGCCAGCGGCGTTGGCAACCAGAGTCCCGGCGACGGCGACATCAATGTCAACGCGGCGATCAACTGGACGAACGCCGCCGCCACGCTGGAACTCGACGCGTATCACGCGATCAACGTCAATGCCGGCGTGTCCGGCAGCGGTGGCATTGTCATGAAGGCTACTGACGGCGCCTTGACGATCGGCAGCGGCGGTAGCCTGTCCGCGAACGGCGGCGCCACCCTCATCGCCGACACCTTCGTCAATAATGCCTCCTCGACAGCCCTTGGAACGAACTGGAAGTTATACACGGCCAGCCCCGCGGGCGACGTGCTCGGCGGCATCACCCCCGACTTCATCCAGTACGACTCCACGCTCGGCTCGACGCTCGCCGACAGCGGCAACGGCCTGATCTACAGCATCGCGCCGACGCTGAAGATCGCAAGCCTGAAAGGCACGGCCAGCAAGGTCTACGACAACACCGCTGCGGCAACCTTCACGGGTTCCAATTTCAACGCGTCCGGCCTGCTCGGTGGCGACCAGATAGCCTCGGCGAGTGGCGGCAGCTATGCCTCGGTGGACGTGGGCAGCGGCATCGCCGTGACCTCGCCCGGCGCCATCGCCGACTTCGTCATCAAGAACAACGGGGCGCCGGTCTACGGTTATGCGCTCACCGGTTCATCAGTCGTCGGCAACATCGGCAAGATCACACCGCGACCGCTGACGGCGACGATCGTCGGCAACCCGACCAAGATCTACGACGGCACCACCACCGCCACTCTCACCTCCGCCAACTACAACCTTGGCGGTTTCGTGGCAGGCCAGGGCGCGACGGTCAGCCAGCCCAGTTCCATTGCCTACGCCGGTTCCGACGCCGGCAGCCAGGCTCTCAACGCCACTTTTTCGGTCACCAACTTCACCGCCGACAGCGGCACGCAGCTGTCCAACTACATGCTGCCCATCGACGCGACCGGCACCGGCACCATCACCCAGGCGCCTCTATTGATCAGCGGCTTGCTCGCGGACAACAAGATCTATGACGGTGGTACGACGGACACTATCGTCACCAGCGGCGCCAAGCTGTTCGGGGTGATTGCGCCCGACGCGGGCGAGGTCGGTCTCGACACCAGTGGCATCGTCGGAAGCTTTGCGCAATCGAATGCCGGCAGCGGCATTGCCGTCAGCGTCAGCGGCTGGAGTCTGACCGGCACCAAGGCATCCAATTACCAGATCGTGGCGCCGAGCGATCTGGCCGCCAACATCACGCCCAAGACCTTGACCATCGATCAGGTGACCGCCAGCGACAAGACTTACGACGCCACCCGCACTGCCCCGCTCGACACCGACAATGCGGTGCTCGACGGCGTGATTGGCACGGACGACGTTGTGCTCGACAGCATTGCGGCGGCGGCCGAGTTCTCGCAAGCCGACGTCCGCAACGGCCTCACCGTGACCACCCACGGCTTCACGCTGGATGGCACCGCCAAGGGCAATTACGTGGTGACCCAGCCGACGCTGAGCGCCGATATCACGCCGGCGCTGCTGACCGTCACCATGATCGGTACGCCGACCAAGACCTACGACGGTACCGACGCGGTCACGCTCGGCGCGTCCGATTTCGACATCGTCGGCTTCATCGGCACGCAACACGCCGTGGTGTTCCAGAGCTCCGCGCACTACGCGACGGCCAATGCCGGCAGCAGTATCGACGTCACGGCCACGCTGCAACCTTCGGACTTCACGCCCGACGCCGGTACCTCGATGTCCAACTACACATTCGCGCCGACGGTGGTCGGCACCGGGCTCGGCCAGATTGATGCGCTGCAACTGACCGGCAAGATCATCGGCAATCCCACCAAGACCTACGACGGCACCACCGACGCGCAATTGATGGCGTCGAATGTCGAACTGGAGGGCATGCTCCCGGGCGACAGTATTTCTGCCAGTTTCAGCGGCGCCGTGGCCGGCAGCTACACCGATCCCAATGCCGGCGTGCACGAAGTCGATGCGGGCGCTTTGGGCACGGCAAATTTCACCGCGGCCAGCGGCACGCTGCTGGGCAACTACCTGTTACCGGTGACCTACGTCGGCTCCGGCACGATCACGCCGGCGCCGTTGAGCGGCAATGTCGTGGTGCCGCGCATCGATGGCAGCACCCGTGCCAGCAAGGTGTACGACGGCACCATGGACATTACGTTGCAAGCCGACAATTTCACCTTGAGCGGTTGGGTCGCTGGTGACGGCGCCACATTCAAGAGCGGCTTCAGCACCACGGGGCATTTCGGCCAGTCCGACGTCGGCACTGATCTTCCGTTGTCGGCCACGCTAGACAAATTCGACCTGGTTGCCGATGCCGGCACCAACCTCGCCAACTACGCCATCTCCAGTCCCGCATTCGGATTGGGCGACATCACACCGCGCTCGCTCGCGGTCAGCATCGTCAATAATCCCACCAAGGTCTACAACGGCAGCGTCGACGCGGCGCTGACCTCGGCCAACTTCCAAATCACCGGCTGGGCCACGGACGAGGGTGGTTCGATCGAACCCACCGCGACCGCGAGCTACGACGCACCCGATGCCGGTTCGCGCACTGTCAAAGCCACGCTGACGCCGGGCAACTACGTGCTCGACAGCGGCACCCAGCTTTCCAACTACGACGTGGCGTACTCGGCCATCGGCCCCGGCACGATCACCAGGGCGCCGTTGTTCGTCACCGGCGTGTACGCCACCGACAAGTCCTACAACGCCACTGCTGCCGATGCCCTGGACACCGACAACATCGGTCTGGCGGGGCTGGTGGACAGCGACGTGGGCAAGGTGGCCCTGGACCTGACCGGCGAGAGTGCGGAATTCTCGCAAGCGGACGCAGGCAGCGATCTCGCAGTGACCGCCACGGGCTTTGCGATTACCGGCAGTGAAGCGAGCAACTACAACCTCCAGGCTGTCACCGGGCTACGCGCATCCATCACCCCCGCAAGCTTGACCCTCACCGGTGTCAGCGCCGACGACAAGCCCTACGACGGCAACGATAGCGCCACGCTTGGCGTCTCAGGCAGCGCAGCGCTCGCCGGCATCTTCGGTTCTGACAGCGTGAGCTTCGACGCCAGCGACGCCAGCGGCCACTTCAGCACCGCCAACGCCGGTGACAATCTGAAGGTGACCGCCAGCGGCTTCACGCTGACGGGCGCCGCGGCCGGCAACTACGCGCTGAAGCAGCCGACTGGGTTGACCGCCAACATCGATCCCAAAGCGCTGACTGCGGTCATCACTGGCAGCCCGACCAAGGTCTACGACGGCACCGACTCGGCCACGCTCACGGCCAGCGACTACGACTTGCAGGGCTTCGTTGCCGGCCAGAGTGCCAGCATCCCGCAGTCGGCGACCGCCAATTACGTGACCCGGAACGTCGGCACCGGCCTCGGCGTGGTTTCCACGCTGGTGACTTCCGACTTCGTCGCCGCTGCCGGCACCAATCTCGCCAACTATGTGCTGCCGACCAGCGGCGCGGGCAGCAACGGCGTGATCAAGCCCAAGGTCATCGACCTGACCGCCACCCGCGTCTACGACGGCACGGCCACGGCCAATGCCTCGCTGTTCGGCACCCTGGCGGGCGTCAACAGTGAAACGCTGACGGTAAGCGGTAGCGGCACCTTGAGCAGCCGCAATGTCGGCAACGAACGGAGTTTCTCCAGCCTCGGCACGCTGGCGCTGGTCGATGGCATCGGCAGCGCGAGCAATTACACCCTGGCCGGTGGCACCGACTGGGTCACCATCACGCCGGCACCGCTCGAAGCCACGTTCACGGCCGAGAACAAGATTTACGACGGCAACGACATCGCCACATTGACCGGCGCGGCCACGTTGTCCGGCTTGATCGGCAGTGACGCCGTCACGCTCGTCGATGCGACCTCCGCGCACTTCTCCGACAAGAACGTCGGCACCGGCAAGAGCGTGACCGGCGACATGTCGATCAGCGGCAGCGACGCCGGCAACTACACCTTCAGCCAAGGCACGGCGACCGCGGACATCAATGCGTTGCACGTCACGGTTACCGCGACCGGCAAGAACAAGCAGTACGACGCCACCCTCGCAGACCCGGGCACAACCGTGCAGAGCACCGGCGTGATCATGGGCGATACGGTCAACTTCGGTTTCGCCTCGGCTACCTTCGCCGACAAGAACGTCGCCAACGACAAGACGGTCACGGTCGACGGCATCACTGCCGGCGGATCGGACGGCGGCAATTACGTCGTCGACAACCCGGACGGGGTGACGACGACGGCCGATATCACGCCGCGGATCATCAATCTGAACGGCACGCGCATCTACGACGGCACCACTGTCGCGAATGCCGGCCTGTTCGCATCGGGTGGCGACCTTGCCACCGGCTTTGGTAGTGAACATCTCACCCTGACCGGGAGCGGTACGGTCGACAAGAACGTCGGCAATGGCAAGACCGTCACCCTCGCCTCGCTGGTGCTTGGCGACGGCAGCAGCGGTGGACTTGCAAGCAACTACACGCTGAGCGGTGGCACCGACAAGCTCACCATCACGCAGCGCCCATTGACCGCCACTTTTGATGCCGACAGCAAGACATACAACGCCGACCGCGCCGCCGTGCTGGAGAACGCGGCACTGGTCGACGCGGGCACCTCGACCACCAGCGGCCTGATCGCCGGCGACCTTGTGTCGCTGACCAATTCCACGGTCGGAAAGTTCGACAACAAGAACGTCGGCACCGACAAGACTGTCACCGGCGCCATGGGCATCACCGGCGACGACGCCAGCAACTACGTGTTCACCAATGGCACCGCGCTGGCGGACATCACCCAGGCCCTGCTCACAGTCGTTGCCACAGGCAGCGACAAGACCTACGACGGCAACACTACCGCCAAGGTCACGCTGGCCGGCGGCATTGCTGGCGATGATCTGATCTTCAGCGACACATCGGCTGACTACGATGGCAAAGATGCGGGAGCGCACAACATCAGCGTCCAGGGCATTGCCGTGGGCGGTGCCGACGCGGGCAACTACAGCCTCGCCAACAACACGGCGACAGCTACGGGCAACATCGGCCAAGTGGTGCTCGACCTGACCAGCAACCGTATCTACGACGGGACGGTCGACGCGAACGCCAGCCTGTTTGGTGCCGCGGGCGTACTGACCGGAGTGGACGGCGAAACAGTCCGATTGAGCGGCACCGGCCACGTCGCCGACAAGAATGTCGGCACGGCAAAGGCCTTCGCCGACCCGGGCGACCTGACGCTGCAGGACGGCACCGACGGCAACGGTGGCCTGGCGCAGAATTACACACTGACCGGCGGCACCGACACGCTCACGATCACACCCAAGTCGCTGACTGCCACCGCCACCGTTAATGGCCGTCAATACGACGGAACCACGGCCGTTGACCTGGTCGGCGCAAGCCTGGTCGGCCTCCTCGTTGGTGACAACGTCGCCCTTGACGACGCCACCGAAGGCACGTTTGCCAACAAGAACGTCGGGACCGCCAAGGCGGTCACTACCAACATGACGATCTCCGGCACCGATGCCGCGAATTACGCGTTCACCACGTTGACTGGACTGACCGCCAGCGTGACACCCAAGCCCATCGACGTGTCGGCCGTTGCCAAGGACAAGGTTTACGACGCCGACACGGCCGGCATTGCGACGTTGAGCAGCGCCGGTGTGTTGGCCGACGACACGGTGGACTTCGGCTACGGCACGGCGACCTTCGCCGACGCCAACGCGGCGACCGGCAAGATCGTCACTGTCAATGGCATCACCAAAACCGGTAGCGACGCGGGCAACTATGCGCTCAACAGCACCATCGTCACCACCACCGCCGACATCACGCCGGTGGTATTGAATCTGGCTGGCACCCGCATCTACGACGGTACGGTCGACGCGGACGCCAGCCTGTTTGGCACTGGCGGCGTGCTGGCCGGCGTGGGTGGTGAAACGCTCCAGTTGAGTGGCACAGGCCACGTCGCGGACAAGAACGTCGCCCGCGACGCCAACGGTGACGTTACCGCCAAGGCTTTCGCGAACCGGGGCACCCTGGCGCTGGGTGACGGCAGCAACGGCGGCCTGGCCAGCAACTACACGCTGGCTGGCGGTACCGACACGCTGACCATCACCCCACGCTCGCTGACCGTCACCACGACGCCGGTCGACCGCGATTACGACGGCACCAAAGCCGTTGCCCTGAACGGCTCGACCCTGTCGAACGTGGTGTCCGGCGATGACGTGGTGCTGGGGAATGCCAGCCAAGGCCTGTTCGCCAACAAGAACGTCGGCACCGGCAAGGCCATCACCACGGCCATGACCGTCAGCGGCGACGACGTCGGCAATTACAACCTTGCGCAACCGACGGGTCTGGTGGCGGATGTCGATCCGCTGGCGATCACAGTCAAGTTCACGGCCGCGAACAAGATCTACGACGCCACGACGGACGCGACGCTCACCTCGCTGGGCAGCAGTGGCCTGCTGGGCGGCGACACGGTGAACTTTGGTCACGGCGCCGCGAGCTTCGCTGATGCCAATGTGGCGAGCGGCAAGATGGTGACCGTCAGCGGCATCACCAAGAGTGGCACCGACGCCGACAACTACACCATCAACACAACGGCGACCGCCACCGCCGACATCACGCCCGTGGTGTTGAACCTTTCCGGCGCGCGTGTCTACGACGGCACGCTCGACGCGGGCGCCAACCTGTTCGGCACCGGCGGTGTGCTGACGACCGGCGTCGCTGGCCAGACGCTGGTCCTGACCGGCAGCGGCGCGGTCGGCGACAAGAACGTCGATACGAACAAGGCGGTGAGCCTGGGCGGCCTCACATTGACGGACGGTACCGGCGGCAACGGCGGCCTTGCGCAGAACTACACGCTGGTCGGTGGCACCGACACGTTGACCATCACGCCGAAGTCCATCACCGTCTCGGCTGCCGCGCAGAACAAGGTCTATGACGGCGGCACGGCTGACATCGCGACGCTGGGCAGTAGCGGCGTGCTGACCGGCGACACGCTCGACTTCGATTACGGCACGGCGACCTTCGCCGACGCCAACGCGGCGACCGGCAAGATCGTGACCGTCAGCGGCATCACCAAGAGCGGCGCCGACGTCGGCAACTACACCATCAATACGACAGCGACCACCACGGCCGACATCACGCCGTTCGTGCTGAACTTGTCGGGCACGCGCGTCTATGACGGCACGACTGGCGCGGACGCCGGCCTGTTTGGCACGGGCGGTGTGTTGACGACCGGCATCGGCAGCCAGACGCTGGTTCTGACCGGCAGCGGTACGGTCGGCGACAAGAATGTTGCCCGCGACGTCAACGGCGATCCTGCGGCCAAGGCGATCAGCGACCTTGCCGGCTTCACCCTCTCCGACGGCAGCAATGGCGGCTTGGCCAGCAACTACACGCTGGTCGACGGCAGCGACACGTTGACCATCACGCCGCGCTCGCTGACGGTCACCACGACGCCGGTCAGCCGTGACTACGACGGCACCAAGGTCGTCGCCCTCACCGGTTCGAAATTGTCCAACTTGGTGTCCGGCGACGACGTGATGCTGGGCAGTGCCACCCAGGGCCTGTTCGCCGACAAGAACGCCGGCACCGGCAAGGCCATCACCACGGCCATGACCATCAGCGGTGGCGACGTCGGCAATTACAGCTTCACGCAACCGACGGGTTTGGTGGCAAACGTCGATCCATTGGCGATCACGGTTGATTTCACGGCCGCGAACAAGATCTACGACGCCACAACGGGCGCGACCGTCACCTCGCTGGGCAGCAGTGGCCTGCTGGGCGGCGACACGGTGAACTTCACGTCGGCCGGCGCGACCTTTGGCGATGCGAATGTCGCCGACAACAAAATCGTGACCGTCACCGGCATCACCAAGACGGGCACCGACGCCGACAACTACACCATCAACATGACGGCCACCACCAAGGCCGACATCACGCCCGTGGTATTGAACCTGGCCGGCACGCGCGTCTACGACGGTACGACCGACGCGGACGCCAACCTGTTTGGCACCGGCGGTGTACTGGCCGGTATTGCTGGTCAGACGCTCAACCTGAGCGGTGGCGGTCACGTTGCCGACAAGAATGTCGGCGCCAGCAAGATGTTCGCGAACCTGGGTAGCCTGACGCTGCAGAACGGCACCGATGGCAATGGCGGTTTGGCGCAGAACTACACGCTGGTCGGCGGCACCGATACGTTGACCATCACGGCGAAGGCGATTACCGTCTCGGCTGTCGCGCAGAACAAGGTCTACGACGGCGGCACGGCTGGCATTGCGACGCTGGCCAGTAGCGATGTGCTGACCGGCGACACCCTCGACTTCGATTACGGCTCGGCGACCTTCACCGACGCCAACGCGGCAACCGGCAAGATCGTGACCGTCAGCGGCATCACCAAGACGGGCGCCGACGCGGGCAACTACACCATCAACACCACGGCGACCACCGCGGCCGACATCACGCCGTTCGTGCTGAACCTGTCTGGCACGCGCGTCTATGACAGCACGGCCGACGCGGATGCGACCTTGTTCGGCGATCACGGTGTGCTGGCCGGCGTGGCCAGCGAGAGCCTGACGCTGTCGGGTGTCGGCACGCTCGCCGACAAGAATGTCGGCACGCGCAAACCGTTCCCTTCCATGGCGGGTTTCACCCTGACCGGCAATGGCACGACGCTGGCGTCCAACTACACCTTGGTTGGCGGCAGCGACTGGGTCACGATTACGCCGGCGGCGCTGGTCGTGACTGGCACGAAGACGACTGACCACAACTACGACGGAACCCGTGTCGACACGCTTTCCGGGGCGACCCTTTCGGGGCTGCTCGGCAACGACGAGGTCACCCTCGGGAACGCCGCGTCGGGCCGGTTCGCCGATGCGAACGTCGGTACCGACAAGACGGTGACCACGGCAATGACGATCGACGGCAAGGACTCCGGCAACTACGTGTTGCAGCAACCGACGGGACTGGTGGCCGACATCACCCGGCGCCCTGTCACGGTAGCCGCGACCGGCACGGACAAGATGTTCGACGGCAACACCATCGACACGGTGACGCTGGCGGGCGAGGGCGTCGTGTCCGGCGACGACGTCGGCTTCAGCCGTGAAGCGGCCAACTTCTCCGACAGCAACGTCGACGACGACAAGACGGTGACGGTGACCGGCATCCGCCTGACCGGTGCCGATGCGGCCAACTATGTCTTGGTCGACCCAGTGGTCACGACGACCGCCAACATCACCGGCGCCCAACTTTCGGCGTTCGGTGTCGACAACGGCGTGCTTGCCTACTTGCAGGGCCCGATTCGCCCGGCCTCCATCGCCACGCCGTACGGCTTGGCCATCCAGCATGGCGAGGATCCCTTTACCGGCAACCGCAAGATGCTGCATCGGCCGATCGAGCGCCACAGCACCCGTCGGGATTTCACTTCCGGCATGGCGCTGAAGGTGGTCGATGGTGGCGTGCGCATGCCCGTCCGGAGCAAGCCTTGAAGCGCCGGGGTGCATCCGCCGAACGCTTTCCATCCAGCATTCGAACGGAACCTACAACATGAAGTCATTCCAGCCCCTGCGCAGGAGCCTGTTCGCCGCCACGGTCTCGCTTGCCCTGGCCGGTACCGCGCACGCCCAGCAGGTTTCTCCGGTGCCGTCGCAACTTCCGAACGCCGGGCAACTGCTGCAGCAGGTGCCGCGGCAGCCGGAGACGGCGCCGCGCTCCGATCTCGACCTGCGGATGCTGCGCGTGCCACATCAGTCGGTGCATGATGCGCACGCCTTTCTGGTGAAGCGAATCCGGATTACCGGTAACACGCTGCTGTCGACCAGCACATTGCACGCCCTGGTGGCCGACAGCGAAGGGCACAGACTTACGCTGGGTGACCTTCAGGGCTTGGCCGACCGCATCAGCGATGCGTATCACGCGGCTGGCTATCCGCTTGCCCGCGCCTACGTGCCGGCGCAGACGCTTCACGACGGCGTGGTGCAGATCGACGTGGTGGAAGCGCGCTACGGGAAAGTCGTGCTGCAGAACCACAGCAGTGTCTCGGACAAGACATTGCGCAAGGTGCTGGCGCCGCTGCAACCGGGGCAGCCGGTCGCGAATCGCCCATTGGAGCGCAGCCTGCTGCTGCTCTCGGACGTTCCCGGCGCGACCACCAGCTCCGTGGTGCGCCCGGGCGACCAGCCCGGCACTTCCGATCTGGTGGTCGATGTCACCGCCGCGCCGCGCTATACAGGCACGCTCGGCGTGGACGATTTTGGCAACCGCTATACCGGTCGCGCCCGCGTCAACGGCAGCTTCGATATCAACGGCCTGCTGCATCGCGGCGACCTGCTGCAGCTCGGTGCAGCGAGTTCCGGTGGCGGCATGAGTTACTTCCAGGGCGGCTACCGGATGCTCCTGAACGGGCAGGGCACCACGCTGCGCGCCGGCGTGTCGACCCTGCATTACCACCTGCGCAACGGATTGGAAGCGCTCGATGCGCACGGTTCGGCGCTCGTCGGCAGCCTGACGCTGGCCCAGCCGTTTATCCGCAGCACCGCCGGCAATCTGTATGGCCAGATCGAGTTCGATCGCAAGTTGCTGAAGGACGACATCGAGGCCGCCCTGCTGCACAACGATCGCCATCTCGACGTATGGTCGGCGACGCTGGCGGGCGACCAGCGTGATGCCCATGGCGTCACCAATTTCCGCGTCGGCATTTCGCACGGCAAGGTCGACTTCACCGACATGCTCGCCGAAGTCATCGACCAACTGACGGCGCGTACCGCGGGGGGATATTCTCGTTACGTCGTATCGGTGTCGCGCCTGCAGCAACTCGATCCCGTCAACGCCGTCTACGTCGGCTACAGTCGCCAGTGGGCCAGCAAGAACCTGGACACGTCGGCGCAGTTCTTCCTCGGTGGCCCCGACACGGTGCGCGGTTATGACGCGGGCGCGCTGTCGGGTTCGCAAGGCGATCTTTTGACCGCCGAATTCCGTCATGACTTCCATCTGCACCGCACGCCGGGGCGCTGGCAGGCCACGCTGTTTGCCGATACCGGTCGTGTCGAGGTCTACAAAGATGTCTTCGTTGGCGGCGTGAACAGTGGTCGCGCCAGCAGCGCCGGCGTTGGCCTGCACTGGGCGGCGCCAGGCGAGTGGTTCGTCGACGCCACGGCATCCAGGCCCATCGGCGCCACGCCGGACCTGTTGAATGGTGTCGACAGCGGAACGCGATTGTGGGTACAGGTGCGGAAGGGCTTCTACTGAGCCGCTGGACCGCGTCGTAGATTCGCGGGTGGGGACGCCGCCGGTTGCAGTGGCTCTTCGGGCTCCGCGAGCAACGAGCAATTGCTGCGCATTGGCTATACTTCCGCGATGACGACTGCCTTCATCGCACCTGCAATTCCTTTCAACGTGCGGGGCCGCGTTGCGAGTCGGCGCTCCCGCGGGTCATCGGGACCGCACCCGCATGAGTGATGGCAAGTCTGTTTGCGGAACCCTGTTCATCGTCGCGGCGCCTTCCGGTGCCGGCAAGTCGACGCTGGTCAACGCGTTGCTGGTGCGTGAGCCGGGCATCACGCTGTCGATTTCGCACACCACGCGAAAGCCCCGGCCGGGTGATGTCGATGGCGTGCAGTACCACTTCATCGATCGCGCATTGTTCGAACGCATGGTCGCGGCTGGCGATTTTCTCGAGCATGCCGACGTGTTCGGCAACTGCTACGGCACTTCGCGTGGCGCGGTCGAGCCGATCCTCCAAGTCGGTCGCGACGTGCTGCTGGAAATCGACTGGCAGGGTGCGGAACAGGTTCGCGCGAAGATTCCCTGCGTGTCGATCTTCATCCTGCCGCCGTCGCGCGCGGAACTGGAACGCCGATTGCGCGCACGCGCCACCGACAGCAAGTCGACCATCGAAAAAAGACTGACGGCATCGCGCGAAGAAATCGCGCATGCCCATGAATTCGATTGCATCGTCGTCAACGATCATTTCGAGGATGCGGTGGGCGCGTTGCAAGACATCGTGCACGCTGCGCGCATCGACCAGCCGTTGCCGGCCGATCGCCATGCGGAACTCATCGCGCGGCTGCTCGAGATGTAGCAGCGCGCCGGCGCGTAGCGTCGTCTTTTGCTGTTGCGTGCGATACCACGCTACACGGGAATTCCGCGATCGCGCGCATGGCGCGCTCCCACACGTTCGAGTCGGATCGGGTTGGCTGCACCAGCATTGCGCGGGCTTCTATCCAATCGGGTGCTGCTGCGCTACCGTACGCGGTTTGATCTGTTCGTTTGTGCCGAATCAGAATGAATACCGCTGCCACCAACCATGAATCATCCGCCGACGCGCTGGTGCAAGTGCGCGGGTTGCGCATGCACATCGGTGCGAAAACGATTTTCGACGGCCTCGATCTGGACGTCGCGCGTGGCAGCGTGACCGCGATCATGGGGCCGTCCGGTACCGGCAAGACCACCTTGCTGCGGCACCTCACCGGTCAATTGCGCCCGGATGCGGGCAGCGTGACCGTGGACGGCGAAGCTGTCACGAAACTCTCTCGCCGCGCGTTGTTCGCGTTGCGCGAACGGATCGGTTTCCTGTTCCAGAACTCGGCGCTGCTGACCGATTTCAGCGTGTTCGAGAACGTTGCGTTTCCGCTGCGCCAGCATACGCGATTGCCGGAACAACTGATTCGCAACATCGTGCTGACCAAGCTGCAGGCGGTGGGCTTGCGCGGCGCGGCGCAGTTGATGCCCGCCGAGCTGTCGGGCGGCATGGCACGGCGGGTGGCGCTGGCGCGGGCGATCGTGTTCGACCCGATGCTCATCCTTTATGACGAACCTTTCGTGGGTTTGGATCCGATCGCATTGAACCAGGTGCTGCGGCTGATCCGCACGCTCAATCAGACGCTCGGGATCACCTCGATTCTGGTCGCGCATGAGCTTGCCGCGATCCGCCAAGTGGCCGATCGCGTGTTCCTGATCGCCAACGGCAAGTTGGTGGCGCAAGGCGCGCCGGACGAATTGGCGCATCAGGATTCGCCGTGGACGCGGCAGTTCTTCGGTGGCGAAGCCGACGGGCCAGTGCCGTTCCATTATCCGGCGCCGGATTATGCGGCCGAACTCGGGTTTGTGGAAAGCGTGCGATGAACGCGAATCTGCGCCGCAACTGGTTGTTGCAAGGCATCACCTCGGTCGGCGAGTGCGGGCTGTTCTTCGTCGCGGTGCTGGGCGCGTTGCCGAAAAGCTTGCGCTATTGGCGCGAGCTCGCCCGGCAGATCTGGTTCGTCGGCGCGATGAGCCTGGTGATTGTGATGACCTGCGGCTTGTTTGTCGGCATGGTGCTGGCGCTGCAGCTTTACTACACGCTGTCGATCTTCGGCGGCACGGCGGCGCTCGGCACCGTGGTCGCGTTGAGCTTGTTTCGCGAACTCGGCCCGGTGGTGACGGCGCTGCTGGTGGCCGGCCGCGCGGGCACCGCGGTCACCGCCGAAATCGGCTTGATGCGCGCCACCGACCAGCTCGATGCGATGTCGATGATGGCGGTCGACCCGCTGGCCTACGTGGCCTCGCCGCGCTTCCTCGCCGGCATAATTGCGATGCCACTGTTGGCGTGCGTGTTCAATGCAATGGGCATCTTCGGCGGCCATCTGGTCGGCGTGACCTGGCTGGGCCTCGACAACGGCACTTTCTGGAGCAACATGACTTCCACGGTGTCGCTGCAGCGCGACGTTCTGGACGGCCTGTACAAGTCGATCGTGTTCGGCGGCGTGGTCAGCCTGATCGCGGTGTTCCAGGGCTACACCGCGCCGCCGACCAGCGAGGGCGTGGCGTATTCGACCACGCGCACAGTAGTGTTTTCGTCGATCGTGATCCTGGTGGTCGATTTCATCATGACGGCGTTCATGACATGAGCGGATGTGTAGCTAACGGCGCAGGCCATCCATGGACGGCATTGCGCCGGCATGAGGAGCGTTGTGGGAGCTGGCCATGCCAGCGATCGATCTCGCGTGAACCGGTCGCGCGCACGACGCACTCCCACCTCGGAGCGAAGGCAAACAATTCCGTTCGCGATGAACCTGCGATCGGCCCCGGAATGGCGACATCGAGAATGGCGATGCTCGCCTGCCTCGCGATCAACACGGCAATGCGAAAATGAACCCAAGACCCAGTTACGCAATCGGCACCGGCCTGTTCATCCTGCTCGGCTTCGCCGCGCTGGCCTATCTCGCCACCCAGACCACCTCGGTGGTCAATGTCCACAGTGGCGCCAGCTACATGGTCAAGGCGCGCTTCACCAACATCGGCCAGTTGAAGGAGCGCGCGCCGGTCAAGATTGCGGGCGTGCGCATCGGCGACGTGCAGTCGATCCAGTTGGAGCCGCAGCGGATGGACGCGTTGGTGGTGATGGCCATCAGCAAGCAATACAAAGACATCCCGGACGATTCCTCGGCGGCGATATTCACCAGCGGTTTATTGGGCGACCAGTACGTTGGCATCGAGCCGGGTGGGTCGCCGACTTTCCTGAAGAACGGCGACGAAATGGTGCTGACGCAATCGGCGATGAGCATCGAAAACCTGATCGGCAAGTTCCTGGTCAATGGCGGCCCGAAATCCGGTGGCTCCGGCTCGGCACCCGCAACCAGCGCACCGGCGACTTCCGGCAAACACTGAGTTGATCGTCCCGCGCACTGACGGCGGGCATGAGGAGGGCAACATGCTGAAACGTTACCTGCTGTTGTGGGCGGCGGTGTTCATGGCGTTGGCGTTCACCGCGCCCGCTTTGGCGGCGGCCAACCAGACGCCGCAGCAGATCGTGCAGTCGATCGCCGATCAGCTTGGCAACGCGATCCAAGGCCACCAGGCCGAACTGCGCAAGAACCCGGAGCAGATGATCAAGATCATCGACGGGATCGTGCTGCCGCATTTCGACATGGATTATGCGTCCCTGCTGGTGCTGGGCCGGCATGCGCGCGAGGCAACCCCGGCGCAGCGCGTGGCGTTCGCGCGCGCGTTCTACGACGCGCTGACTCGTCGTTATGCCGAAGGCCTGGTTGCCTACACGCGCGGCTCGGTGAAGGTGTTGCCGGCGTCGGGGCCGCTCGATCAGCGGCGCACCATCGTGCGCACCCAGGTATTGCTCGCGAGCGGCAAGAACCTGTCGGTCGACTATGCGTTCCGCAAGACCCCGTCCGGCGAATGGAAAGCCTACGACGTGATCATCGAAGGCATTTCCTACATCACGAATTATCGCAACCAGGTCGATGCCGAAATCCGCAAGGAAGGCATCGATAACCTGATCAAGCGCCTGCAGACCGAAGGCGCCGGGGCGATCGACCAGATGAAGCAGGGCGGCGGGCACTGACATGTCAAAGGTAGGCGGCCGCGTCGATGCGGTGACGCTGGATCATCCCGATCGCGACACGCTTGCGTTGCGCGGCGCGTTGACCTTCGCTACCGCGGCCGGTGCACTCGCGGAAGGCGGGCGGACACTGGCAGCGGGTGCGCAGACGCGACTCGATCTCGCCGGATTGACCCGTGCCGACAGCGCCGGGCTTGCCTGCGTGCTGGCATTGGCCGCGGATGCGAGCCGCGCAGGGCGGACCTTGCGGGTCGAACATTGGCCGCAAGGCTTGCGTTCGCTGGCGGCGGTTTGCGATGCCGAGGCGCTGCTCGATCCGCCGGCCACGAGGGCCTGAAGGCCGCATCTAGGGCGTGTTCACACT
>JBOHYW010000031.1:0-25374 GCA_050738155.1 Rhodanobacteraceae bacterium
TTGGCTGAAGACCGCGACACCATCGAGGACGTGCTGGAACCGTATCTGATCCAGCAGGGCCTCGTGGCACGCACCGCGCGCGGACGGATCGCCACGGCGAAAGCCTGGCGACACTTCGGACTTAAACCGCCGCGGGGCAGTGGCGCGGAAATGAACCTGTTCGATGCCGAGGGGTCCGATGCCGAGGGGTCAGAGTGAGTTTTCCCGAAATCGGCAAAACCGGGGTCAGAGTGGCCTTTCCCGTGTCGCCGGCCAGGAGAGCAACGTGATTTCGCCCGGGTCGCCGACGCCAACTGTGGAAAGGGGTCAGAGTGACTTTTCCGTTCGCTTCCGTATTTCCGAAACCCCATGAAAAGTCACTCTGACCCCGGTTTCGTGGACCCCGGTTTTGTGTTCAGGTGGCGGACACGGGTTTACTGGGAAGATACCGACGCTGGCGGAGTGGTGTACCACGCCGGCTATCTCAGGTTTCTGGAGCGTGCGCGCAGCGAATGGATGCGCGCACTCGGAATGGGGCAGGACGCGTTGCGGCAGTCGCACGGACTGGCTTTCGTGGTACGCGAAATCACTATCGCCTATGACAAGCCGGCCCGGCTCGACGATGAACTGGATGCGACGGTGCGCGTGGTACGTTTGCGCGCGGCCAGCATCGACTTCGCCCAGGCGGTATTGCGCGTCGCCGACGGCGTCACGCTGGCGCGGGCGCAAGTTCGTGTAGCCTGCGTGGATGCGCGCGCGTTCACGCCCATACGAATTCCCGCCGACATCGCAACTTTGATCAAAGAAGGATTCACCCAAGAATGAACGGTTCCATCAACATCCTCGACCTGGTCCTGCACGCCAGTTGGCCGGTGAAGCTGGTGCTGTTGATCCTCATCATCTTCTCGTTCTCGTCGTGGGTCATCATCTTCCGCAAGAAGGCGACGCTCGACGCCGCCACCCGCGATGCCGACCAGTTCGAGGAACGCTTCTGGTCCGGCGTCGACCTGGCCGCGCTGTTCCGTGAAATCGGCAAGCGTGCCGCCGATGCGAGCGGTCTCGCGGCGGTGTTCGAATCCGGCTTCCGCGAATTCGTGCGCCAGCGCCAACGCGGTGGCGAGGACCGACGCGGGGTGCTGGAAGCTTCCGAGCGCGCGATGCGCGTGGCCGGCACCCGCGAAGTGGAAAAACTGGAACGCAACCTCGAATACCTCGCCAACGTGGGTTCCATCAGCACCTACGTCGGCCTGTTCGGCACGGTGTGGGGCATCATGGTGGCATTCCAGGGGCTGGGCAGCTTGAAGCAGGCCACCATCGCGACGGTCGCGCCGGGCATTTCCGAAGCGCTGGTTGCAACCGCGATGGGGCTGTTCGCGGCGATTCCCGCGGTGTGGGCGTACAACCGTTATTCGACGCGGCTGGAACGCCTCACGGTGCGCTACGACACCTTCCAGGAAGAGCTTTCGTCGGTCTTGCATCGGCAGATGCAGGCCGACCAGCCCGCGCCGCAGGAGCGCGCGAAAGCGCCGGCGCGGTAACGGAGGCGCTCTCGTCATGGCCTTGCAAACTCGCAGACGCCGCCGCCGCAGGATGGCGGAAATCAACATCGTGCCGTACATCGACGTGATGCTGGTGCTGCTGATCATCTTCATGGTCACCGCGCCGATGCTGAACCTCGGTGCCAACATCCAGTTGCCGCAGTCGGCCGCCAAGGCGCTGCAGAACGAAAAGAAGCCGGTGCTGGTATCGGTCGACCAGCAGGGCAACGTTTACCTGACGCTGGGCAAGAACCCGCGCGAAAAAGTCGATGACGCCACCCTGGTCAAGGACGTCTCCGCGTTCGTCAAGCAGGATCCGAAGGTTTCGGTATTGCTGGGCGGCGACAAGCGCGTCGATTACGGACGCGTCAACCAGGTACTGGGATTGTTGCAGCAGGCCGGCGTCGTCAAGGTCGGGCTGATGAGCCAACCGGAAACCGCGGTGGTACCCGCAAGTGACGGCAAACACTGACATCACCCCACGCGCGGTCGTTTATTCCGCGCTGCTGCACTTGGGCATCGTGGCGTTTCTGGCGCTGGCGACGCTCAACTGCGCGCGCTGGGAAGACCTGACCAACCTGTTGCATTTGCCCGAGGCGATGCGTCCGGTAACCTGTACCCACGTGGTGCGCCTGCAAGGGCCCGTGATCGAGGCGACCCTGGTGGGGCCGGCCGCCGCACCGCCGCCGCCGGCCTCGCGCCACGCGCACCAGGCATCGCCACGGCATGAGCAAAAAGCCAAGCCCGAACCGAAACCGCCCACGCCCGCACCGGTACGGGTTCTGCCGACACCGGTACCACAGCCGAAATTGAAGGATCAGGAGAAGGTCGCGGCGCTCGCCCAACAGAAAGCCGAACAGGCCAAGAAGGCGCAAGAGGAAGAACACAAACAACGCATGGCCGAACTGACCAAGCAAAAAGAAGCCGAGCGCATCCTGAAGGAACTGGCCAAGGTCAGGGCCGAGAGTGCCAAGGCGCAGAAACAGGCCAATCTGGAATCGCAGAAGGCCCAGCAATTGGCCGACTTGAGAAAGGCCAAGCAAAGCCAGAACGCCGAAAACGTGCCCCAGGCCAGCAAAGCCATGACCGGACAAGCGGGAACTTCCAACAACGCTTATATCGCCGCATTGCAAAACACCATCACGCAGAACTGGCTCAGGCCAGACAACATCCCGGTCGGCGTCGTATGTCCGGTGGAAATCGTGCAGATACCGGGCGGTCAGGTGATTTCTGCCAAAGTATTACCGAGTTGCCCATTCAACGACGTGGCCAGGCATTCGGTGCAGGCGGCGGTACTGCGCTCCTCACCGCTGCCGTACAAAGGTTTCGAAAAACAGTTCAGCCGCGACATCATTTTCAACTTCAAGGTGACATCTTCCCAATGACGGACGTTCGAGCCATGCGAAATCCGAAACTTCTCCTTGCTTTTCTGCTCGTCGCCTGCCTCGGCCTCATCGCCACCACGGCCGGCGCGCAAAGCCTCACCGTGCAGATCGTCAACGGCGTGCCGTCGGCGATTCCGATCACCGTGGTGCCGTTCGGGCAGCAAGGCTCGGGGCCGGCCTCGCCGGTCGACATCGCTTCCATCGTCAGCATGGATTTGAACCGCTGCGGCAAATTCCGCACGTTGCCGACCAACGAGATCGTCGAGTCGCCCACTAGCGGCTCGCAAATCAAGTTCGCGACCTGGCAACAGTTGAAGCAGGATTACATCGTGGTCGGGCGCACGTCCTACGCCAACGGCGTGCTCAAGGCCGATTTTGAATTGTGGGACGTCAACAAGCAGCAGCAGTTGCTGGGCCTGTCGATCAGCGGGCAAGGCAGCAACCTGCGCCGGGTCGCGCACCAGATCGCCGACCAGATTTACCAGAAGATCATCGGCGTGCGCGGCGCCTTCGATACCCGCATCGCCTACATCACCATGGTGGGCCTGGGCAAATCCGCGCAATACTCGCTGGTGGTCGCCGATTCGGACGGCTACAACCCGCAGACCGTGGTGCGGTCGCACGAAGCACTGCTGTCGCCCACCTGGTCGCCAAACGGCAATGAAATCGCCTATGTATCGTTCGAGAGCGGCAATTCGGCGATCTACATCCAGAACATCGCCACCGGCTCGCGGCGGCTGGTATCCGGGCGTCCGGGCATCAACGGTGCTCCCCGCTTTTCGCCTGACGGCAAGCAACTGGCGGTGAGCCTGTCGTTCCAGGGCAACCCGGAAATCTACAGCCTGGACCTCGCCACCGGCGCGCTGACCCGGCTTACCCACAATCTCGCGATCGACACCGAGCCTTCGTGGACGCCGGATGGCCAGAACATCATCTTCACTTCCGACCGCTCTGGCAAGCCGCAGTTGTACGAAATTCCGGCCGCCGGCGGCGCACCGCAGCGGCTCACATTCCAGGGCCAATACAACGCCGACGTGGCGGTCGATTACGACGGCAAAAAGCTGGCCATGGTGCAAGGCAACGGAAATGTGTATCGTATTGCAGTGATGGATCGCTCTCTCGGCGGTCAGGAGCATTTTGTTTCACCGGGAAATCTCGACGATTCTCCAAGCTGGGCACCCAACGCCAGCATGCTCCTCTACGCGGCCACCGAAGGCCCGCGCGGCGTCCTGTACGCTGTGTCGGCCGATGGACGGGTGCGTCAACGGCTGGTGCTCAGCGATGGCGACGTGCGGGAGCCCGCCTGGGGGCCATACCGGAACCCTTGACGCCGTTTTGATCGCCATACTGTTTGAATGTTAGTGTTTCACTCCCAACCCCCACTCACACGTTCAAAAAAAGAAGGATGGTTCGCCATGAACGCAACTGTTCGCGTCTCCGTAGTTGCCTTGTTCTGTCTGGCCGCCGCAGCCTGCGCCAAGAAGCAGGAAGTCAAGCCGGCCCCTCCCCCACCACCGCCGCCGCCGACCACCACGGCCCCGGCCCAGACCAACGGCGTCTTCACGCCGGCGGATCTGCAAACCAACGCCTGCCTGCGCACCCGCGTGGTCTACTTCGACTTCGACAAGAGCGACATCCAGCCGCAGTTCGACGACATCATCGCCTGCCATGCCAAGTATCTGCGTGACCGTCCGCAGGCGCGCATGACGCTGGAAGGCAACACCGACGAACGCGGCACCCGCGAGTACAATCTTGGCCTCGGCGAGCGTCGCGGCAACGCGGTGGCCAGCGCGCTGGAAGCCGACGGTGCTTCCGCCGACCAGATCAAGGTCGTGAGCTACGGCGAAGAACGCCCGGTCTGCCGCGAGCACAACGAAGGCTGCTGGCACAAGAACCGCCGCGTCAACATCGTCTACACGACTGAATGACCGGTGCGGCAACCAACGCGCGCGTGCTTCGCACGCCGCGTCAAGTCGCCATGATCATGGCCGCTTCGGCGGCCATGATCGTTGCTGCAGGATTGCCATGCGCGGCCTCGGCGCAAGCCGCGCCGCAAACGACGACCGCGCCCGTGCCCAATCGTGGCGTCACGCGGGTCAACCGTATCCAGGCACTCGAAGCGCAGATGCAGCAGATGCAGGGCCAGATCGAGGTACTGCAACACAAGCTGCAGCAACTCGAACAATCCAGCAAGGATCAATACACCGATCTCGATTCGCGTATAAGCAGGCTGGAGCACACCGGGCCGGCGGCAGCCGCGAGTGCCGCCCCGAGGCCGTCAGCAGCAGCAATATCGGCGCCGGTCGGCGCTGCTTCCGCGGCCGTCCACGCGGCACCGCAAGCTTCCGCACCAATGTCGGCCACCGACAAGGCCGCTGCGCAAAAGGCTTATGACACGGCATTCAAATCACTGCGCGACGGCAACTACGTGGACTCTGCGCGTGACTTTCGTGCCTTCATCGACAAATACCCGCAAAGTACGCTGGTGTCGAACGCCTATTACTGGCTCGGCGAGTCGTACTACGTCACCCAGAATTTCAAGGTCGCGCTGAACACGTTCCAGACCCTGCTGCAAAAATATCCGGACAGCCGCAAGGCACCGGACGCCAAACTCAAGGTCGGCTACTGCCAATTCGAAATGAAGGATTACGCGAGCGCCCGGCGCACGCTGGAGGCGGTCGCCAAGGCCTATCCCGGCACCACGGTCGAGCGGCTGGCGAAGAATCGCCTGCAGGATTTCCCGCCGCAAGCGTCCGGGCACTGATCCGCCCATGACGACACGTATTGCTTCCGCATCCACGGCGGTGGTGCTGGTCTCTGGCGGCATGGATTCGGCGGTGACGCTGGCGATCGCACGGGCGCAAGGCCTTGCATGCCATGCGCTCTCGGTCGATTACGGGCAACGGCATGCCTCCGAGCTCGCGGCCGCGGCGCGCGTCGCGGCGACGCTCGGCGCGATTGAACACAAAACCGTGGCGGTGGATCTGCGCAGCATCGGCGGTTCCGCGCTGACCGCCGATATTGCCGTGCCCGAACACACCGACGCGCACGGCGAGGCCGACATCCCGGTGACCTACGTGCCGGCGCGCAACACCATCATGCTGGCGATCGCGCTGGGTTGGGCCGAAACGCTGGATGCGCGCGATCTGTATTGCGGCGTCAACGCGGTCGACTATTCCGGCTATCCCGATTGCCGGCCGGCCTTCGTCGAAGCTTTCGAAAACCTCGCCAACGTCGCCACCCGCGCCGGCGTGGAAGGCGCCGGCCTGCGCCTGCACGCGCCGCTGCTGCACATGAGCAAGGCCGACATCGTGCGCGAAGGCATGCGGCTGGGCGTGGACTTCTCGGTCACGGTTTCGTGCTATCAAGCCGATGCCGACGGACGCGCCTGCGGTCATTGCGATGCTTGCGTGCTGCGCGCACGCGGATTCGCCGACGCCGGCGTCGCCGATCCGACACGCTACGTTTGAAATGGCATTCCGGTTAGAATGCTCGGTTCATGCGGGCCGTTAGCTCAGCGGTAGAGCAGTGGACTTTTAATCCATTGGTCGAAGGTTCGATCCCTTCACGGCCCACCATTTTCCATTGACTCACCGCTTCCAGCGTCCATGATCGCGGTTGCGGTCGCCATCACACCGGATGCCGCCGCCGTGCGCTCGACTTCCATGGTCGCATCGCCCGACAGCGACGTCGAACAGCCTGCCGTTTCCTGCCCATTAATTCCCGCAGCACGCGCGCGCCTTAGCATGGGTATTCGCAACGGAGGAAACGATATGGATACGCAAGGGAAGCTACACACAGGCGCCGAAGCACTAGAAAGCGCGACCGATCAGGCAAGGCAACGTGCCGGCCACATGGCGGAAACCGCAAAATACAACGCGCGTCGAGCCGGCAACGAGGTCAGCTTGTTCGTGCACCAACGCCCGGTTGAGACTGCGCTGTTGAGCGCGGCGGCGGCCTGCCTGATTACCGGGCTCGCGTTCTGGCTGAGTCGCCCTGACTGAGTTCATGGCCGGCGCATCGGCGCCATCAATCACCCTTGACGGCAAAGTGGCGTGCGCCGTAGACAACCGCGGCGCAGTGCTAGGGCCGGGTGCGAGCACGCCAACGCTGCACCGCTATCGGCAGCAGCGCCAGCAGACCAAGCCCCACCAGCGGCAACCAGATATGTGGCTGCGTGATGAGGTGGGGTGAAACGCCCTTGCCCTCCGCGATGGATTGCCTCACCCCCGCGCCGATCGCGGTTTCGAATACCAGCATGATCACGCCACCCAACGCGGTAGCCAGGGTGAACAGCCACACCGGACAGCGCAGCCACGCCAGCGCAACCGTGACGCCACCGAACGGAAACAGCGGCACGAATCGCAGGAACAATGTGTAGCTGACAGGATTGGCTTGATAGCCTTGACGCACACTCTCGACGAATTTCGGTGGTGGCCGCTTGCCGGCACCGAACGCGTGACGAGCAGCATAGAACAGGATCAACGAACCCAGCACCTCGCCGACCAGTGACAACCCGATTGCCGGCCCCATGCCGAACAGCATGCCGCCGGCGATGATGACGAACAACGGCCCCGGCATGGCGGTGGCGATCGACAACGTCAGCACCACGATGTAGACGATGTACGTCAACACCGGATGCGCCGCGATGTCGCGCGACCAACTCGCCTGCGCGGCCATGATGTGGTTGGGTGCGAGGTTTTGCAGCACCCCGCTTGCTGCGACTGCGATGCCGATCGCGATCAGGATCAGCAGGGGCACCAAGGCACGCAGTCGACTCATGAGCTAAGGGGTAGCTTTGCTAAGGATGCAATCCTTAAGGTTAGCCGGTTGCATTGCCCGAGCGAAGCACGCACGGCACCGAGGTTCAGTAAAGCTCCCCGCCACGCCTTGCGTATTCCGCAAGCACCGCACACGCTTCGCCACGATGCAGGTCACGCACGACGTGCACACCGCGCCGCTCGAGTTCCCCCGCCCAATCCGTCGGCAACGGCCCTTCGTCGAATCCCGCCAGCGATTCGGTGTCTTCCACCCGTGCCGCGATCAGCAGTTCGTCGATCCCCGCCCACACGATGGCGCCGTAGCACTGGCAGCACGGTTGTGCACTGGTCGCGAGCGTGTAGCGCCGCCCATCTGCATTGAGGCGTACGCGCCCGAGCTTGCGCTGCGCGTGAACCAGCGCCACGATTTCCGCATGCGCCAGCGACGACGCCAGGGATTCGACACGATTGACGCCCGCCGCGATCAATGCGCCGGTATCGTCGAAAATCGCCGCGCCGAATGGTCCCCCCGTCGCGTGGTCGACATTGCGTCTCGCCAATTCGATCGCCAACCCGATGCGCACATCGGCGTCGGGATAAGTGCGACCGAAATCCAACCCGCGTGCAAGCCATTCCGGCAGCACGGATTCAAACGGTTGCGGCGGTCGATCGCGCATGCCCGCACGGTAGCACGGGCTCGACGACGGGCAGACGCTTACTTCACCCGGAAATCAAGCTTCCGCATCAAATCAACGCTGCGCGGCGCAGCCAACCCGCCAAATTGTGCATCGACACCGTCCAGCAGCTTGCGTGCTTTATCCCATTTCCCTTGTCCAAGCGACGCTTGCACTTGCGCGAGGCGAACGTCCAAGGCACGAGTGTTGTGCGCGCGGCACCCCGCGAGCCTTGTGGCATCGGGCGGCTCGGTGTGTGCGAGCGCATCAAGCGCCCGATCAAAAGCATCGGCACCGGCGAGGGCATGTCCAACGAACGGCATCGTGACGCTGTCCCGGTCGAACACGCACCAGCGTTGAAGCGACTCTCGCGTACGTGCCGCCATGGCCTGTCGGATGTAATCGCGGTTACCGGTCAGGGACACTATACGTGTCGTCTGCTGAAACCGATGCAGCAAACCGCTCGGCGGCAGCGGAACCTGCACAGTGCCGATCGGATCGCTGCCGGCATCCAGCAATGCGCCACGGAATACATCGGGGTAACCGAGCGCGAGACGCAAAGCTACCCGCGAACCGCCGGAAAATCCGCCGACGTACACGCGCGCGGGATCAATGCGATAGCGTTTCGTGATGTTGTATTCGGCCAGCAGCGTCAACGGTTCGCGCCGCTCAAGTACATTGGCATCGTTGCCGGAGTGCGCTGCACTGATGAAGATCATGTGGTGCCGATCCAGCGCCGGTATCCATTGCTGCGGAACACGCGCATCGTCCCAGGGCGGCACGAACACCAACAGTGCGTAACCGCTGGGTGGGGCCGGCCCGGAGGGCACGTACATCGCAAAACGTTGCTTGGCGGGGTCCAGCGGATGCGCGCGCAGTGTCAACGCATTGCCACCAAGGCGCTGCTCGATGCGATACGCGTTCAACGGGCTGACCAGACGGCGCAGCAATTGCGCATTGTCCGCAATCGATGGGTACCGTGTGAACACGACGCCGCGCTGCAACCCGGTCGGCACGGTTGACGCCCCGCCCGCGACCGCCATCGTCGAAAGCACCAGCAATGTCGTAGTCAACCAGCAGCGCGAACCCATAATGCTTCACTCGCACGGTCGAATGTCGCATGGATGTGCAATGCGGTGGAGTTGAGATAACGAACCCCGCCGTACTCGAATACACCCGCATTCCTGTATGCCGGAAACACCAGTGACAACTCCGTACAACCAAGGTATACCGCTGATGATTCCGGCAGGTGCCTCGCACCCGGCCCGGTCGCGACGGTATGGATGCGCTTTGCTGCACCGTCGAGGTGGCCCAACTCCACCCCCCGGATCGTGGCAGTGACGATGCGCCGACTGCGCTCGCTGTCCGGGCTTTCGGCGTGAATGCCACGCTGCGCGAACGCATCCCGAAAAACCCTCGAACGCATGATCCCGGCAGATCCCAGAATGAGTACATGGGTCACTCCGATATCCACGCAGGCAGCGGCGGCGGCTTCCACAATGCTCAAGACAGGAAGCTTGACGCCCCGGGTGATCTGCCGCAGCCGCAGATGTGGCGTGTTGCTCGCGATCACCGCAAAATCGGCGCCGGCGGTCTGCAGGCGCAGCAGGCCGTCACGATGGTAGCGATCGAACTCCGACCAGGACAGTTCATGGCCATCGTGGCCAAAATACGCCCGCGCACTGGCAAGATCGAGTGACTCGATGGCGATTTCAGGCATGGCAACCACCCCCGACAGTCCCTCGCTGCGGTGCCGTTCTTCGACGAGGCGGCAAACACCCTCATAATACTCGGCAGTGGACATCCACCCGATGCCACCGAGAATCCCGATTTTATTCATTTCCGTTTGATCAGTATGTCGCGCGTTCCACGGGTCGTCGGTATTGCAAGGCTACCTTCCGTCCAACCCGGAAAGTTCACCCAGGCGACATCACCCGTGACTGGCAGCGGGCTCGCCGATCCCGGACTCATGGCTGGCGGCGGGGGTTAAAGACGCACACCATTTTGAGAAGCAAGCGCGATGCCAATCAGCACGCAGGATTTTCAGGCGTTTTTTGAATGGGTTAGCGATTCTTCCGTGACAGGAAGATGTCCGCGGACAATTCGCGGACATGTGCGGACACGTGAAGGGCATCTGCGCCGATCGTTCCCTTCCGGACGCGAACCGCGCAGTGTTGCCACTGCGCGGCTCCAGACTGTCACGGATCGTTTGTCGCAAGTCAGAACTTGACCGTCACACGGGCCCAGTAGAACCGGCCGATGGTGTCGTAGGTGTTCACGTCGGTGTTGCCGTTGACCACATTGCTCATGGTGATGAGCGGCGGCGTCCTGTCAAACGCGTTGTTCACACCGAGATCGATGCGGGTGTTGATCGGTTGGATGTCGTACCCGACCTGGAAGTCGTTGTACACCAGTGCCCCGAAATGGTCCACGACGCCAGCGACGTTCAAATCAGCGCTGCGGTTCTGACCAAGGTCGGCACTACCCACGGTGATCGGCCCGATATAGCGGAGGTTCCACGATGCATTCCAGGGACCAAGGTTCCAGTCCAGGCCGCCCAATCCGCGGATCCGGGCAAAGTTGCCAAAATCCTTGTCGAACTTGCCCGCGACATGGGTCGGTTCCACGACTCCCGGCACGGTGTCGAAGTTGGCCTGGGTCAGGTAGGTTGCCTCAACGTGCGCCCGCCACGAACCCGGCAGCCAGGACACCTGCGGCAGCTTGTAGAACGCACCCAAGTCCACACCCTTGAAGTACAGACTACCAAGGTTGACTGTCGGGGTCTGGAACAGCGTGGCATGGCTCGTCGGATTGGGTCGCGTGATGAGATTGCAGATCGGACTGGCGTTGTCGTTGAAGCAGATGCTCATCAACGTCTGCGCGCCCGGCGAGGTGATGGTGTCATGCAGAAACACCCGCCACACGTCGACGTTGATCGACAACCCCGGCACGAAGTGCGGATCGTACACGATGCCGTAGTCGAACGACTTGCCGAGTTCCGGCTTCAGGTCCACGCCAGCAGCGACCGATCCGGACCGGACCGCGGTGGTCTGCGACAGGCCAGTACCCGGCCAGTTGACCGGCACGCCCGCACATGCGGCCGAATGCGCGGCCAACTCAGCGGCGTCCAATCCGATGCAGGGATCGGCGAACGACGGCGCGCTACCCGCTGCTCCGCGGTACAGATCGCGCAGGCTGGGCGCCCGGAACACGGTGGACACCGTGCCACGCAGCATCAGATCATTGATCGGACGCCATTCGACGCCGACCTTCCAGTTGTTGGTGCTGCCGGCATCCGAATACTTGCTGTAGCGGTCACCCAGCGTCACGTTCAACGCGTGGAAGAACGGCACGTCCTTCAGGATCGGCACGAACAATTCGGCGTACGCTTCCTTGACATTGAAGCCGCCTTGCAGGGGCGACGAGCACACCGATTGCGGCGCGCCACAGGTCCCGCCAGAGCCGGTGACGATGCGCTGTGAATCCACCAGATTGTGCGCATATTCCTTGCGATAGTCCAAGCCCACCGCCAATTGCATCTGACCGGCCGGAAGATCGAACAAGGGGCCGTTGGCATTGGCCGCATACGACCGCACGGTCGTCATGTTGTTGCCAAACAGTGTGTTGAAGAACGGCGCTTCCGCCGCGACAACGCTCGGATCATTCTGGTTGCCGAACAAGTTGATCGGCACGCACCCGGCTATCGCCGAGGATGCGTCACCCGCGGTCCCCACGCACGTCGGCACCCCGTTGACCATCATCGACGGACCGGTCGCGGCCAGGAAGCTGGCGTTGTACAGCGGATCGCCGATGTTGTGAACGGTCTGGCTGGAATGGCCATAGTTGTAGTTGACGTCCCACTGCCAGTTCTTGTCACCGATATCGAAATTGCCCTTGAGGCCGACGATCGCCTGCGCGGTGGTCGTGTTGACCGCAGTGATGCGCTGGCCGATGCCGGTGAAGCGTGTCAGGAGCTCGTTACCCGCAGTGCCGCCGAAATCGACCCCGAACGGGTTGTACATGTTGTCCTTGGAAATCAGGACATGGTCCACCGCCGCGTCGAACGGCAGCGGCGCAATGGCAGACGAGGAATGCGTCTTGTCGGTGAACACATCCATGTAGGCCTGCACGTTTTCCGACAACCGATAAGTACCCTCGAAGAAGCCATCCGTGCGCTCTTGCGGCACCAAGTCGTAGTTGAGCAACTGGAAATTGTACGAGTCCGTTGCGCCGTTGTAGCACTTGTAATCGCCCAGTGACGAGCCGCTGCCGCTCGTGCGTGTGACCGTTCCGTCCGCGCAGCCGTACTGCGCCTTGAGATTGTCGGGAAGGTAAGCACGGCCGTTGGGGTTGCGCGAGGAGCCCAGAACATGGACCGCACCCGAATACTGGTACAGCGCAAGCTTCGACCAATCGCGGTCTGCTGAAATAATCGGATCCTGCTTGTTGTAGGAGACTCCGGCCAAGATGCTGCCCTTGTCAGAGGTCTGGCCAAAAACGAAACTGGCGCTTTTGCGCGTAGCGTCATCGTGGTCGGACTGACCATACCCAAGCTGGAACTGGGCCCCCTGATAGTTCTTCTTCAGGATGATGTTGACCACACCGCCGATTGCGTCCGACCCGTACACGGCCGACGCACCATCTTTCAGCACGTCTACCCGCTCAATCATCGCGACCGGGATCGAGTTGACATCGGATACGCCATTAACCGTGTGCATCATGCGCTGCCCGTCGATCAACACAAGGGTGCGCTGCGAACCCAAACCGCGCAAGGACACGCCTGCCGCCCCCGAACCGCCGCCATTGTTGACCTTTGGCGATTCTGCGGCACCCGCAATCGAAGGCAGATCCTGGATCAGATCGCCCACGGTCACGTCACCGCTGTTCTGGATTTGTCGTGCGGTTACCGACACTACCGGATTGGATGTCTCCAGATCCACGCGGCGAATATGCGAACCCGTGACCACGATGGTCTGCAGGGTTTGCGGTTGTTGCTGGTTGTTCTGGGTGGTGGTTGCGTTCTGCGCAAAGGCAGTCCCCGTGATACCCACGGCAGCCACGGCACCCAGCGAAAGGGCCGTCTGTACGGCCTTGGACAACTCACTGCGGTCGAGTCTCATTGCACTCTCCAACGTCTTGGTGTGTGAAACAGTTTCGGGAAAGGTTCCCGTCATATGCACCGGTGAAGCCAGGTTCGATCGCCCTTCCGAGCTGCATTGCACCGGCGAATTCACGGCGTCTTTCGGCCGTTTCGGAAACGACACTCGTAATGAATCGGTTGCGAAAAAACGTTAACGCTATTTTTATCTATGCAGCCGTTCGCCGTGCCGTGGATATTTGGTATTCGCATGACAAAAATTGAGCGATTACGTTGCATATTTATCCATGCGTATACCCGTCAACACTTGACGTCGCACATTGTTAACGGTTTATTTCACCTGCCACGAAACAATCCAACATGTACAATTGGTAGAAACGTCACATGTATGCTCAATTTTTGCCACGTGAATAATCAATAAAACAAGTATCCTCACGCTGTTTGCGTGCAGCTATTTATTATTTACGCAGATTTCCAGATGCACGGGAGCGCGTGCGTGCGGACCGTACATGAACATGCACACGCAATTTGCGTTCCTGCTCATCCGCAGAAGGCTCGCAAATGTCCCAGCGATCAAGTCAGGTCGTCGCAGCGTTATCGACCAAGGGAGCCCGACCGGGGCTATCCGATCGCGCTTCGCAGTCTGTCGCTTGCGCCATGCCGGTTGGCTTCGACCGCAGTCATTCCAAATCGCTGCCTGCGGGACCGCGAAAACGTGCAACAGTTTTCAAAATCGCTTGCAGCCGCAACTTCCGTCACCGTCAAGTCTTCGCAACGCAACAATCGTTGGGCGTGATTCACCTTGGCAACGACCTGGAAGTCGTGGGCGCCGTTGCGGGCCAGCACCTGGTGGGAATCCTGCCTCCGGGGGCCAACGACGTTGAGCAGGGATTTCGGCGATGCCGTTATCGTCATGGCGCCTCGGGCATGCAACGAAATCCAGCTCGATACCTGGTTACGCAAGCATCGATGTCGACAAAATCCGGGAAGGCACAAGATTGCTTGCAGCGATTCTCGTCCGCGAGCTTGTACGTGTGAAAAACGCTGCCGGTGAATGCAGATGGCCATTGCAGCCATGGCTCATTCGTCAAGGAGCTTCGGCAATCGAATAGCAGCAAGACATGACGAGCCGGTTTTGGCGAGCTGCCCAACGGCAACGATGGCCATGCACCGATACAGTTACCGACACCGGATTGTGCTGTCGCCAGTCAGCGCACACGAACCAGTCAACGCACACGAAAATAATTGCCACAACTTTCATCCGCGCCGCCATCGGATTCAATGACCAGGCATTTACATTGCCAAAATTGCGCTTTCGAGTTGCACATCCTGCTGTTCACGAACGGCAACCCTGGCCTGTCGTCGCATGTCGTTCGCAGTCGTGCCAAAACGCTGATGAAACAGCCTGGAGAACGCGCTCCTGTTTTCGAATCCGCTGGCCAATGCAATTTCAGTGATGGCAAGATTACTTGTGTGCAGCAAATATCTCGCTCGCCGTAGTCGTTCGTTCACCAGCAGTTCGTGTGGCGTTTCCTGGAATACCTGCTTGAATATGCGCAGGAAGTGGCACGGCGAGTAATTCGCCATGCGCGCGAGCAAATCGTTGTCCAGATCCCGGTCACAGCAATTGATGATGTGGTGGCGCACGCGCTGCAGGCGCAGGAACGCACTCAGTCGCTTTGCGTGGGTACGCCCTGGGCAGCGTGCGATGATCTCGTGCAATGGCGTTTGCAAGGTGAGGATCTCCTCGACCAAGGCATTGACGGCCCCTCCCAACGAAACCGGGTTCGCCACACGCGCTGCGGCGATTGCCTTGTGCCTCAGCTCCCGACTCGATACGAATCGCGCGGGCAAAAACAACCCACCGGACGATACGTCCACTCCCGCATCTTGCTGCAGGAGCCCCCACGCCCGGGGCCCGCCAAGTACCGCCACCCATTTGCACTTGGCTTTCCCAACCACCCTGAGCTCCGTGTCTTTCTCGGTGACGAGCACCTCTCCTGATGGCAACGCGCCCGCAAATCCTGTCGCAGCGACTTGCAGGGAACCTCGCAATGGAACCAGGACTGCCTTTACGCCACCCTCGACGCTCAGCGTGCAGCCACCACCTTCGCCGTACACCGCGACAATTGCCCCGTCATCGGCCAACGAGCGATACATCGCGCTGCCGCGCCTGAGATATGCGGTTTCAATGTTCATGTCGGTAATGCCACTCTCGAAGATCGATTGCCATCAAACCGAAAACGCCATTTCGCAGTCCGACCGAGCGCAAGGCCGGGGTGTTTGCATCCAGAATCGACCGCAACATCGTTTGCGATGGTCCCGGTTTCGCGATATGGCTGCGCGCAGACTGCGCGCGCACTTGGATTCGCATCGGATGAATGTCAAAAACTCGTAGCGCCCTCACGCCGGCAAGGACTACCGACAACATCAACGTTTTGGCGGATTGGCTACTACACCGGCTGCAGTATCGATCAATCGCGATCGTCGCTTGTACCGACTAGTGATAAACGGCACCTAAAGGGGACAAGCGACGTAACCATGACGTGAGCGATATTTTCGTAGCGCTGAATACGCACCGCGAGTGACACGGACGAACCACTATTCGCCGGTGACATTCTCCGGACACGAGCATTGCACTGCTGCATGACGCATTCTCCTTGCATAGCCATGAAGACAGCATCAGCAGGCTTTGCAGGCGCCCGTCATGCGGACATGCAAAGGTTAATTGGGTGCTTTCCCACGCGGCGCGTGTGAAAAGTCGGGTGTCACAAGGCACATGCAGGAAGTCACGGACAAGACATGACAAGTGCAACCCAATGACACCCCGGTTCGATATTGAAAGATTCGAGACAGGCAATGCGCATACGCGCCCGCTTGCTCCCGGGGCACGCGAGCAAGTCAATTTGATGAAGACAATCCGGCAAACCGTCGGAAACAACGGTTCGCATGCACGTGCTTACAGTCCGCGTTCCCGCGCACGATTGCGCAGCAGCATCTTGTCGGCGCGGCGGAGCGTCGATTCGATGGGCTCGCCGGCTTCGCGGATTGCCCAACCGAGCGAAAACGCGACGGGCATGCCGTCATGCGCTGCGGCGGCGAGGCGGTCGGCCAGCTCGTGCACGCCGTCTTCGGTCGCATGCGGGATCACCACCGCAAACTCATCACCGCCCAGGCGCACGACCGGATCGTTCGGGCCTGCGGTGTGGCCAAGCAGGTTGGCCAGTTCGCGCAACAACGCGTCGCCACGCTCGCGCCCCTCGCTGGCGTTGACCTGCCGGAAATAGTCGGCATCCACCATCACGCAACCCCACAGCTGGTCGCGCTCGGCGGCCCATGCGAATGCTTCCAGATAGCGACGGGTATGGCAACCGGTCAGGGCATCGCGTTGGTTCTGATCGCGCATCCTGAGCTCGTAGCGATGACGCAGGGTGACGTCCTGCGCAGTACCGAGGACGTAAGGCACGGGTTCGGCATCGGGGTAGCAGACGAAGTGGTACTGCCAGACGCGGCGCTCGCCGTTGCGCGCGGCGACGTGCAGCAATCCGGCGTCACGCTGCAGGCTGCGCACGCGTTCCATGTAATCATTCCAGGTCGCGCGGCCGTCTTCGGCCACGAAATCGGACAGCGTGCGCCCCAGCATGTCATCGCGGTCATACCCGAGCGCATCCGCCATGGTGGTATTGACCTTCAACAGGCGCCCTTCGAGGTCGTGCAGCCATACCATCGCGAGCCCCGATTCCACCAGATCCTCGTAGCGGGTGGTGCATTCGTCGAGCGCCGCGCGTGCGGCGCGTTCGCCCGAAATGTCGCGCACCAGCATCATCCGCGCCGGCACTTCCGCGTGCGGCAGATTGCCGATGTCGGTATACACGTCGAAGATTTCGCCGTCCGCCTTGCGGTGCCGCCACGCCAGGCTGCCGGGTGGCACGGCCTGCGTCACATGCCTGAAATATGCCCGCAAGCGATCGACCTCGTCACGCGCAAACAGTTCCGGCAACCGCATCCGCTGCATCTGCGAGCGGCTGTACCCGTAGCATTTTTCGGCTGCCGCGTTGGTCCTGAGGATGCGCAGGTCGGCGCTGGCGAACACCACCACCGGCAACGGGTTGGCGTCGAACCAGGCGCGCGTTTCGTCCGTGTAGCGCCGGGCCAGTTTCTGCAATTCCAGTTCGTCGGTGATGTCGCGTGCCGCGCCGATCAGGCCCGCGACCCACCCGCGGGTGTCGTGCAATGGCCGTTTGGAAACCAGGAAGCTGCGCGCGCCGCCGTTGACCGTCTGCGTCTCCCGGAACATCGTGGGTAAATCGCGTTCGAGGCACACGCGGTCGTTTTCCTCGTACGCAAGCGCTTCGTCGCCCGCGCGCAGGGCATCATCGCGGCGGCCAATCACGTCGGCCGGACGGCGCCCGATCAAAGCCGCCGCGGCTTCGTTCACGAAGCGATAGCGATGCTGGCGGTCTTTCACGAATACCGGGTCGTGCCCCTCACCCAGCACTTGCGCCAATTCGCCAAGACGGCGCAGGCACGACAGAATCTGGAACAACACCAAGCCGGCACCCGCCAGCGCCAGCAGCCCGGCAACCGCCAGCAACACACCGGCCCAACCGCCTGTCCACGCGCTCTTGCCCTGCGTAACCAGGACCGCGAGCACCACCGCCGGTACCACCAGCAGGCCGATGCCCAGCCAGCCATACCAACGCAATGATGCCCGCGCGCCGGGGACGGCGTCGAGAATTCCATTCTGCCTTGCGCGAATACCCAACATGTCTCCGGCACACCTTCACGAACCGCTCACATTCGCGGCGCTCACGCCAACAAGTGCAAGAGCCATGCACAAACCGGCACCGGGGCGGGCCCGGTCACAGTTGTTGACCAGCCGGACGGCAAATTATTGACGAATATCTCAGATCAGACGTGAAGTATCCACGGTTTGGCAGCACCGGTCAGGGAAGACGGGGATCGGCAGGGCGGCGATTTCACGCCCGCATCAAGGTAGATTTTCCGAACAGGCTCTCGACCAGGTCCACCACCAGTTCGGCGGTGCGGTTGTGCTCGTCCAGCGCAGGGTTCAATTCCATGATGTCGAGCGACGCCATGCGCCCGGTATCCGCGATCATCTCCATGCACAGTTGTGCTTCGCGGTAATTGGGCCCACCAGGTATCGTGGTACCGACCGCCGGGGCAATCGAGGGGTCGAGGAAATCGACATCGAAACTGACGTGCAGGTGGGTTTCGTCGTCGAGACCTGCAAGCGCCTGTTCCATCACCGACCGCATCCCGACCTCGTCGATGTAGCGCATGTCGAAGATTTCGAGACCAACCTCGTGCACCAGCTTCTTCTCGTTGTTGTCGACCGAGCGAATGCCGATCTGCCGAACGGCCTTCGGTGAAATCGCGGGAACGCTGCCGCTCAGTTCGATCAATTCACGCGGCCCATGCCCGCACAGACAGGCGACCGGCATGCCATGGATGTTCCCGGACGGGCTTATCTGGGCGGTGTTGAAATCGGAGTGTGCGTCCAGCCACAGCACCCGCAGTTTGCGATCGTGCGTACGACAATGCCGAGCCACCGCGCTGATCGAACCCATCGCAAGGCAGTGATCGCCGCCCATCAGGATCGGCATGCGCCCCGCTTCGAGTTCCGCCGCCTCGGCATCCGCCACCGCACGGGTCCAGGCGACCACCTGTTCGAAATGCCGATAACCGTTCTCGGGCGGCAACCAGGGATTCTGCGGGCCGGCCAGGTTCCCGCGGTCGGCGACATCCATGCCGCGCGCCGCAAGCGCCTGCGGCAGTCCGGCCACCCGCAGTGCCTCGGGCCCCATCGAGGCACCACGATCACCGGCGCCGATGTCGGTCGGGGCACCGATCAGGGAAAGGGATCTCGCTTGACTGCTCACGCGCCATCACCTCGTCATTTGAATCCACAAGGATAACGCGCGCTCGCCGCTGCAGCCAATCCGCTCAACCGGCCTCGATGGCGGCATCCAGCGCCGACTGCAAGCGCGCCACCGGCACGCTTGCGACCGCACGCGCGCGGCACGGCGGATGATCCGACAACAGCAGGTCCAGGTTACGAGCCGCCTGGCCCATGGCTTCGAGACCGTAGCATGGCGCCGAACCCGACAAGTTGTGGGCGACCTCACGCAAGCGTTGCCACGGCGTTTCATCGCCAGCGTCGGCGCAGTTGCGCCAGGCATCCGCAAGCGCCGCCTGGCGCGCCGGCAACCCATCCAGGAATCGGCGACACAGGGCCGCCACCTGGGCTTCGAACTCGGTCTGCCGGGAATCCGGATTGGTTTCCATGGGTTGCCTTCGGTTTCCGTTCTCGCGACTTCAGGATACCGCTGACAGTCTGACTCGAACAGACGGCTCTCGCAACAACTGCAACCGATTCGGGCGCTGGTCTTTCGCTGCCCGGTTGGCGTCCGTTTCAAGGTGGCAACTTCGACGGTCGCCAGACCTCCCGCAGGCAGCGGCAAGTCCGTACCCACGTAAGCTACGCGGATGACGGCGATCGAACTTGTATTGGTGATGCTGCTCGCGGTAATCGTCAGCGGCTATCTGGTGCGTGCCCTGCCCATCTCGCTGCCGTTGCCGATCGTGCAGATTGGCTTGGGCGGCATCATCGCCGGCGTGTTGCACCACGGCGTCACATTGCAGCCGGCGGTCTTCTTCCTGCTGTTCCTGCCACCGTTGCTGTTTCTGGACGGCTGGCGTATTCCCAAGGACGGCCTGTTGCGCGACAAAGGCACGATCCTGCAACTGGCGCTGGGTCTGGTGGTGTTCACGGTGATCGGTGCGGGTTACCTGATCCACCTGCTGATCCCGGTGATGCCGCTGGCAGTCGCGTTTGCGCTGGCCGCGGTGATTTCGCCGACCGACCCGGTGGCGGTGTCTTCGATCGCAGCGCGTGCACCCGTACCGCGGCGGCTGATGCACATCCTCGAAGGCGAATCGCTGCTCAATGATGCATCGGGCCTGGTCTGCTTCCAGTTTGCGGTCGCCGCGGCCCTGACCGGATCGTTCTCACTGGGTTCGGCGGCACTGACGTTCCTGTGGGTGGCGCTGGCCGGACTGGCCAGCGGGCTGGCGTTCACGGCGCTCGTCGCATTCGTGCAGCAATGGCTGACGCGTCGCTTCGGGGAAGCGGGCGGCTCACCGATCCTGGTCAATCTGCTGATTCCATTCGGCGCGTATCTGGTGGCCGAACAGTTGCACGCATCCGGCATCCTCGCCGCCGTCGCGGCGGGCATCGCAATGAGCTATGTGGAGCTGACCGGCCGCAGCATGGCCCGTACCCGCATCGAGCGCACCGCGGTCTGGAACACCGTCCAGTTCACGCTGAACGGCATCATGTTCGTGCTGCTCGGGGAGCAATTGCCGGACATCCTGCAAGGTGCCATTGCGACGGTGCATGAAAGCGGCCACCGCAGCCCCTGGTGGCTGGCGTTGTACGCGGTGGCAACGACGGCCGGCCTGGCCCTGCTGCGCTTCGCCTGGGTATGGCTGTCGCTGCGGCTGAGTCTGCTGCGCCGCCGCTACACCGGCGAGGACGCGAAAGCTCCGAGTTTACGCCTGATTCTCGCAACGTCGTTGGCGGGAGTGCGCGGCGCGGTCACGCTCGCGGGCATCCTGACGTTGCCGCTGCTGATGCCGGACGGCAGCCCGTTCCCCGTGCGTGGTCTGGCCGTGTTTCTGGCCGCGTCAGTGATCGTGCTGTCGTTGCTGGGCGCAAGCGTCGGCTTGCCAAGATTGCTGAAGGGACTGGAACTCCCGCGCGAACCGGCCCGACAACGGGAAGAAGACCATGCGCGCGCGGCGGCGGCCAGCGCCGCGATCGAGTCGGTCAGGCAGGCCCAGCAGGCAATCCAGCAACAGACGCCTCCAGCCGAAGCGGAAGTCTGCGCGGACGCAGCACGCCGGGTGATCGCGATCTATCAACGCCGCGTCAACGAAGGTGAATCCGGGGTCGAGGCCACCCACTTGCGCCAGTCCGACGCCATGGAACGCAAGCTGCGTCTGGCCGGACTACGCGGAGAACGTTCGGAGATCCTCGACTTGGCCCGGAGTCGCCGGATTTCGGATGAAACCGCCCGGCGGCTGGTACGCGAAATCGATCTGCTCGAGACGATTTATCGCTGACCGGTTTGGTTGGCAACTGCAGCCGGTGCACGCGCAGCAGGCGATCGCCCCGCCCGGCTCCATCGACCCGAACACGCTACTCGCGATCAATCGAATACCGGCCCGGCCCGGTAATGCACATCAGCAGAAACCCACCCGTGATCGAGACGTTCTTGTAGAAGTTGACCATGTTCGCGATGTGGGCGCCGCCGGTCATCGTCCAGTAATGGTGGCCAATGAAGGCCGTCGCGAGCGTGTATACGGCCAGCAGCAGTGCCAGCGGTCGCGTGAGGAAACCGAGCACGACCGCAATACCGACGAAGAACTCGATGATCACCGCCACGATCGCGGCGACCGTCGGGATCGGCAACCCTGCGCCTGCCATTTCCCCCACCGCGCCGGAAAATCCGGTCAGCTTGCCCCATCCGGCCCCCACGAACAGGATCACCATCAGGATGCGTGCCACCAGCAGCAACTCGTCTTTGCGGTTCTCGAACAGTGTTGTATAGCGCGTTGCATAACGCATGGTCGTCCCCTCCTCGTCAGGTTGGACTCGGGCTTCGATCGCACGGCGGCGAAAGCACTTGTCTGGCCGCCATATCTGTCTTGCAGGCTGAGGTGAGCGGCTTCATGCGAACCCCAGCGCCTTGCCCCGCCCGTGTTGGGCTTCGCCGATGAAGCCGGCTCAGCCCAACCTACTCGCTGGCCGCCATCCGCCGCGGATACCCGCAGCGTCGGCGCATCATACGCGTTTAGCGAGCAAAACCTGAGTTCCCCTTATACGCCACGCCCGGTTCTACATTTCCGCTTTGCCAACAGAAGTGGTGGGCGCCGCACCGGACGTGGTTGGCGTCGCCGGTTTCACTGCCGCAGACGACGCGTTGGGCGTCACTCGCCAGATCGTGTTCGACAGGTCGTCGGCGACGATCAGCGCGCCGCGCGGATCGACGGTCACCCCAACCGGGCGGCCGCGGGTCAGACCATCACTACCGCGAAAGCCGGTCACGAAGTCGCTGGGGTCACCGGCGGGACGGCCGTCGCGGAACGGCACGAACACCACCTTGTAGCCGACGGGGTTGGAGCGGTTCCAACTGCCATGCTCGCCGACGAACACGCCGTTTGCGAATTTGGGACCCATCGCGGGCGACGAGAACGCGACGCCGAGCGCAGCCACGTGCGAGCCGAGGCTGTAGTCGGGAACGATTGCCGATGCGACCTTCTCCGGGTTTTGCGGCTGCGCGCGCGGATCGACGTGCTGGCCCCAGTAGCTCCAGGGCCAGCCGTAGAACCCGCCCTCGCGCACCGAAGTGAGGTAATCGGGCACCAGGTTGGGGCCGAGTTCGTCGCGCTCGTTCACCACCGCCCACAGGGTGCCCGTGCCGGGCTGGATCGCGAGTGCGGTGGGATTGCGCAAACCGGTGGCGTAGGCGCGATGCATCCCGGTCTGCGCGTCGATTTGCCATATCCGTGCGCGATCGACTTCGGCGGTCATGCCGCGCTCGGTGATGTTGCTGTTCGAGCCGATGCCGACGTAGAGATAACGCCCGTCCGCGCTGGCGGCGAGCGCCTTGGTCCAGTGGTGGTTGATCGCCGACGGCAAGTCGGTGACCTTGACCGGCTTGCCGTTGGCATGGGTCTGGCCGACGGTGTAGTGAAATTTCAACAAGGCGTCCTGATCGGTGACGTAGAGCGTGTCGCCGACCAGCGCGAGTCCGTAGGGCGCGTTGAGGTTTTTGGCGAACACGGTCTTCAATTCGTAGGTGCCGTCTCCATCCGCATCGCGCAGCAGGGTCAGGCGATTGCCGCCCTTGACCGGGCTGGTGCCCTTGGCCTTGATGTAGCCGGCGATCACGTCCTTCGGTTTCAGCTTCGGCGCGTTGCCACCGCGGCCTTCGGCCACCAGGATGTCGCCGTTCGGCAGCACCAGCGTCTGGCGCGGGATGCGAAGGCCGGTGGCGATCGCCTTGATCGTGTAGCCCTGCGGCACTGTCGGCAGCCGGTCGCCCCATGCGGCCGGCTTGGCGATCGTCATGTGGGGCAGCAGACCGCGCTGCTGGGCGGGAAGTTGCGGACTGGCGCCGTATTGCTCCGGAGGCGCATTGCCGCCGCCGCAACCACCGAGCAACACCGCGAGCAGAATGGTTGCCGACAGACTCAGGCACTTCATGGCTCACCTCCGGCACGCATCCCGGCAAACGCGATCCACAGCGGCACGCAGGCCAGCACCACCACGATTATCGACAGCACGAGGCCGCCCGGCATGGTCGCAAACGCATCCCGTGCATGCACCAGCTCGTCGATGAAGCCCAATATCCAGGTCGCCAGCAGCAACAGCGCATAGACCACGGGCCACGCACGCCAGCGGGTACGGAACAATTCGACGATCGCGCACAAGAATGCGAACGCCCCGACGACCAAGCCTCCGGCGAGCAGCCACGACGAGAAGTTGTTCCACTGGATCTGATAGCTGCGGAAGTAAGCGATGTCGCTCAGCAGTGCGCCGAGGAACAGCGCAATGGCCCCGGCCAGCAGGACCGCATTGAGGGGATGCAGCGCCCAGCGTGTCCGTTCGACGATGACAGCCATGAGAAGATCCTCCTGACGAATCGTGCGACCGCGCGGGATCAGGTTACAACAACCGAGTCGCCTTAGAGGTCGATCACCTCGCAAGCGAGTCGATCGTGATTCTTCGATTCGGATGACCAAGCCGATGGACAGTACCGCTGCCGACCACGCGCGCATGTGAACCGGCTTGGTGCCGAGCCATTGCGACTCAACCGAGCTGGATCGACAGCATCGAGATCGATCCGCCGTCCATGCCCTCGGCCGGAAAGGTCACTGCATCGCCCTGCCCGCTGACACCGAGCACGTACAGCAATGGCAAATAATGTTCCGGCGTCGGGATCGACAGTTCCGCATCCGGCCCGAGTGAAGCGTAGTCCACAAGCGATTCGTGATTGCCCTGCACAATCAGGCCGCGAACCGTCGCTTCGAAACGCGCGGCCCATTCGAACGGTTCTACCGGACGCCAGCCCCAGGCATAGGTATGCAGGTTGTGCACGATGTTGCCGCTGCCGAGGATCAGGACGCCCTCGTCACGCAGCGGCGCCAGCCGCTTTCCAAGCTCATGATGGAAAGCCGGTGCTTGTGTCTCGTCGATGCTCAGTTGCACGACCGGTATATCGGCATCGGGAAAGATGTGGCGAAGGACGGACCAGGTGCCGTGATCCAGCCCCCAGGCAAGATCGTCGCGAATCGGCACGGGCGCCAGCAGCTCTTGCAGCCGGCGTGCCAGCGCCGGATCGCCCGGCGCGGGATATTGCACCTCGAACAGCTCGCGCGGGAAGCCGCCGAAATCGTGGATCGTGCGTGGCTGCGCCATCGCGGTGGCTGCGGTTCCCGGCAGGTACCAATGCGCGGATACCGACAGCACAACCCGCGGCTTGGGCAAGCGTTGCCCCAATGCGGACCATGCACGTGACCACACCGAATCCTGCACGGCATTCATCGGATTGCCGTGTCCAATGAACAGCGCTGGCATGCGATCAGTCATGGACGCGTTCCTGAGCAGCGGCGACTTTGATTCCTTCTCCCTCCGGGAGAAGGGGCGTGAAAACGCCGCTTTTTCTTTTGCGCGAAGCGCCGGATGAGGGTCCGGGAAATTGTTGACTGCATGCCCTCATGCTTGGCCTCCAGACCGCCGCGCATGCGGAAGATGCCAACCGTGGCGGATCGCCATGTAGCGCAATGCGAAACAGGCCAAGCCGCCGACGACCGTGGTGGCGATGGCGTGGATGTGCAACACGTGCCCAC
>JBOHYW010000032.1:0-25076 GCA_050738155.1 Rhodanobacteraceae bacterium
ACGCCGGTCCAGCAATGCTCGTCGACTTCGACGCGGCCACGATCATCAGTCTTGACGCCGGTGCCGTCGCCCAGCAGCCCTTCGGTGTAGGCGCGACGGCCCACCGCGACCAGCAGCTTGTCGACGGTGAGCTTGTGTTCGCCGTCCTTGTCGGAATAGGTGAGTTCGACCGAGTTCTTTTTGACTTGCGCGTTGCTGACCTTGGCGCCGAGGTGGATGTCGAGGCCCTGCTTCTTGAATTCACGCGCAGCGACTTTCGAGATGTCCGCATCGGCGACGCCCAGGAAATCAGGCAGCGCTTCCAAGATGGTGACTTCCGCGCCGAGTCGCTTCCACACCGAGCCCAGTTCCAGCCCGATCACGCCCGCGCCGATCACGCCTAGGCGCTTCGGTACCTTGTCGAGATCGAGCGCGCCGGCGTTGTCGATGATCGTCTTGCCGTCGAATTTCGCGAATGGCAGTTCGACCGGCACCGAGCCGGTGGCGATGATGACATTCGGCGCTTCAAGCGTCTGCTTGTTGCCGTCTTCGCCGGTGACTTCGACTTTGTTGCCCTTCAGCAATTTGCCCGTGCCGAAGTACGGCGTGACCGGATTGGCCTTGTTGCCCTTGAACAGCATCGCGACACCGCCGGTGAATTGCTTGACGATCTTGTCCTTGCGACCGATCAGGGTCGCCAAGTCGACCTTGGCGCTTTCGACGCTGATGCCGTGAGTCGGCAGGTTGTGGGTGAGGCCCCAGAACTGTTTCGAGGAATCCAGCAACGCCTTGGACGGGATGCAGCCGATGTTGAGGCAGGTGCCGCCCAGCGCCTGCTTGCCATCCTTGCCCTTGAAAGCATCGACGCATGCAGTCTTGAGGCCTAGCTGGGCCGCACGGATCGCACACACATAACCGGCAGGGCCGGCACCGATGATGATGACGTCGAACTGTTCAGACATGTCTCTGGAGTCCTTCTGTAAAACGGGACTCGGGACTCGGGACTCGGGACTCGAAACAACCGGAACGTGGGCGTCCAGGGAACAGCCATGTACCGTCGAAACGAATCGGGAGTCCGTGCGAATGCTGCTTTGCCGGGTCCCGGGTCCCGAGTCCCGAGTCCCGGCTTCTCGGCCTTAAAGGCCGAGAAGCATCCTGTGCGGATTTTCCAACTGGTCCTTGATGTCGACCAGGAACAGCACCGCGTCCTTGCCATCGACGATGCGGTGGTCGTAGGAAATCGCGATGTACATCATCGGGGCGGCGACGACCTGGCCGTTCTCGACCACGGCGCGCTCCTTGATGGTGTGCATGCCGAGGATGCCGCTCTGCGGCGGGTTCACGATCGGGGTCGAGAACAGCGAGCCGAAGGTGCCGCCGTTGGTGATGGTGAAGGTGCCGCCTTGCAGGTCATCCAGGGTCAGCTTGCCGGCACGCGCGCGTTCGGCGAAATCCGCGATGGCCTTCTCGACCTCGGCGAAGCTCATGTCCTGGGCATCGCGCAGCACCGGGGTTACCAGTCCGCGCTCGGTCGAAACCGCGATCGAAATATCCTGGTAGCCATGATAGATGATGTCGTTGCCGTCGACCGAGGCGTTCACCACCGGATGGCGCTTCAGGGCTTCGCTCGCGGCCTTCACGAAGAAACTCATGTAGCCGAGCTTGATGCCATTGGCCTTCTGGAACTGCTCGCCGAGCTGCTTGCGCATCGCGACCACTTTCGCGAGGTTGACCTCGTTGGACGAGGTCAGCATCGCGATCGAGTTCTTCGACTGCATCAGGCGCTCGGCGATCTTGGCGCGGATGCGGGTCATGGGGACGCGTTCTTCGGGGCGAGAGCCGGGGATCGCGGGACCCGGGACCCGAGATGGGGCGGGACTCGGGGCTCGGGACTCGGGGCCCGGGGCGGCCGCCGGTTTCGGGGATCGCTGGAAATTCACCAAGTCTTCTTTGGTGACCTGCCCGCCACGGCCGGTACCTTGGACCTTCGAGGTATCGATTTTCTCTTCGGCAGCCAGGCGCGCTGCGGCGGGCGACAGGCTTTCGGCGCCTGCTGTTGACTTCCCGAGTCCCGAGTCCCCGGTCCCGGGTCCCGGCTTCGCAGCCGCTTCAGTCTTGGCCTGAGCCTCCGGCTGTTTCGTTTCCTTCTTTTCTTCCGCAGCCTTCGGTGCTTCAGCCACCGCACCTTCTTCCAGCACCGCAATCACGTCTTCGCTGTTGACCGTGTCGCCGGTCTGGTGGCGGATTTCCTTGAGCATGCCATCGGCGGGGGCGGGAACTTCCAGCACCACCTTGTCGGTTTCGAGGTCGACCAGGTTTTCGTCGCGTTTGACCGCTTCGCCGGCCTTCTTGTGCCATGCGGCGATGGTGGCGTCGGTGACCGATTCGGGAAGTACCGGAACCTTGACTTCGATCGACATGATGGGTCCTTGGGATTTATCGACTGTTTTGCTGTCATTCCCGCGCAAGCGGGAATCCAGTGGGGTTGATGGGTACCATCCATGGTGCTGGGTCCCGGCCAATCCGCGGCCGGGATGACGGAAGTGTCACTCCGCCGAATGATCGTCGCCCACCGATCCGACCAATGCCTGTTGCACCAGCGCGTTCTGTTGGGCGACGTGGGTGTTGTGGTGGCCGCACGCCGGTGCCGGCGAGCGTACGCGACCGGCGTAATGCAGGCTGCGGCGGCTACCCGCGCAGGCTTGCAGGTGATGGCGAATCTGGAACCATGCGCCCTGGTTCTGCGGTTCTTCCTGGCACCAGATCACTTCGTTGGCGGCCGGGTATTTCTCGAGTTCGGCATTCACCTCGGTGCGCGGGAACGGATACAACTGTTCGACGCGCACGATCGCCACGTTGTCGAGCTTTTGCTTTTCGGCTTCTTCGAACAGGTCGTAATAGACCCGCCCCGAACACAACACCACTCGCTTGACCTTCTTGCCGGGCTTGACGCGCTGGTCGGGAATCACGAGCTGGAAATGTCCGTTCGCGAGATCATCGAGCGTCGACACCGCCGACTTGTTGCGCAACAACGATTTCGGCGTCATCACCACCAGCGGTTTGCGACAGTCGCGCAACATCTGCCGGCGCAGCATGTGGAACATCTGCGACGGCAGGGTCGGCACGCACACTTGCATGTTGTCGAGCGCGCACAGTTGCAGGTAGCGCTCTAGGCGCGCCGAGGAATGCTCCGGACCCTGGCCTTCGTAGCCGTGCGGCAGGAACAGCACCAGTCCGCACAAGCGATCCCACTTGGCTTCGCCGGAAGAAATGAACTGGTCGATCACCACCTGCGCGCCGTTGGCGAAGTCGCCATACTGGGCTTCCCAGATCGACAACGTGCCGGGGTCGGCGGTGGCGAAACCGTATTCGTACGCCAACACTGCTTCTTCGGAAAGCAGCGAATCGATCACCTCGACCGCAACGTCTTCGCGCACGTGCGCGAGCGGGGTGTAGACCTCGCCGGTTTTCTGGTCGTGTAGTTCGGCGTGGCGGTGGAAGAAGGTGCCGCGCCCGGAATCCTGGCCCACCAGCCTGAGCGCATGGCCATCCGCAATCAGCGTCGCGTAGGCCATGTTTTCGGCGTAGCCCCAGTCCAGCGGGACTTCGCCTTCGGCCATCTTGCGCCGGGTCTCGTAAATCTTGGCGACCCGCGGCTGCAGCACCAGCGTTTCCGGCCAGGTGAGGATTTCGGCAGCAAGATCGTCGAGCGTTTTGCGCGCGACCCCGGTCGTGACCGGTTGCGCAAGCTTGCCATTGGCAAAGCGCGTCCAGTCCACGGCAAATTTCTGGGTGCCAGACGCGGCCAGTTCGGGCACCGGCTTGCCGGCGTCGAGCTGATCGCGATAAGCCTCGAACTGCTTCTTGCCCTCGTCTTCGGGGATGACGCCGAGCTTGGCCAGCCGCTTGGCGTAAATCTCGCGCGTCGGCGGCAGCTTCTTGATGGCGTCGTACATGATCGGCTGGGTCGCCGAGGGCTCGTCGGCCTCGTTGTGGCCGTGGCGGCGGTAGCAGACCAGGTCGACCACCACATCCTTGTGGAACTGCTGGCGGAATTCGAACGCGAGCCGCGTACATTGCAGCACGGCTTCGGGGTCGTCGCCGTTCACGTGCAGCACCGGTGCGTTGACCATCTTGGCGACGTCGGTGCAATACAACGTGCTGCGGCCATCGTAGGAATCGGTGGTGAAACCGATCTGATTGTTGATGACCACATGCACGGTACCGCCGACGCCGAAGCCGCGCGTCTGCGACATATTGAAAAGCTCCATGTTGACGCCTTGCCCGGAAAGGGCGGCGTCACCGTGGATCAGGATCGGCAGGACGTGTTCATGCGAACCGTCATGGGCACGAATCTGGCGTGCGCGTACGGAACCCTCGACCACCGGATTGACGATTTCGAGGTGCGACGGATTGAACGCCAGCGCCAGGTGTACGTCGCCGGAAGGTGTGGCAACATCGGCCGAGAAGCCCAGGTGGTATTTCACGTCGCCGGAATGAGCCGGGTCGTTCGGGCCTTCGATCTTGCCTTCGAATTCCGCGAACAATTGCTGCGGCGGCTTGCCGAGGATGTTGACCAGCACGTTGAGTCGCCCGCGGTGGGCCATGCCGATCACCAGCTCGTGCACGCCATCGGCGGCGGCGCGACGGGTCAGGTCATCCAGCAGCGGAATCAGCGAATCGCCGCCTTCCAGCGAAAAGCGTTTCTGGCCGACGTACTTGGTGTGCAGGTAACGTTCGAGGCCGTCGGCCGCGGTCAGCTTAGCCAGCACCCGCTCGCGGGTGGGTTGGTCCAGCCCCGCGTCGCCGCTGGCTTTTTCCAGGCGATCGTAAATCCAGCGCCGCTGGGTGTGGTCGCTGATGTGCATGAACTCGGCGCCGATGCTGGCGACGTAAGTGCGGCGCAGGCGTTCGCGCAGGTCGCGCAGCTTCATGCGCTGGCCGCCGCCGGCGAAGGTGCCGCAATCGAATTCGGTATCGAGGTCGGCGTCGGACAGGCCGTGGAACAGCAGGTCGAGATCTGGCGCCGGCCGTTTGGCCGCGATCGCCAGTGGATCGAGGTCGGCGGCGAGGTGTCCGCGTGAGCGATAGGCGGTGAGGAAACGCAGCACGCCGGCCTGCTTGCGGGCGTGGGTGTCGTCCACCGGCGCGGCGCGATTCGCGCGTCGGTCCTGCGCCGCGACGATCCGCGCGATGATCTCGGAATGTGGCACGTCACCGGCACGGTGCATGCGCTCGAAATAATCGCGCCACTCGGGCGCGACTGCTTGCGGATTGCGCAACCAGTCTTCATACAACTGGTCGATATAAGTGGCGTTGCCGCCGCCGAAGGGGGAGGTTTCCGCCAGTTGCTGCAACAAGCTGCCGCCGTCGCTCACGATTTTCACCAGAAGATGGGTTGGACGCGGCGCCGACGGAGCACGCGCCGCGCCGCGCGAATATGAAATTATAACGGTTTCATGCTGCAGTGCGGTATCGAATGTGCGCGTTCGGGACTTTGATTCAGATACCCAGGGTCCGCAGGTCGGCCCAAGGCTCCGAGCGCATCCATGTGTCCTCGAAGATGCGCATCAGTTGCGCGTGGCGGCCGGGCGCCCAAGTCGAACCCACGGTGGTCATTTCGTGCTCGAGCGGGCGGAACAGATAACCCTGCGTGTCGACGCACATGAAAGCCGACAGGTATTCGAGATCCGGTTGCTCGAGTGGTCGGCGCACCTTGATCACGCTGGGCAGGCGTTGCACCAGTTCCAGCAGGCGGGTGCCTTCCTGCAACGCGCGGGTCAGATCCTGGGCGATGATGCGGATCGACGCGCCGTGGCCGGAAATCGCCAACCGCCGGAGTTCGACCAGACAGGCGGTGTCGTCGAGCAACAACGGATGCAGCTCGCGCACCAGCACGCAGATGCTGTGTCGGGCGCCTTCGAGAAGCGTCTGGGTGGCCGCAATCAGTTCTTCGCGGGTCGTGGCCTTCAATGTCACCGGTTGTGGTGCCGGTGGCGGTGGTCCGCGTTCGGGTGCCAGCAGCGGCACCAGTTCGCAACGCATGTCGATGTGCGGGATGCCGGCTTCCTCGTACTCGTCACCCTCGGTTTCGAAGCCGTGTCGCAAATAGAACGCTGCGGCATCGCGCTGCGCGTGCAGGGTCACGAGGTCCAGCCCGCGCGCCCGTGCCATGCCGACCAAGGTGTGCAGCAACGCCGTGCCGACGCCGCGTCCGCGCCAGTCATGCAACACCGACATGCGGCCGATGATGCCGTCCGGTGTCATGCGGCCGGCCGCGATGGGCGTGCCATCCAGGCTGCGCGCCAACACATGCGCGCAGTGCGCATCTGCCTCGTCCACTTCCAGTTCGACTGGAACGTGTTGCTCGCGAATGAAGACATCCTCGCGCACGGCGAGCAATGCTTCACGCTCGGACGGCTTGGCCCAGTCGCAAACCTCGACATGGAAGTCGCCTTGGATCGGCATGCCTGAAGTATCCCCTCGTTGCGTGCTGCGAAGTGCGGACAATGTCGCGTGATTGTAGGGCGGCTCAGCGCACGCGCAACCCGATATGGCCCGCATCGATCAACATCTTCAGCAAACGTATACCTTGCGTCTGCCGTGGCAGTCTGGACAATGTCGCGCCTTCGAGTACGCGCTCGTGTCCGGCGAGTGCCTTGGCCCACGCCAGCGGAGTCGGGAATGCCTCGCCCGATGCGTACAACACGGCACCGCGACCGTGGCGTCGCCATGCGAAGCGACTCCACGTGTCGCGGATGACCTTGCCGTGTTCCAGTCGTTTGGCCAGACTGTCGGTGTCGATCGGGCGTTTGCGTGGCGCCGGCACCAGCGCGCTGCGATAGCGGGTGATGAAGCATCCGAACCAGTCGGCCAAGGCATCGTCATCCAGGGCTTGCGCGAAGGCGCCCAGGCTGCGGCGGACGCGTTGCAGCGCCGCAGCGTCGATCTCGCCGGATACCGTGGCCGGGGCGAGGTCGGCATCGGTGTAACGCTGATCTTCGGGCAGGCGATTTGCGATGGTGTGCGCAAGATCGGTCAGCATTTCCGCTTCCGACGGGGCGCGCATCCCGATCGAAAACGTCGTGCATTCGCCCACTGCCATGCCATCATGCGGCACGCCCGGTGGCAGGTAAAGCATGTCACCGGGATCGAGCGTCCAGGTGTGCGAGGGTGAGAAGTCCTTCAGCAGCTTCAACTCGACATCATCGCGAAACGCGGTCGGCGGATTGGGGCGGGCGTCGATCAACCAACGTCGCTGGCCCAGACCCTGCAACAGGAACACGTCGTACTGGTCGACATGCGCACCGACACCGCCCTGGTCCGTCGCGTAACTCACCATCACGTCGTCGATCCGCCAGCTCGGAATGAAGTCAAGGGTGTCGAGCAGGGCGGCGGTATCGGCATCCCATTTGTCGACGTCCTGGACCAGCAGGGTCCAGTGCGATTCCGGAAGCTTCGCGAAAACGTCGTCGTCGAACGGGCCTGTGCTCACGCTCCATTTGCCATCATTCCCGGATACGGGAATGCCCTTTCTTTTGACGTCATCCCGGCGTAAGCCGGACTGCGGAGGCAGGATGCCGGAGCGAACATCGGCGAAGCCGATGGCCCCGGCGGGGTGAGCCGCAGGATGCGGCGAATAATCCATTTTGGCGCTGGATGAAACAGCAAGATGGGTTCCGGATCCCGTCGCGGGCTGCGCCCGACAACGGTTCCGGAATGACGGCTTGGGAGGGGTTTCGCGCAAAACGATTCTTGCCAGCGCGCCTTCCATGCACGCAAGACCGGCCAACTCGTCTGGCGACAGCGGTGGTTTGAATGACGGAAACGCGCCGCGGATCAGCAGCGGTCGCTTCTGCCAGTAATCGCGCAAGAATTGCGCTGGCGGCATGCCGAGTGGCTGTTTCGGGTTGGCGTGAACTTCGACGGGGCAGTCGTGATGGATTCTAGGCATGCCACATATTAACCGGCGCAGGGGTTGTGCCCACGCTGGTTGCGAAATCTCATTGCGGCAATGCGAAGGCAATCACGTAGTCGCCGCGCTTGGTACCAAGCGCGCCATGACCGCCAGCGACGATCACCAGGTACTGCCTGCCATCAATGGCGTAGGTCATCGGCGTAGCCTGGCCACCGGCCGGCAAGTGGTATTGCCACAGCAACTTTCCCGTGTGCTCGTCGAAGGCACGGATATCATCGTCCATGGTCGCGGCAACGAAGATCACACCGGTGGCCGTGACGATCGGCCCGCCCATGCCTGGCACGCCGGTATTCCAGTGGTTGAGTACCGCATTGCCGAGCGGAACCTGCCAAAGCCGCTTGCCGGTGCGCATGTCGATCGCGCTCAACTCGCCCCATGGTGGCTTCACGCACGGCGTGCCCAGCGAAGACATCCAGGCCCTGCGGCGCATCGCATAGGGTGCGCCGTGCATGGGCGAGAAGTCCCAATCGTCATACTTGCCTGAGTCGATTTGTGCCTTGTACTGGTCGCGCGGCACCAGCGCCACCAGCATGGGGAGGTCGTTGGTGTTCACCACGGCAATCTGTCGCGTTGGGTCGAACGCGATGCCGCCCCAATCCACGCCGCCGGCGTAGCCGGGTTGCTCGACACTGCCTTGCAGGCTGGGTGGTGTGAAGATGCCTTCGGACTTGTAGCGTTGCAGGTGACAGCCCATGGAAAGATGCGCGAGGTCATCCCCGGTCACCGGTCCTTGCCGAACCAGTGGTGCCGGGGCGGTCGGGAATGGTTGGCTCCTGGACAACACTTCGCCCGGCACGCCGTCCTGCGGCACCGGTTTCTCCACGATCGGGAAGACCGGTTTGCCGGTTTCACGATTGAAGGTGAACAGCATGCCGGTCTTGGTGGCTTCGATCACGGCGGGGATCGTTTTGCCGTCGTGCTGCAACTCGACCAGCGATGGCTGGGCGGCGCTGTCGTAGTCCCACAGGTCGTGATGGACGAGTTGGAAGCCCCACGCCAGTTTTCCTGTGTCTGCGTTCAATGCGACCACCGAGTCGGCCCAGCGGTCATCGCCCGGACGCAGGCCGCCGAAGAAATCGGGACTGGGTGAGCCAGTCGGCACGAACACCAAGTGCCGCTCGGGGTCGACGGACAAGGGTCCCCAGGCGTTCGCCGCACCGGTGTCGCGCGTGGCCTGCGCGCTCCATTGCGAATACACCGGATTGGAAGGATCACGTGGGATCGGATCCCAGCCCCAGACGAACTTGCCCGTGCGCGCGTCGTAGGCGCGTACCGTGCCGCGCTCGAGGTCCACGCCGCGGTTGTCGCCGACCGAGGAGCCCATGATGACCTTGCCATCGACCACCACCGGTGGCGAAGTGACGAGATAGTCGCGCCATTTGCTGCCGGCCTTCCAGGTGGGGTGGATGCCATGCAGCAGGTCGAGTACGCCGTGATCGGCGAAGTCCTGGCAGGGCTTGCCGGTGTGCGCGTCCAGCGCCAGCAGCCGGCTGTCGAGAACGGGCGCAAAAATGCGCGCGTGGCAGGGCGCATTGGTGGCTGATTGCGAATCCACCCACAGCGTGACGCCGCGCGATGCCGCATCGGAATAATGGATCCGTGGCACGTGCGAGTCGTGTCGCCAGCGCAGCTTGCCGGTGGTCGCGTCGATCGCCACCACGTTGGTTTCGCTGGTGGTGAGATACAGCGTGCCGTCGTAGAGGATCGGCGTCGCTTCCCAGGTCATGTGGCCTTTCCACGCCCCGCCCGGAAAGCCCGCGCCGTGCTCGCCGCTGCGGAAGGTCCACGCGACCTTTAGGTGCTTCACATTCGCGGGCGTGATCTGTGCGGCGGCCGAATAGCGCGTGCCGCCCGCGTTGCCGCCGTAGTGCGACCAGCCGGCATCGGCGGTGGACGGCGGGGCGGCGTAACTGCCACAGCCGGCCAGACACAGCGTGCAGGTGAGCACCAGTATGGCTCGGTATCGGGTTTGCATCGTCCACCTCCGGTTTGGTTGCCGCGAATCGTGCAATCCAGTGGAGTGTCGTGCAATCGCCACTGGGCCGAGCGGCGCCGCCCGGTGACGAGCGGCGACATGCGGGTGGCCAAAAAGTCAGTTGATCAGTTGAATAGCTGCGGCAACCGGCTGCGATAGCGGCGGCTGAAATTCACGAAGCTGCCGTCGGTCAGCATGATCCGGTAATCGCCGCTGTCCCATGGCTGGATCTCGCGGATGCGGTCGAGGTTCACGATGTGGCGGCGATGGACCCGCGCGAAGTGTTTCGAATCGAGTTTTCGCTCGAGCGCGGCCATGGACTCACGCAGCGGCCAGGTTTGGCCCTGCGCATGGATGGTGACGTAATTGCCGTCGGCGTCGATGCGGTCGATGTCGGCAGCGTTGAGAATGAATTCGCGGTTGAGCTTCTTGACCACCAGTCGTTCGAGTGGCGGTACGGGTTCCGGCGTCGCGGGCACGGTGGGGGGCGCGGTGGCGGCCATGACGACTGCCGGCGCGACGTGGCCTTCCAGCCACAGCCGGTAGATTCGGAACGCCTGCAGGCCGGCGACGATCAATGCGTAGGCGATGAAATCCTTGCGGTATTCGTATATCCAGTCCGGCAACCACGGACCAAAGTTGTAGTGTGCGTGCAATAGGTCATAGCCGAGTTTGCGCAGCAGCACCATGCCACCTACATGGATCAACGAAAACACCGGCGTGGCAGCAAGATGCAGAGGCACCGCCCAGCGCCAGGTGTGCGCGGTGATCGGCGCGCGGCGGTACAACCACGCGATGGCGGGAATCAATGTCCAGATCAAAACGGCACTGGAATATTCCCAGATCGCCGGTTCCCACCAACCCAAGTGCCCGCCACCGCGCGCGGAATCGGTGAGCTCGGTGAACACATTCATGGTGCAGACCGCGGCGACGATACCGCCGAAAATCACGACCTGCCAGATCAGCAGCCGGCGACGGATGCTGGCTTGCGTGAGACGCGGTGTGGGTGGCGCTGTCTGCATCGCTGCGTACCGGATCAAATGTCCCGTGCGAGGTCAGTGGCAAGACCCGTGTAGGTTGCGGGCGCCAGTTCCATCAGGCGCTGCCGGGCGTCGGCGGGCAGGTCGAGCGACTGGATGAAGGCGTGCATCGATTCCCGGTTGATGCCATGGCCACGGGTCAGCGCCTTCAGTTGTTCGTATGGTTCCGGCAGGCCGTGGCGACGCATCACGGTTTGCACGGCTTCCGCCAGCACTTCCCAGTTGGCGTCGAGATCGGCCGCGATGCGCCCGGGATTGACTTCCAGCTTGCCGAGTCCCTTGTCGAGCGAAGCGAAACCGATCAGCACGTGGCCGAAAGCCTCGCCGAGCGCGCGCAACACGGTCGAATCGGTGAGGTCGCGCTGCCAGCGGCTGATCGGGAGTTTTTCGCTGAAGTGCCCGAGCAGAGCATTGGCGACGCCGAAATTGCCTTCGGCATTCTCGAAATCGATCGGGTTGACCTTGTGCGGCATGGTCGAGGAACCGACTTCGCCAGCTTTCAGTTTCTGCTTGAAGTAGCCGAGCGAAATGTAGCCCCACGCGTCACGTGCGAGGTCGATCAGGATGGTATCGATGCGACGTTGTGCGTCGCAGAGTTCGGCAATGCCATCGTGGGGTTCGATCTGGGTGGTGTACTCGTTCCACTGCAGGCCCAGCGATTCGACGAAGCGCTTCGAAAATCCGCGCCAGTCGACTTCCGGATAGGCGATCGCGTGCGCATTGAAATTGCCGACCGCGCCGTTGATCTTGCCGGGGATGTCGATGGCCACAAGTTGCGCACGCTGGCGTTGCAGCCGCGCTGCGACATTCGCCATTTCCTTGCCGAGCGTGGTCGGCGAGGCGGTCTGGCCGTGCGTGCGCGAGAGCATTGATAGATCGGCGTTGGCATGCGCCAGTTCGCGCAATTTTGCGATCGTTTTGTCCAACGCCGGCAGCAACACCACATCACGTGCATCGCGCAGCATCAGCGCGTAGGAAAGATTGTTGATGTCCTCCGACGTACAGGCAAAGTGCACGAATTCCTTGGCCTGCTTCAACGTGGCATCGTCGCCGATTCGTTGCTTGATGAAATATTCGACCGCCTTGACGTCGTGATTGGTGGTTTGCTCTATTTCCTTGATCGTGGCCGCGTCGGCGACCGAGAAATCGTCGGCGATCCCTTGCAGCTTCGCGCGCGCCGCGGTCGAGAACGACGGCAATTCCACGATACCGGCTTCATCGGAAAACGCGATCAGCCATGCGATTTCGACCGCGACCCGGCGGTGCATCAAACCGTATTCACTGAAGATCGGACCCAGCGCTTCGACCTTGGCGGCGTAGCGTCCGTCGAGCGGTGACAGGGCGGTGAGGGGATCCAGGTGCATGGCAGTCCGGTGTGAGATGGGCGCGCGCCATTGTAGTGGCGGTGGGCCCATGCGGTCGCGCGCCGGGGTGCGGCGTGATGAAAAGCACTGACACGGATGCACGCGGATAAAAGCGGATCCGGCAAAGATTGCTTCGCGTCCTCGCTCTATCCGCGGTCATCCGCTTTGATCCGTGTCAAAGATTGCTCTCGGCGTCGCTACAATGGATTCCTTTCGTCCAGGAATTGGATCAGCATGGCCAAGTTTCGTAGCGAACACGACAGCATGGGGGAACTGCAGGTGCCCTCCGAGGCCCTTTGGGGCGCGCAGACACAACGCGCCGTCGACAATTTTCCGATCTCGGGCCTGACCCTGCCGCGTGATTTCATCCGTGCATTGGGATTGATCAAGGTCGCGGCGGCCGACGCCAACCTGAAACTCAAACACCTGAAGCCGGCGCAGACGGCGGCAATTCGCAAGGCCGCGCAACGCGTCGCCGATGGCGAGTTCGATGCGCATTTTCCGATCGACATTTTCCAGACGGGTTCCGGCACGTCATCCAACATGAACGCCAACGAGGTGATCGCGCATGTCGCGACGCAGGCTTCGAAGGCCAAGATTCATCCCAACGATCACGTCAACTACGGGCAGAGTTCCAATGACGTGATTCCGACCGCGATCCACGTCAGCGCGTCGCTGGCGGCGCGCGAACAATTGCTGCCGGCGCTGAAGCATCTGCAGAAGGCCATCGACAAGCGCGCCCGCGAGTTGAAGAACGTTGCCAAGACCGGTCGCACGCATCTGATGGACGCGATGCCGGTGACGTTCGGTCAGGAATTGTCGGGATGGTCGGCGCAAATCGGTTCCGGTATCGCGCGGATCGAAGACGCCTTGAAGCGGATGCAGCGTTTGCCGCAGGGTGGCACCGCGGTCGGCACCGGCATCAACGCCGATCCGAAATTCGCCAAGGCGTTCTGCGTCGAACTGACGAAGACGACCAAGGTCAGGTTTGCTTCGATGGACAATTTCTTCGAAGGCATGGCATCGCAAGATGCGGCCGTCGAATTGTCGGGTCAGTTGAAGACACTGGCGTGCTCGCTGATGAAGATTTCCAACGACCTGCGCTGGATGAATTCCGGCCCGCTGGCGGGCTTGGGTGAAATCGAACTGGTCGCGTTGCAGCCGGGCTCGTCGATCATGCCCGGGAAGGTCAATCCGGTGATTCCCGAAGCCATGACCATGGTCTGCGCGCAGGTGATCGGCAACGACGCCACCATCACGGTGGGCGGCCAGGCCGGCAACTTCCAGTTGAATGTGATGCTGCCGGTGATCGCGTACAACTTGTTGCAGTCGATCGTGATCCTCGCCAACGCATCACGCCTGCTGGCCGACAAGGCCATCGCCGGCTTCAAGATCAACAAGCAGCATGTCGACGAAGCGCTGGCACTGAACCCGATTCTGGTGACCGCACTCAATCCGGTGATCGGCTATGAGAAGGGCGCCGCGACCGCCAAGAAGGCGTACAAGGAAAAACGTCCGATCATGGACGTGGCGCTTGAAACGACGGGCTTGTCGAAAGCGGAATTGAAGAAGCTGCTCGATCCGGTGGCATTGACCAAGGGCGGCATCCACGGCAAATAGGTGGGTACGTCTGCCTCTGTGTAAACGCCGTAGGGCGCGTGGCAACCCGTCTTGAGGTTTTCGTCGGCGGGATTGTCCGCATCATCCCTGGTGCTCACCCTCGCTTGTCCTCGGGCCGCCTCGTGGTTTTTCGATCGCTTGGCGAGTGCTTGGCGAGTAGTGCCATGCTCGCGATTTGCGTTGCCCGGCGGTCGACCCCATCATGGGTATTCGTGCCGGTCGCATGCCGGCGACATTCCAAATTGCTTTACAGGAACCCTTATGCAGATTGCGGATCGCAGTGTCGCGTCCTTTCATTACACACTGACCAACGACAGCGGCGATGTCATCGACAGCTCGCGTGCGCGTGAGCCGCTGGCCTACCTGCACGGCGCCGGCAACATCGTGCCAGGACTGGAAAAGGCGCTGGCCGGGCGCGAAGCGGGCGATGCTTTCAAGGTGGACGTCGAACCACAGCAAGGCTACGGCCCGCGCCACGAGGAAATGCTGCAAACCATGCCAAAAAGCGCTTTCCAGGGAGTGCCGGAAGTCAAGCCTGGCATGCAGTTCCAGGCCAACGGGCCACAGGGCGCCGTGCTGATTACCGTGGCAGCGGTCGATGGCGACACGGTGAGCGTCGATGGCAATCACCCGTTGGCCGGTCAGAACCTGCACTTCGACGTGGAAGTCACCGAGGTCCGTGAAGCGACCGAGGAAGAGTTGACCCACGGACATGTGCATGGTGCGGGCGGGGACGAGCATTGACGTTTTAGCCATCAATGCTTGTTTCGCCACGGTTGTTCTCGGCCGGAAATGACGACAGAACCCGCCACGGATTTGATCCGGGGCGTCGTAGGCCCGTGCGATGCATGGATGGCCGTTGACTCGGCATCCGGAAAGAGTGCAAGGCCGCCCATTCGGGCGGCCTTTTTGCGTGCACGACGGTTGAGAGGATTCATGAAGGTCCTGTTCGGCTCTGGAATCACTTTTTCGCCGGCCGTTTCGCGTTCGGGCGAGCCTGCTTGTACATGGACCAGGCGATCTCCTTCATCAATCCGAATCGATCGTTGCCGATCTTGTAGACGTCGAAATGGGCCTTGTGGGGGATGAAGGTGAAATCCTCGTGCGCGCCCACACTGTCGAACGCCTGTTTGAGCAGCCGCGCCGAGCGGTTCAGGTAAAAGTTGTCCGTGGTACCGACATAAAGGTGGATTTTGCCGTCCAGGTCGGGCTTGAGCGCCGGCCAGTCGTGGCGGATACGCCATGCAATGTCGTAATGGTCACGCCAATAAGTCGCGACTTTCGGATCGATATCGCCGGTCGCACGGTTGAACAGCGGCTCGGGTCGGCCATCGGGGCCCTTGGGCGAGAACACCCATTCGAACGAGGCGAACTGTCCGCCATAGACGCCGAGCACGCGCTCCATCTTGGCGAATTGCTCCATCGTGGCGATTACCTTGCCGTGCTCGCGCATCAGCGGGATCGGTTTGCCGGTGGCGTCATGATAGGCGTTCGCGTGGGGCGCATAGATGTCGATATTGATGAAAGCGTGGAAGTCGACGGGATCGGGCGAAACTGGCCACGATCCGCCGAACACCTTGGGATAGCGCACCTGCAACCACAAGGCCGCCCAACCACCCGACGAGTGGCTGGTAAGGAAGCGCGACGAGGGCTTGCCGTCCGTCGCGTAGTGCTTTTCGATCCACGGGATGAACTCGGTGGTGAGCGCTTGGCCCCACGGCCCGTTGTTGACCGAATCGGCGAATTCGCACGTGCCGCGCGGCGAGGCTTCATCGAGATACACCCAGATCATCGGCGGCATCGCGCCCGACGTCATCATCTGCTCGATTTGCGCGGTGGAAAATTTCTTGTATCCGGGCGGGCCACCAAATCCGTTGGTCGTATAAACGACCGGGAACGTTTTGCCCGGAGTGCCATAACCCGGCGGTAGTGCAACCCAGGCGCGCATGTGCATCGGCCGGCCCCAGAATTTCGACAGAGCGGGGCTGACGAAATCGACTCGCTTGAGCTTGCTCAAGGCCGACTTTATCGCGGCGCGCTTGGCATCGGGAAGATGCGCGATACGCCCCTTGAGCCAGTTCCACTTGACGATATGCGTGAGCGTCAACGTGGGGATCGGGCCCGGCAGCTTGGCCTCGATCACCGGCGAAATGATATCGCCCGAACCCCGCCCGCCATAAGCGTAATCATGATTGCGATCGAGCACCGCCTGGAAAGCGTAAGTGCCTGCAGGCAGCTTGGCGAATGGCGCCGGGAAGGTATCGACATCGCCATCGATCTCGGCGGTCTCGCCGCGGCGCAGCGACCACGTTTCCTTCGCTGCGATGGCGGTGCCGGTCGGCTCGAACGCCGAGGTGTCGACATGGCTCAGTGGTTTGGCGGAGGGATCGACTTTCTTGGCGAACACGATGATCCGTCCCGATTGCGGCGAGCTGATCGTTGGCGCCAGCGTGACGGGAATGGTTTCGGTTGTTGTCTTCGCAAGTGCCGGCGCTGTCAGCATCACGGCCGCCAGCGCAGTAATCCTGAATAGGTTCATCAGTCTGTTTCTTCCTGTTCGGATGATTGCACCCTCATCGGTCGATGCCTTCATCCCGTGCAGACCATGGATGGCCGTCGATACGGGATCCACATCAACCGGCGTAGCGCGGAAGCCGCGTGGCGGATTCCGCCATGGGTGATTGATGGTGGAGCAGGTCGGCGGAAACCACTGCGCGGGTTCCGCCCTACCGTGCTCAATTGTCGGCGACGTTGAGGCTCTTCAATGCGTCGTCGCGGCATTCGTCGACCTTTCGCGGTGTCAACGTTGCATAAGGCTTGAATGCGGGGAGATCGGCAGCGAGTTGGTCCTGGGTCCTCTTGAATCGCGGCAGGCGATCGCAAAGTTTTGCCGTGTCCTTTCTCACCCCCGCCAATCGTTCATTCATCCGCGCGTCGATCGTTTCGTCGGACGCACCGAATAGCGCCGCGAACACCATCGGCACGACGGCCCGCCTGCCGACGTCCACGCCTTCATGTCCGATCGCTATCGCCTGTTGCGCGATAGCGATGTATTGCGCGCGGTAGGTCAGCAGTTCTTCGCGTTGGGTTGGCGTCAATACAGCGGGCTTGCCGGCAATCAGGAAATCGCCTTGCGGCGTGATGGCTGCGTTCGGCACCTTGGTGGCGTCGGCCGTGAGCGTCATGTCTTGCGTTGCCACTTGTCGTGCGGCGGTGTCCAGTTCATTGTCGGCGGTGCGGAAGCTGGCACAGGCGGTGAGCATCACCAATGCGATGGATACGCATGCGATTCGTGTAATGGGGTGGATATTCGCGCCCATGGGTGGCTCCTGTAGATCGAGTCTTGCTAAAACGCTTGATGATGAAACGGCCGATGCCCTATGGCAGGGTGGCACCGGCTAGCTGCGAACCGGCTAGCTGCGATACGTTGATGCTTTGTCAATCGTCATCGTCGTCGTGCAACGCATCCTCGCGACAGCTGTCGATGTCTTCTTGCGTCATCGTCGCGTAAGGCTTGAATGCTGGCAGCACCGCGGCAAGCTTCTGTTGCTCGGCCATCATCGCCGGCAGGCGGTCGCAGATCTTGGCGGCGGCTTGGCGGATGCCGGCCGTCTGCGTTTCCACCTTTTGCTGGATCTCCTTGTCGGACTTGCCAGAAAGTGCTGCCGCCAACGCGGTGGCTGCCGCCTGCATGCCGAGCGCCGCGCCCTGTTTGCCGATCGCGATGCCTTGCGAGGCAACCGAGATCATCTGTTTGCGGTAGTCGAGCAGTGCGGCGCGCTGCGCCGGCGTGATCGCGACGGTCTTGCCGCCGACGATGAAATCGCCCTTGGGAGTTATTTCTGCCTTCGGCAGGTTGGAATCGTTGTGCGACACGGTGATGTTGTGATCGCGCAACTGTGCCTGGGCGTTGTCGAGGGCGCTCGAAATGGAACTGTCGATGGCGCCGGTGATGCCGCCGGAAGACGATTGCCCCGAGCTGCATGCGCCAACGACCGGCAGGCAGGCGACAAGGGTGACGAGTGCGAGGGATCGGATCGAGTTCATGGTTTGCTCGAAGTGGGGGTGGTGGATTCGCCGGATTGGCGGGTATGCCGAGTCGACGCATTGGTCGTGATGGCGTGCGGGCTTTGGGCTGGCTCGAACGAGTAAGTAAACGATGTGGACTTGGCGCCGTCGGTTTTGATGATGGTGGTATGGGTGACCGTGCACCGGAACTGGTCGCCGGATACATAGGGTGCGAATGCGGGAATCCCGTTCGCGATGGCTTTCTGGGTGGAGCCCAATGCCTTGACATCGGTACACAGCTTGTCGGCAGCAACTTCGATCTGCTGCGACTGCGCATCCAGTTGTTTTTCGGCCCTGGACGAGTTGCCACGAAAGATCGAGCTGATCGCGTCGCCAATGCTGCGGGTGGCAATATTCACACCTTGCTTCCCCACCGCTTCGCCAGAATCCTGGGCGTCACGCGCTTCCCGGTAGTAACGCGAGAGCAATTGACGCTGCGCCGGTGTTACCGCAACGACCTTGCCATCGATGCTGAGGCCGCCGTTGCGGCTGACGTGTGCGCTGGGTTGCCCCGCTGCGTGCACCACCATGCCATCGGAATCGAAAGTGATACTGTTGCCGAGCGTATGGATACCTGGCGAGCAGGCAGTCAGCATCATGGCGATCAGAACGGTACCTGCGAGGGTCAGAATCTTTTTCATGGGCGCGCCTCTCCGTGATGGATATTTCGACGCAAAATCTGCTTTGGCGTGATGCTGATTGCTGTTGCGCGGCGAATCACGTGAGTCTCCTTTCCGCGATTTGATGGATTCAGCCAAATACGGCGCGGCATGTGTCCTCAGGCGTCATCGCGCCAGCGGCGGAACCAGATCGCGGCGGCGATCAGGGCGATGCCGACGGCAGCACCGATCCACATCTGCGGCGTCGCGAACACGCCGTACATCATTCCGTAGGTACCGATGTGGCGGTTGACGTCGCCCATATTTGCGAGGCGGGCGATGTCCGGGGCATTGGCGTAGACGGCCATCCAGCTTCCGGGCAGTACGCTCAACAGTGAACGCCCGACCAGGTCGCCCCACATGAACCTCAGGTCGACATGCGGCATGCCCAACAGTTGCACCCAGAAATTCAGTACGCCCGCGATGATCGGGACCGCGACCGCCCACAGGAATGGTTTGCTGCGCACCACCGCCGACCACAGCAGCAGCCAGCCCACCGTCGGCAATGCCCACACCGCGTTGACCGGGATCATCGCCAGCATGTGCAGCCACGTCGAGTAGGGGCCGGCATGCGCCCACAGCAACGTGAAGGGATTCAAACCGTGGGCCGCGAACCAGATGCTCATGATGATCTGTTCGGCGATGTAGCCGGCCAGCACCACCACGACCGCGATCAAGGGTGCGATCACGATGGCCGATATCGCCTTGGAGATCACCGTGGCAGTATCCGAAATCGGTAGCGACTTCCAGAACATGATGCTGCGGTCGCGGCGATCGTCGTACAGCGCGCCGAGCAGATAGAAGAACACCACGAAAAACAACACGACTGCGGCGAACAGGCCGAAGGAAAGCATCGTTGCGTCGAGGCCTTTTACCAGCGCGTCGGGATTGTGACCGAGCGCGTTTTGCAGGATTCCATTCAGGTTGCCGGCGCCGATCTGGACGTGGAGGCCATTGCTGCTCCAGCGGGCACGCGTGGCTTCGGCGACTATGATGCCGAGAATGCTGAGCACGATGATCACGCCGGCAACGATCACCTGCGCGCGCAGGAAACCGCGTCGCTCTTCCCAGTATTCGCGCTTCAGCAACCATGCGAAGCGGGAGTTGACGATCGCTTTCATGCGTAGGTTCCTTTCATGGTGGCGACGAACAGATCCGAGACCGAAGGCCGCTTGGTTTCGCCAAGCTCCGCAAGCCGTTCCGGATCGGCGCCGTCATACAGGAAAACGGACTTGCCGAATACCGCGCCGCGCTCGTCGACGGGCTTCAGCGCGCGCGCGGCTTCGACCTTGTCGGGCCCGACCAGCACCTCGATGAACCTGGCGCCCATTTCTTCCATGCTCGTGTTCAACGCGATTTTGCCATCGCGGATGAACAACAGGTCGGTGAGGATGTGTTCGATTTCCTCGACTTGGTGGGTGGTGATCAGGATGGTCTTGTTTTCGTCGAAGTAGTCTTCCAGCAGGTGCTGGTAGAACTGCTTGCGATAGAGGATATCCAGGCCCAGCGTTGGTTCGTCCAGCACCAGCAGGCGTGCGTCGATCGCCATCACGATGGCGAGGTGCAGTTGCACGATCATGCCTTTCGACATCTCGCGCACCTTCTGGTTGACCTGCAGCTTGGTGCGGGAAAGAAAGCGCTCGCACTTGGCGCGATTGAAACGCGGATGCACGCCGGCCACGAAATCGATCGCTTCGTGCACCCGTATCCAGCGCGGCAGGGTGGCGACGTCGGCGATGAAGCAGACTTCGCGCATCAGGGCCGGCCGGTCGCGGCGCGGGTCCATGCCCAGTACCGAGAGCTCGCCCTTGAAATCGGTGAGGCCGAGGATCGCCTTCAGCGCGGTGGTCTTGCCGGCGCCATTGGGTCCGATCAGGCCGACGATGCGGCCGGCGCTTACCTCGAAATTGGCGCCATCCAGCGCAGCCGTGTTCTTGTAATGCTTGCTCAGTCCGTGCGCACGGATGGTGATGTCCGCATCCGTTCCCGGCGGCGGGGCGGGGCGCTCGGCGACGGTGTCCATTGCGATGTTCATCATGATTCCCTCTTGTCGGAATGATGAGGCGGTGTGTTCAGCAATTGCTCGAGATCGATGCCCATGCGTTCGATGCGCGCGTGCAGGCGCGGCCATTCTTCGCGCAGGAAATGTTCGCGTTCACTCTTCAGCAGCGCCGCATGGGCGCCGTCGGTGACGAACATGCCGAGGCCGCGGCGCTTTTCCACCAGTTGCTCGTCCACCAGTTCCTGATACGCCTTGGAAACGGTGAGCGGGTTGATCTGATAGTCGGCCGCGACCTGACGCACCGAGGGCAGGGCGTCGCCCTCGTGCAAGGCGCCGTCCAGGATCATCGCCACCACGCGTTCGCGCAGTTGGCGATAGATCGGGACGTTGTCGTTCCAGGTCACGCTCATGATTGGACCCTTGCGTGTGATTGCCCAATCCTCGCACGGCGTGCGCGAGGGGCGGAGGATCGCATCACGCGCCGGCAGCCGTGTCAGCGGCAAACGAGTAGTACGGCATCGACGTATTGCCGACCGGGGTCGCGATGGAACTGGTCGGCTCTGAGCCACCGTGCAGCACCTCTTGAAGCTGTTCGCGAGTCGGGTGCACGTTGATCGTCGGCAGGGTCTGGATGACCTCGGTGGTGGCGCGGTCGGTCGTGTTCATGGCACCGGTCGCGGCGCTGGTGTAGGTGGCGATGCCGTACAGGTTGGCAGCGGTAATCAGCATTGCGGCGGCGAAAGCGATGGGTTTGCGGGCGTTCATGGCGGTCTCCTTTAGTGACCTCGTTGACCAGTGTTGTAGTGAACTATAACACCAAAAAATCCACTGTCAACAACCCCTGCCATCAGTCACGCTTGGTGGTGTTGCCTGGTGTAGTGGGGTCACCGGTTTTGGTGTTCATCGGAACCCTGTAGGCCCGGCGTGGTCTCACTCGACATTGCCATTCCACGTGGAAACACGCAGAATGGTCAGTTTCATGCAGCAAGAAATGGCGCGCGGGTGCGCCGGCCAACCACCACCAGAGGAATTCACAGATGAAGCAGATCATGCGGCCTACCTTGGCTGCCGTTGCCGTGATCGCCGCGTTGGGCGTGGCGGGTGTTTCGCAGGCGCAATCCAAATCCACCACCGCCGCTACGCATGTCGACAAGGCCAAGGCCAGCGAGATTGTCGGGTACGAGCTCGCGGGTCGCTATCCGGAATGGGCACGCACCCTGATCAGCCCGCAGCAGGTGGGGCAGGCGGTCACGCGCGCGCTGGAAGGCAAGAAGCCCAGCATGAACCAGGCCGACGCAGAGAAGGTCGCCAAGGCTTTCGGCGCCGAGCTGCAGACCCTCGGCAAGCAGCACTACGATCAAGTGTCGACCGCCAACAAGAAGGCCGGCGATGCGTTCCTTGCCAAGAACAAGAACAAGCCGGGCGTGCGCGTGACGCAGGATGGCTTGCAGTACCAGGTCATCAGCCAGGGCACCGGCCCGCGTCCAAAGGCGACCGATACCGTCGCGGTCAACTACACCGGCTCGTTCGTCAATGGTGAAGAGTTCGACTCGTCCGCCAAGCACGGTTCGGGCCCGGCCAAGCTGTCGCTGGCCAACGTGTTCCCGGGCTTCAAGGAAGCGATGCTGTTGATGCCGACGGGTAGCCATTACAAGTTCGTGATTCCGGCCGATCTGGCTTACGGCTCGCAGCCCAAGAACGGCTTCCCGCCGAATGAGACGCTGGTGTTCGACGTCACCTTGGTGAAGATCGACAACAGCGCCAGCAGCAGCACCAGCAAATAAGCGCAGGTCGAAGGTTCTCGATCATGAAAAGCGCGGCCGCAAGGCCGCGTTTTTTTATTCGTGTGGGTCACAGGTGACGCCGGTTCTGTCGCTGCGCTCCTTGAACCGGCCTGCGGATGACGGAATGCAGGCCGGCTCAAGGCCAAAGGCCGGAGCCGGCATTTTCAATACGGATCGGCGATACCGAGCGTCGCGAGAATCCGCGTCTCCAATTTCTCCATTCGCGCGGCATCCGCATCGTTCATGTGATCGTAGCCGAGCAGGTGCAGCACACCGTGCACGGTCAGGTGCGCGTAGTGATTACGCGGCAGCTTGCCTTGTTCGCGAGCTTCGCGCGTGACCACGGGTGCACAGATCACGAGGTCGCCGAGCAGCGGTGAAATGATGCCACGTGGCAGCTCGATCGGAAACGACAACACGTTGGTCGCGTAGTCCTTGCCGCGATATTCGCGGTTCAACGCCCGGCCTCCGCGTGCGCCGACGATACGGATCGAAAGTTCCGCCGGCTTGCGATAGCGTGCGCTGGCCAATGCAGACGCGACCCATTGGTGGAAACTCGCGGCAGAGGGAATGCCGCGGCGGGGCAGGGCGTAACCCAAGTGGACCGCGGGACCCGGGACTCGGGACTCGGGACTCGAAGAATCGCCCCGCTGTTGTGCCAACACCTCGCGGCTACCGCCGGCTGTTGGGTGGTGAGAGGTACCTGTTCTGGAGGATTTGCTCACGGCGAGTGGCTTCGACTTTCCCGCGTCCCGAGTCCTGGGTCCCGAGTCCCGTCTTCACCTTCTTCCGCTTTCTCGTACGCCCTCACGATCTTCGCGACCAGCGGGTGCCGCACCACATCGCGCGCGGTGAAGAATGTGAAGCTGATGCCATCGACGTCGCGCAGCACTTCGATCACGTTGCGCAGGCCCGAGCGGGTGTTGCGCGGCAGGTCCACCTGCGTCACGTCGCCGGTGACCACCGTGGTGGTGCCGAAGCCGATGCGGGTCAGGAACATCTTCATCTGTTCGACGGTGCTGTTCTGCGCTTCGTCGAGGATCACGAACGAATCGTTCAAGGTTCGTCCGCGCATGTAGGCAAGTGGGGCGATTTCGATCACGTTGCGCTCGATCAGTCGCGCGACCTTGTCAAAGCCGAGCATCTCGTACAGCGCGTCGTACAACGGACGCAAATAGGGATCGACCTTCTGCGCGAGATCGCCCGGCAGGAAGCCGAGTTTTTCGCCGGCTTCGACCGCGGGCCGCACCAGGATCAGGCGCTGCACGCGCGCGGTTTCCAGCGCCTCGACCGCGCTCGCGACCGCGAGATAGGTTTTGCCGGTACCGGCCGGGCCGATGCCGAAGTTGATGTCGTGGGTGGCGATCGCATGCAGGTAGCGCACCTGGTTGGGACCGCGTCCGCGGATGGTGCCGCGCTTGACCTTGACCGTGACTTCCTGCGCAGCTTCGGCTTGGCTTTCGGCCAAGGCGTCGACGCCAGCTTCTGACAGCCGCGTGTTGATCTTGCGTCCGTCCAGCGATTCATCCGCGGTCGCCGCGTACAGTGCGCGCAGCACGCGTTCGCCGGAATGCACGGCGGGTTCTTCGCCGATCACCCGAAATACATTGCCGCGGTTGTTGATCTCGACGCCGAGGCGCAGCTCGATCTGGCGCAGGTGCTCGTCGAACGGCCCGCACAGGTTGGCGAGCCGTTCGTTGTCGTCGGGTTCGAGTGTGAAATCGTGTTGGGTGAGCGCATCAGTCATGGGTCGGAACGAGGAGCGGAAGAGAAGCTTTTGACACGGATTTACACGGGTAAGAGCAGATAGAGCATTCCAGGAGTAAAGCGCATGCGACCCGGAATGATCACGGACACGTTCTGGTGGACATTTTTATTGATCTGCCTTTATCGGATTTTATCCGTGTCAAGGCTTTTGCTTTCGCTTTGCCGGACTGCGATCCGGCCACGCAACGAATTGGTCAGCGCGGCGGTGATCGTGACATCCACGAATTGCCCGATCATCTTCGCGTCACCGGCAAAATTCACCTGCCGCATGTTTTCGGTCTTGCCGGTGAGTTCGTTCGGGTCCTTTTTCGACGGCCCGATAACGAGGATCCGCTGCACGCTGCCTACCATTGCTTCGCTGATTTTTGCCGCGTGGAAATTAAGGACGTCCTGAAGGTGTTTGAGACGTTCGTGTTTGACGCTGTCCGGCGTTGCATCGAACAAATTGGACGCAGGGGTGCCGGGACGCTTCGAATAAATGAAAGAAAAGGATTGATCGAAGTTGACATCCTCGATCAACTGCAGGGTTTTGGCGAAGTCGGCGTCGGTCTCGCCCGGAAAGCCGACGATGAAGTCAGAGGAAATGCAAATGTCCGGTCGCACCGCACGCAGCTTGCGGATCTTCGATTTGTATTCCAGCGCGGTGTAGCCGCGCTTCATAACGCTGAGGATGCGGTCGGAACCCGATTGCACTGGCAGGTGCAGGAAGTTGGCGAGTTTGGGCACGTCGCGGTACGCCGCGACCAGTGAGTCGGAAAATTCCAGCGGGTGCGAGGTGGTGAAACGAATCCGCCCGATGCCGTCGATTTCCGCGATCGCGCGGATCAGCAGTGCCAAATC